>JBAPWQ010000033.1:0-7148 GCA_049283795.1 Desulfobacterales bacterium | reverse complement strand
ATCCAGGACGATGCCGACGCGGCGGGCGGCCAGGCGCCGGCCGCGCAGGTCGGCCCCGATTCGCTCCACGAGGCGGTAAAGGATGCTCTCCACCACGGCCGTATCGTTGGTGTCGGTCTCGAAGGTGTGTTCGGCGCGGGCCGCCGGCGGGTCCTGGCCCACCGGCAACACCGGCGAGGGGTCGATGCCGCGGACCGTTTCGTACAGCACCTGGCCGCGGCTGCCGAACGCCAGTGCGAGCTGGGCCGGGGAGAGGCGGGCCAGTTGACCGGCGCAGGCCAGGTTGAAATCCCGCAGCCGGCCGAGGTCCTCCGGTTCGATTCCGGGAATCAGGTGCAGGGGCAGCGGCGCCAGGAAACCGGGCTCCGAGCCCGCCGGGACAATCGATTCGCCATGCGGCTTGACCGTGCGCGAGGCCACCTTGGCGACCAGCTTGCTGGTGGCAACGGACCAGATCGGATCGAATCCGAGGTCGCGGCGCACGGCCCGGCGGATGCGTTCGGCCAGATCCGGGGACGGACCGAAGAGACGCCCGGTGCCGGTGGCGTCGATGAACAGGTGGCCCTGGTGATCGGTCATTTCGATCAGCGGCGAATAGGGCAGGGCGTGCTTGAGAAAACCGGTCATGGCCCGTTCGTAGCGGTCGGTGTGCGGCGGCAGCACGGTCGCATCCGGGCAGCACCGCAGGGCCCGGCGCAGGGCCATGGCCTTGCGGACCCCGCTGCGGTACGCCTCGTCGCTCATGTCGTAAACGACGGCGCGGGCGGCGCCGGCGGGCGCGACGATCACCGGCCGGTCCCGCAGCCGGCGGTCCACCCCGCGCTCCACCGCCACGGCAAAGTCGGTCACGTTCAAGTGAATGATCGAGCGGTTCATTTCGGTTAGCCCGTTAGGCCGGTTGAGCCCGTTGGCCGGTTGGTTTGGGTTGACGTTTGGTTGGGATTGTCCGTCATTTGTGAGATCCTTTTCGGTAGTGTTTCAAGTATCGAATTATCGGTTGATTCTCATGTCAGTTTAGCCTGTTGGATCCAGTTGGCCGGTTGAGCCCGTTAGGCCTGTTGAGCCCGTGGGGGCTAATTGAAACCTCTCGTTTTCAGACGAAGAAAAAGACCGCGATATGGCGAAGGCCATGAGCCTAATCAATCCCGCTTTAGCGGGACTAACCAGCCTAACGGGCCAACGGGCTAAACCGGCTTAACGGGCCAAACGGGCTCAACGGTCCCAACCGGCCAGCCGGCCCTCCGCAGCAGGCCCATCATCCGCCGGGCATTCTGCGGTGCCTGGGCCTGGACGTGGTTGCCGAACAGCAGGATGCCCCGGCGGGCGCGGCGGCTCAGGCGTTCGATCCGGTCCCCGGCCCATTCGCCCAACTCCTCGTCGGAGTAGCCGTAGTCGAACTGCCGCGCGGCCTTGCCCGCCCGCCGGCCGCTGTCATTGCGGCCGGGGAAGCGGATGCAGAAGAGGTCCGGGCTGGTGACGGCTTCCCAAACCGGAAAAGCGGCCGCCGGGGACGGGCCGTCGACGGCCACGAGCGCCACCCGGCGGCGTTCCAGTTCGTGCAGGACCCGGTCGTTGGCCCAGGAACGGTGGCGGAATTCAACCGCCAGGGGCAGCCCTTCAAGCGCATCCAGCAGGCCTGCCAGGTAGCGGCGATGAGCCGCCGTGCGGTCGAACGTCGGCGGCAGCTGGATCAGGACGGCTGCCAGTTGCCGGCTCTGAAGCAGCGGCGCGAGGCCGTCCCGGTAGTCGCGGGCCAGGTCCGGCCACCGCTGAGCGTCGATTTCATGCGTCAGGGTGCGCGTCAGCCGCACGGCAAACAGGAACGTCGGCGGCACCTGCCGGAGGCGGCGTTCGAGGGTCTCGGCCCGGGGCAGTTGATAGGCCGTGGCATTGATCTCGGTTATGGGAAAATGGCGGGCGTACAGTGCCAGCATCCGGCCGGCCGAAGTGCCGGGCGGGTAGAATCCCGCGGCGACCCATTCGGTGTAGGAATAGCCGCTGGTGCCGACGTACAGGCGGCAGGGGGGTGAAGAGACGGCGGAGGGGGCGGTTGTCATGCGTCATTCGGCGATTGAAACGTTACGGGTTGCGAGTTACGGGTTCCGAGTGTCAAGTTTTAAGATAGTTGCGGAGGCCTGACGATGTGTGTCACAGGCTTCGACTTCTTCCGCTTTTAGCCTTTCACCTTTAGCCTTTAGCCTTCAGCCTTTAGCCTTTCGCCTTTCACCTTTCACCTTATCCCCTCCGGGCCCCGGTATACCCCGACGACCTTGCCCTGGATCAGGACATCTTCGAAACCGTAGCGCAGCGTCGGGTAGGCCGGGTTTTCCGGGCGCAGTTCGATGTGATCGCGGCGATGGAAAAACCGCTTGACCGTGGCCTCCTCCTGTCCGATCAGCGCCACCACGATCTCACCGTCTCCGGCATACTGCCGCGGCTCGCAGATTACCAGGTCGCCGCCCAGGATGGCGACCGCCGTCATCGAATCGCCCTTGACACGCAGGGCGAACAACGGGGCTGCGCGGTAGAGGCCGGCATCGACCACCAGGCTGCCGTCCCATTCGGGCTGGGCATACAGCGGCAGACCGGCGGCGATCCGGCCGATGATCGGCACCTCGCGCCAGCGCATGGCCGCCGCGGTCTCGCGCGCACGGTTGAGCAGGTGGACCGCCCGGCTGTAGCGGCCGTCGCGCCGCACGAGCCCCTTGGCTTCCAGGACCTTGAGCATTTGCGACACTGCGGCGTGGCTGACACCCAGGTCGCGGGCGGCCTGGCGCAGGCTGGGAATCTTTTTTTCCCGGCGGATCGACGCTTCCAGGTAGGCAAGGAACCGCTGCTGCTTGGCGGTGACATCCGGCGACATTGGGAAAATCTCCTTTCGAAATAATGATGGTTGCAATTTAGCGCCGGAATATGTAAATGTCAATGTAAATGTAATGTAAAGAATGGTTGAGCCGGTTGAGCCGGTTGAGCCGGTTGAGCCGGTTAGCCCGTTGGCCGGTTTAGGCTTGGTGCAGCGGGAGTGAGCCATAGCCATAACGCGTGTGAAGTTTTTCTCGATGACCCAAGTTGTGAGGATGGAATTCAATCGGATTTGGCAAGACCAAGGGCGCGTATTTTATGACCCGCTGGTAAGCCGGACAGGTCGGTTGGGTTTCAACCACGGACCCAACGGGCAAACGGGCTCAACGGGCTAACCGGCCAACCGACTGACACCGCGGACAGATGTGGGTCGATCGTTGGCCGACGAGGAGGCGCTCGATCGGTTGGCGGCAGCGGGGGCAGGGCGTTCCGGTGCGGCGGAAGACGTTGAGGTCATCCTGGTTGCGGCCCCGGTGGCGGGCGATGGAATAGAAGTTGGCCTTGCCGGTGCCCAGGCTGGTGCCCAGGTTTTTCAAGCCGCGTTCGAGAACGCGGGGAATCGCGCGGCTGAGGGCCTTGACCTCGGTCGCGCAGAGGGTGTCGGAACGGCGGCAGGGATGGAGTCCGGCCTCCCAGAGGGCCTCGTCCACATAGATGTTGCCCAGGCCGGCGATGACGGATTGGTCGAGCAGCAGCGGCTTGAGCAGCCGTTTGCGGGCGGACAGAATTTCGCCGAGCGATTCGGCGCCAAAGGAGGTTTCCAGCGGTTCGGGCCCCAATCGCCCCAGCACGGAAGCGGGATCCGACACCAGAAACACGCGCCCGAACTTGCGGGTGTCATGAAACCGCAGCTCGTAGGTGTTGTCGAGCTCGAGGACGACATGCTCATGGGGGGACCGTGCGGTGCCGCGCGGCACCAGGTGCAGCCGTCCGGACATGCGCAGGTGAATCAGCAGGTGGTCTTCGGGGGCCAGGTCGAACACCAGGAATTTTCCCCGCCGCCGTATGGCGCCGATCGTCTTGAAGCGGATGCGGCGCTTGAAATCGCGCAGGCCGGGGGCGGCGATGCTGCGGTGCCAGGACACCCGGGTGCCGGTGAAGGTGACGCCCGCCAGGCCGGCGGCATTCAGGTCGTTGACCAGGGTCTGGACTTCAGGCAGTTCGGGCACTGGGTGCAGGTCCTCCCAAAAAAATGCTTTCAGGTGAAACGGACCGTAATGTGTCGACGTCCGCGCCCCCTGTCAAGGCATCGGCGTGCAAATTTTCGATGAATATGCGGGCGAGATCGGCTGCGGCGGCTGCGTGACCGCATCTTTTTTTATCGGCCACCGGACGGCGCGGCCGGGTCGATCCTTGACGCTTCCGCCTCTCTTTTGTATAATCCATTTATAAAAAATACAATATGTTGTGTATATTTGTCTCATGGACCCTCCAAGCGACGGCACAAGGTAAAACGTCATGGATCTTTTGCTTCAATCGGTGATCGGCCTGCTGCACACCTGGCGCATCGAACTCCTGCTGGGGGTGATGGCCCTGGTGCTGGTGGTGATCCTGCTGCTGGTGGTTCGACTGGCGGGTCGCCTGCCGGCCGGCGGAATTTCGGCGTTGCTGGAGCGCCAGGCCGGAGCCGACCAGCGTCTGCAGCGCCTGGAGGAGGCCTTCCGCGATGAGGCCGCCCGCGGCCGGCAGGAGGCCGCCGGCCGTGCCCGGATGATGCGTGAAGAACTGCGCGGCGCGGTGCGGGACTCGGGCGAGTCGCTGCTCAGACGCTTGGCGGAAAACGCCGGCGCTCAAAAAAACCAGCTCGATTCGTTTTCGAAGCACCTGCTGGACATGACCCGCCTGAACGAGGAAAAACTCGAGGCCTTGCGCTGCTCGGTGGAGGACCGGCTGCGCGATCTGCAGCGGGACAACGGCCTCAAGCTGGAGCAGATGCGTGCCACGGTGGATGAGAAACTGCACGACACCCTGGAAAAGCGCCTGGGGGACTCTTTCCGGCAGGTCGGCGACCGTCTGGAGCAGGTCTACCGGGGGTTGGGCGAAATGCGCCGCCTGGCCGTGGGCGTCGGGGACTTGAAAAAGGTGCTCACCAACGTCAAGACCCGCGGCACCTGGGGTGAAATCAGGCTGGGCGCCATCCTCGAGCAGATCCTGACCCCGGACCAGTACGGTGTCAACGTGGCGACCCGCAAAAATGCCACCGAGCGGGTCGAGTATGCGGTGCGCCTGCCGGGGATGGGCGAGGATCGATCCGAAGTGGTGTGGCTGCCGATCGATGCCAAGTTTCCCCAGGAGGATTATCAGCGGCTGGTGGACGCCCAGGAGGCGGCCGAGAAGGAGCAGGCCGAAAAATCGATTCAATGCCTGGAGGCGCGCATCAAGGCCGAGGCCAGGTTCATCCGTGAAAAATACATCGACCCGCCGCACACGACCGATTTCGGCATCATGTTCCTGCCGGTCGAAGGGCTGTACGCCGAAGTGCTGCGGCGGCCGGGCCTCTGTGATTTCCTGCAGCGCGAGCACCGCGTGATGGTGGCCGGCCCGACGACCCTGGCGGCGCTGCTCAACAGCCTGCAGATGGGATTCAGGACCCTGGCGGTCGAAAAGCGTTCCAGTGAAGTGTGGCAGCTCCTGGGAAGGGTCAAGACCGAGTTCGGCAAGTTCGGCGACGTGTTGGCCAAGACCAAGAAAAAACTCCAGGAAGCCAGCAACACCATCGACAGCGCCCAGGTACGAACGCGGGTGATTTCCCGCAAACTGGAGAAGGTGCAGGAGATTACTCTGGACGGGCCGGCCGAATAAACTCTTGCCGTGAGAAGGGAAAAATGGTTCTGAAACGAGCCCTAAGGATGAAGCGCTGGTTTTTTTTCGGCCGGAGACCCGTTTTCAGGCAGGCGGATAACCAGGACCGGTTTTTTACAGCGTCGCAGGACCCGGCGCGACGTGCTGCCGATCACCACCTGCTCCAGCATCCCCTGCCCGTGGGACCCCATCACGATCAGGTCGGCATCGATTTTGTCGGCCGTCGCGATAATCCGGCCCACCGGATGACCGGTTTCCACCAGGATCCGGTCCACGTCGAGAGGGCATTGCGGGGTTTCGCGGCAAAACGAGGCCGTGAAATCCTCCAGGCGCTTTTGAAGGGAGGCGATGACCTCCCGCTGCTTTTCATCCCTGAGCGACGACCAGCGCTTTTCGCCGACGATGTCGCCGATCAGCAGCATGGTGGTGGGGGAAATTTCCTCCAGCACGTGCAGGATCGTGATCTTCGCCGTGTAGCGATTGGCCAGGCTGGCGGCATACCCGAAGGCATAGCGCGCGTTTTCCGACAGGTCGGTGGCGTAAAGGATGTGGTGTATTTCCGGCAGCATACTCTTTTTCCTCTGCTAAACTGTCAAGCCGTTCGGTCGGTTTGAATCCCGTTACGGCGGGGTTTGGGGTTTGTCGCCCCATGAATTTCAGCCGTTTTGCGCAACCGCTCGAGTTGGTTTAAACCATAGTCAATATTTGATACCGGTCAAGGCCGGTCCTGAAGCCCATTTATCCAGAGAAAGGATGTCTTCGATTTCTCCCAGTGCGCGCAACATCCCGATAGCCGCTTCGATGCCTGATAACGACGCGCCGCAGCCCGGATAGGCGGTTGCGCACGACGGCTGATTTCCCGTAGGGGCGAAAAATTTTTCGCCCCCATCCCGGATCTCGGGCCGGACCCGATTTCCCGTCAAGGGGTACAGGTATTGTGTCGATGGTGTCAACCGATCGTAAAAAAAATGCCAACCGTCTCCGCGGAGACGGTTGGCATGGGATCTGCCGCTGGCGGCCTTTGCTTGCGCCGCCCCGGGGCCATCACTTGGTCAAGGGGTACGTGGGCCGGATGATGTCGTAGAAGGCTTTTTCCGACACCGTGCCCCAGGGGCCGATGACTTTCTGAAAGGCCTTGAAGGACTCGTTGGCCTTGGTGGCCATGGGCGATTTCTTGGCCTCTTCTTCGACGACCTCCAGTGACATCGGCCGCAAGGCGGTCAAGACCTCTGCCGGAAACTGGACCAGCTGCACGTTGTGCTTGGTGATCAGCTCCTGCAGGGCGGCGCCGTTGCGGGCCTCGAACTGCGAGAGCACCCACAGTTCGTTTTCCATGCAGACGACATCTAGGATGTGCTGCAGGTCCTTGGGCAGTGATTCGAAGGCTTTCTTGTTGAAAAAGTACTCCAGGTAGGTTCCCGGTTCGTGCCAGCCGGGGTAATAATAGTACTTGGCGGCCTCGTAGAATCCCATTCGCAAATCGT
>JBAPWQ010000032.1:0-3654 GCA_049283795.1 Desulfobacterales bacterium | reverse complement strand
GCCCGTCAGCACAAAGTCCCCGACCGACAGCTCGACGTCGATGTGATTCTGATGAATTCTTTCATCGATGCCTTCGTAGCGGCCGCAGACGAATATCAACCCGTCCAAGGCCGCCAGTTCGCGCGCGGCCTGTTGATCGAAGACCCGGCCCTGGGGCGTCATCAGGATCACGGCCGCTTTCGGAGCGCTGTGCCGTGCGGCCCGGATGGCGGCCGCGAGGGGTTCGGGCTTCATCACCATGCCGCTGCCGCCGCCATAGGGCCGGTCGTCGGTGACTTGGTGCCGGTCGGTGGCAAACTCGCGGATGTTGACGGCCTCAAGCGATATGATGCCGCGCTCGATCGCCCGCCTGACGATCCCGTGCGCCTTGAAGGAAGCCAACAGCTCGGGAAAAATTGTCAGGACCGAAAAATTCATTTATGGGTGGACACTATCCTATTCTAGCCCCTCCGGCAGATCCACCCGCATCCGGCCCGCTGTCAGGTCAACCTCAACGACCACGGACTTCAAGGCCGGGATCAGGATCTCGCCTGCGGCACCGCCCTCTTCACGGGAGACGACGTAGACGTCGTTGCTGCCGGTCGGCATGACGGCCGTCAACCGCCCCAACGGCCGGCCCTCGAGTGTGACCACCGCCAGGCCGATAAGCTCGTGCCAATAATAGGTTCCGGCCGCCGGCCGTGGCAGGCTCGATTTGTCGATCATGATCTCACAGCCGACCAGCGTCTCGGCCTGGCTGCGATCGGAGATGCCTTTTAACGCCAGCAGCAGCGTCCGGGCGTGGGGCTTGACCCAGTCGATTTCATGACCCTGCTGGACGCCGGCGGCGCTTTTAAGGAGAATTCGGCGGCCGGCCTCGAAGACGTCTTCCCATTCGCCGTAACAAAAAATCTTGCAGGTTCCCCGCAGCCCATGAGTGCCGACGATTTTGGCGATCGAAATGGCGCCGCCGGTCTTCACGCCGCCACTCTAGTGTCCATCCATAAATAGTCTTTTTTCCGCTGGACTGCGTTCTCCGCGGGTTTCCGGCTGCGGCGTACATAAAGTACGCCTCGCCGCAAACCCTTGTGCGGCCTTGGCCAGCGAAAAAAATCCACATTTATGAATTGGACACATAAGGGTGCCTAAAAAGATCGCGGATGGGCGCTACTCTAAAATTTCCAGCACGGTGCGTTTTTTGACCTTGGCGGAAGCGGCACCCAGAATCGTCCGCATGGCCCGTGCCGTTCGCCCCTGCTTCCCGATCACTTTCCCCAAATCCTCTTTCGCAACCTTGAGTTCCAACACGGATGTCTGATTGCCTTGGATCTCCGATACGGACACCTGTTCCGGATGATCGACCAGGGCCTTCGCGATGTAGCATATCAGGTCTTTCATAGCCCCATCTCCTTTGTCGGCGGTTGAGAATCAAGGGGGTGCACCACACGGCTGTATGTCAACCCTAAGGCGTCACGGCAAAAAAACCTTTTTTCTGCAGCAGGTTTTTAACGGTTGCGGTCGGAATGGCGCCATTGGCAACCCAGTGCTGGATGCGTTCGGTCTTGAGCGTCACCCCCTCGGATTCGAGCAGCGGGTTGTAGGTGCCGAGATTCTCGAGATATTTGCCGTCGCGGGGCGCTTCGCTGTCCGCCGCTACAATCCGGTAAAAAGGTCTTTTCTTCGCACCGTGACGGGCCAATCTGATTCTAACTGCCATCGTGTTCTCCTTCAGAAGGGCAGCATGTTGCGGGAAAGACCGCGCATGCCGCTTTTATTGAGCTTTTTCATCATTTTCATCACCTGGGTGTAATTTTTCAAGAGTCGGTTGACGTCCTGGATCGTCGTGCCGCTGCCACCCGCGATCCGCTTGCGGCGGCTGCCGTTGATGACGGCGTGCCGGCGGCGTTCCTCGGGGGTCATTGAATTGATGATGGCCTCGATCCGCACCAGTTCACCGTCGTCGACCTTGAGATTCTTGATCTGTTTGCTGCCGCCGATTCCCGGTATCATCTTCAATATATCCGACAAGGAGCCCATCTTGCGGATCTGGACCATCTGATCGCGGAAATCCTCCAGGGTGAACTGGCTCTTGCGCAGCTTGCGTTCGAGTTCGGCCGCCTTTTTTTCGTCGACCGTCGACTGGGCTTTTTCGATCAGCGTCAGAACGTCGCCCATGCCCAGGATGGTCGAGGCCATCCGCTCGGGATGAAACGCTTCGAGCTGGTCGAGCTTTTCGCCGACGCCGATGAACTTGATCGGCTTGTCGGTAACGGCCTTGATCGAAAGCGCGGCGCCGCCGCGGGCATCGCCGTCGGTCTTGGTCAGAATCACGCCGCCGATGTCCAAGGCCTCGTCGAAGGCCTTGGCGATGTTCACCGCATCCTGACCGGTCATGGCGTCGGCCACCAGCAGGATGTCGGACGGCTGGACGGATGACCGGATGGATTTGAGTTCCTCCATCAGCCCGGTATCGACGTGAAGCCGGCCGGCCGTATCGAGCAACAGCGTGTCGCAGCCCTGCTGCGCCGCCGCCGTGCGCGCGTCCAGGCAGATGCGCACGGGGTCCATGTCGGCCGTCGACGCAAAGACCGGCACCCCGATCTGCTCGCCCACTTTTTTGAGCTGGTCGATCGCCGCCGGCCGGTAAACGTCGGCCGGCACCAGAAAAGGATTTTTGCCGATCTTGCGCAGATGGAGGGCCAGTTTGCCGGCGGTGGTGGTCTTGCCGGAGCCCTGCAGCCCCACCAGCATGAGCGCCGCCGGCTGGGTCCCTTCCAGGTCGAGGGGCACGTTGGACGCCCCCATGAGGGTCGTCAGCTCGTCGAAGACGATTTTGACGACCTGCTGACCGGGGGTCAGGCTCGCGAGGACTTCCCGGCCCAGGGCGCGCTGCCTGATATCGGCGATAAACTTCTTGGCGACACGGTAATGAACGTCCGCTTCGAGCAGGGCCAGGCGAACTTCCTTGAGGCCCTCCTCGATGTTTTTCTCCGTCAGCCGGCCGTGCCCCTTAAGCTTTTTGAAAACCGCGTTCAGCTTGTCGCTCAGGCTGTCAAACATGGGCCACCGGATCTTTCGACGAAATCAAAAACCTTGAAATTAGTATGAAAAAAATGCTATGTCAAGCGGATTGTCCACTTCCGGGCGAACTCCGGATGAGACGCCGGCACCCAGAGCGGATCGACATCCGGAACACCCGATACCCCGACGGGTGACGGGTGATTTCAGAAAATATAGACTTCAAGATACAGATTTTGGCCATGTTATCGGTCGTTGGCGTATGACGATACCGCTGCCTCTCTCTGGCCTTGCCAAAATCTTTGTCTTAAAGCTTATATGTCCGTCACTTTTAACGGCCAATTTCAGGCTTTTACGCGACCTGATGCACTCTTAACGTAACCGCAGGGCAATTGCAAATAAAATGATTGGCCAACCGCAGATCAAACCGGATATCAAGGATTTAAGTTTGGGGCAGCTGCAGCAATGGCTGGTACGGCGGGGAATCGCGGCCTATCGCGGCGGGCAGATCCTGCGCTGGATCTACGAGCGCCAGCTGGACAGCTTCGATCAGATGACGGACCTGAGCAAGGCCGACCGGGAGAACCTGGCGCAACATTTCAAGATCGGGCGCCTGGCGACGCTGCGGGTCGAGGCCTCCCGCGACGGATCGCGCAA
>JBAPWQ010000031.1:0-3961 GCA_049283795.1 Desulfobacterales bacterium | reverse complement strand
GTCTACGGCGTCGGGTGCGACATCTTGAACAAGAAAGCCATCGAAAAGGTCTATCTGATCAAGCAACGCCAAAAATTCCAACCGTTCAGTTTTATCTGTTCCGGACTGACCAACATCAGCCACTATGCCAAAGTCTCCAACTACGCGTATAAGACGATGAAACGGCTGCTGCCCGGACCCTACACCTTTATTCTGGAAGGATCGCGTCAGGTCCCTAAAATGATGTTGACCAAACGCAAAACCGCCGGCATTCGCGTGCCGGATCACGCTATCTGCCTGGCTCTGGTTACCGAACTCGGCAATCCGGTCATCTCGACCAGCGCCACCCGGCCCGACGGCACCATCATGAACGATGCCTCGATCATCCATGACTTTTACGGCACGCGCATAGATGTCGTGATCGACGGCGGACCGGTCCCCGGCTACCCCTCGAGCGTGATCTCCCTGATCGACGATACGCCGGAGGTCATCCGCGCCGGCCAGGGCGACGTAGACCTCTTCGAGTAAACCGTCGGAAACCTGACGCTTTTGGGAATGGCACCGCACTGTCATAGCGTTCCCGGCACACTGAAATACATCCCGTCATCCTCCCTCGTTGCCAGAATCGGTATCTCCAAAAACCCTGTCGTCTCCCTAAAATAACGGGGCCGGCACCCATCGGCTGCCGGCCCCATGATTTTTTTCGCTCGAAAACGACGGCTACTCTTCGTTCAGTTTCTCCTGCAGATTTTCACGCAGTATTTCGCCGAAGGTCGATGTCGCCGGCCGCATGTTGCTGACGTAGTCGCTCAGCATCCCCTGCTCGTCATCCATCTCGAGGCGCTTGATGGAAAGGCCGATGCGTCTTTCATCGGTGTTGATGTTCATCACCTTGGCGGTGATCACATCGCCCACGTTGAACTTGCCGACGGGTGTCTTGATCTTTTCCTTGCTGATCTCCGAGACATGCACCAGGCCCTCGATGCCTTCCTCCAGCTCGACGAAAATGCCGAAGTCGGTCAGGTTGGTAATGGTGCCGGTGATCTCCTTGCCCACTTCATAGCGCTCGGAGACGGTATCCCAAGGATCGGATTGCAGCTGCTTGACGCCCAGCGAGAACCGCTCGTTGTCCTTGTCGATGTCCAGTACGATCGCCTGGACCAGGTCGCCTTTCTTGTAGATTTCGGAAGGGTGCTTGATCCGCTTGGTCCAGGAAATGTCCGAAATGTGGACCAGGCCGTCGATGCCCTCGTCGATGCCGATGAACAGGCCGAAATCGGTGATGTTCTTGATCTTGCCCTCGATGGTCGTTCCGATTGGGTATTTCTCGCTGACCAGGTCCCAGGGATTGGGGGCGACCTGCTTCATGCCCAATGATATCCGGCGGTTGTCCGGCTTGATGTCGAGCACAATGGCATCGACCTGCTCCCCGACCGACACCACCTTGGAGGGGTGGCGGATCTTGCGCGTCCACGACATTTCCGAAACGTGGATCAGCCCCTCGATGCCTTCCTGAAGCTCCACGAAAGCGCCGTAGTCGGTTAGGCTGACCACCTTGCCGTTGACGCGCGAGCCGACCGGGTATTTCGAGGCGGCCAGGGTCCAGGGATCCGGCGTCAGCTGTTTCATGCCGAGCGACACCCGTTCCTTTTCAATGTCGAAGTTGAGGACCTTGACCTTGATCTCGTCGCCGATCGAAAACAATTCCGAGGGGTGCTTCACGCGGCCCCAGGAGATATCGGTGATGTGGAGCAGCCCGTCCACGCCGCCCAGATCGACGAAGACGCCGTATTCGGTGATGTTTTTAACCACGCCGTCCAGGATCTTGCCCTCTTCGATGATCGCCAGCGTGGCCGTGCGTTTCTTTTCACGCTCCTCTTCCAGGATGGCGCGGCGCGACAAGACGATGTTGCTGCGCTTGCGATTGTATTTCAGGATCTTGAACTTGTATTTCTTGCCGACCAGGTCGTCGAGGTTCCGGATCGGGCGCAAGTCGGCCTGCGATCCCGGCAGAAAGGCCGGCACGCCGATATCAACCGAAAAACCGCCTTTGACCCGACTGGTAATGACGCCCTCGATGATGCCCTCGTCGTCGTAGGATTTCTTGATCTCCTCCCAGACCTTGACGTTCTGGGCCTTCTCCTTGGACAGTACGACGCGCTCCTCCTCGTCATCCCACCATTCCACCATCACCTCGACCTTGTCGCCGATCTCGGCCTTGATGTTGCCTTTCTCATCCCTGAACTCGTGGATGCGGATCTGGCCCTCGGACTTGTAACCGATGTCCACCAGCACGTGATCCTTGTCCACCGAAATGATGCGGCCGGTGACCACCTCGCCCTCGGCGAAGCGCTTGAAGCTCTCCTCGTACATGTCCATCAGGCTTTCCATGGAGTCGCCCGATTTCTGCCCATCCGGCTCCGGCTGTTCTTCGGCGTTCTCCACCGGCGTCGCCGCCACCGCGTCTGTCGCCTCCGCCGTGTCGGTCGCTTCGGTCGGCGTGGCCTCCCGGAGACCGGCCTCATCGGCCGGTTCGTTGTCTGACATCGTTTCTTGACTGAGTTGTTCGGTTTCCTGGTTTTTGCCCAAATCTTCCATGAAAAAAAATACCCCCTTAGACTATTTTTAAACCCCGCCCCCGTTTAACGGTTGCATAACCTATGACTGCTATCAGAGACGACGACAAAACGCAATCATTATTTAAGCGTTCACTGCCCCGACATCAACCGGCGGCGACCAATCTCTTTATGTGCTCCAGCATGACCGCGACCACCTTTTTTGCCGGCAGGTCGGCCGAATCGATGCGGATGGCGTCCGCCGCCGGTTTGAGAGGCGCTTCGGCGCGGGTGCTGTCGTTGCTGTCACGCCGCAGGAGATCCCGCTCGACCTGCTCGAAACTCAGGCCTGTCTCAGGTTTCAGTTCCAGATAGCGCCGCAGGGCGCGGACTTTTTCCGGAGCGTCGAGATAGAATTTGACCTCGGCATCCGGAAAGACCACCGTGCCCATGTCGCGGCCTTCGAACACGGCGCCCTTCTCGCGGCCGATCGCACGCTGCACCTCCAGCAGAAAGCGCCTGACGACAGGCCGGGCGGAAACCGCCGAGGCCAGCATGGTAATCTCAGGCGTTCGCAACCGACCGGTCACATCGCTTCCGTTTGACAGCAGCCGCGGGCCGCTTTCGGTCTGTTCGCAGCGCAGGGTGAGACCGGCGCACAATTTGGTCAGCGCGGCGTCGTCATCCGGCTCGATCCCCGCCGCATGCGCCGCCAGGGCGATGGCCCGATACAGGGCCCCGGTGTCGATGTAGCGGCTGCCCAAACACTCGGCCAGCAGGCGGCTGACGGTCGTCTTGCCGGCCCCGGCCGGGCCGTCGATCGTGACGAGGATTTTTTTCATGTCGCGGTCAGCACCCGTCCGAGCGCGGCGACAAACCGCTCGTTTTCGGCCGGCAGTCCCGCGTTGACGCGGATGTAGTGCGGATACCCATAGGAGCGCATCGAGCGCACGATGATCCCTTCGGCCAGCAGTTTCTCGAAAACGGCATCGGCATCGGTTCGAACGTCGATCAGGAAAAAGTTGGCCTGAGTCGGAAAATACCGCACGCCGAGATCGTCCAGCCGGGCGAACAGGTAATCCAGTCCCGAGTGAACCAGGCGGATCGTCTGCTGCAGGAAAGCCTCGTCATCGAGCGCCGCCGCCGCGCCGGCCTGCGCCAGCGAACCGGCGTTGAAGGGCTGCCGGACCCGGTGCAGGATGGCGGCCAGCTCGGGCGGCATGATGCCGTAGCCGATGCGCAGCCCCGCCAACCCGTAAGTCTTCGAAAACGTCCGCAGGGTCACCACCGGCCGACCGCAGTCGAGAAATTCGAGTCCTGCGGCGCAGTTCGGCGCCCGCACGAACTCGATATAGGCCTCGTCGAGCACGACGGTGATGTCCGGCGGCAGGCCGTGCAAAAAAGCGTCCAGCGCAGCGGCGCGGATG
>JBAPWQ010000030.1:0-3600 GCA_049283795.1 Desulfobacterales bacterium | reverse complement strand
GTGTACGACATCTCCGCGGATTCCTGGCTTTCGCCCTCCTTGTTGACGGCCGTGATGACGAAATAGTAGGTTTCGCCCGATTTCCAGCCTGTTATCGTGTGGGGATTTTTGACATTGGCGATCTTCTGGCCGTTTTTGCGGGTGACGCCGGGCTGATTGCGCCAGTAAAGGTTGTAGGATGCCGCTCCGGGAACGCTTTCCCAGGCCACCGTCACCGGTTTGGCCGGCCCCGGGGGCGGGGTCGTCCTCGCGGCCGAGCCCGCGGCCGTCCCCGCGGTTGTCGGTGCGGGCGGGTTCTCGGCGGATATGTTCCCGAAATCGACCAGGCCGTCCTGTTGGTCCATGGCCCGGTATGACATCTCCTGCGAGGTGGCGATGTCGCCCGCCGCCCCGAACGCGGTTACAATGAAGTAATAGGTCCGGCCGGGTGTGAGGGCCGTGATGGTGATCGAATTGCCGTCGGTGGCGAACCGGTATCCGTTGAGCCGGGTGACGCCGGCCGCGGTCGACATGAAGACCGCGTAACCGGTCGCACCGGCGACGTTTTTCCACACCAGCCTTACCTGGCCGCTCTCGGCCGTGCTGGCCGAAGGGATATCGCCGAGGTTAGAGCAGCCGGCCATCAACAGGGCCGTACTCAGGAAAATGAACAGGAGGCATCTGCTGCTTTTCACGTCCTTCACCGCCTTTCGTTTCACGGTTCCACTCGCGTTCTTCCGATTCACGGCTTCAATATGATCCGCGCATCGACTATCCTCAGCCCCGTATTGTAAACGATAATCGGGTTCAAGTCCATTTCGGCGATTTCCGGGTAAGACTCGATCACCTCCGAGCACAGCAGCAGCATTTTGCGAATGGCCTTCTTGTCGCTGGGCGGCGTGCCGCGCGCTCCGTCGAGGATCGGAAAGGACTTGGTTTCCTCGACCATTTTGCGGGCGGAAGCCGGTGACAGGGGCAGCACCCGGAAGGAGACGTCCTTCAGGATTTCGACCATGACGCCGCCCAGCCCATACATGATCACGGGCCCGAACTGGTCGTCATACTTGGTGCCGATAATCACCTCGATGCCTTTGGCGGCCATGGGCGAGACCAGCACGCCGCGAATGTCGACCGCGGGGTCGAACCGGCGCGCGTTCGCCAGGATATCCTCGTAGGCATGGCGCACCTGCTCCCGGCCATATAGCCCGATCCGCACGCCGCCGGCATCGCTCTTGTGCAGAATCTGGGGCGAGACGACTTTCAGCACGACCGCCCCGTCGACGCTCTCTGCGATGCGGACGGCCTCGTCGGCACTGTGCGCCATCCGGTCGTCGGTTACCGGCGCTCCGTGCAGTTCCAGCAGCTTTTTGGCCTCATGCTCCAGCAGAAAACCGCGGCCTTCGCTGCGGGCCGTTTCAATGATCTTCCTGGCGCCCGGTTTGGTTTTGGCGCCCCAGTTCATGTCGAAGTCGGCCTTGCTGTGGTAACTTTTGAGGAAACTGCCGTAGTGCGCCAGCATACCGGTGCACTTGCAGGCGATATCCAGCGAGTCGTAGACCGGGATGCCGTAGTAGCGCAGCAGTTCAAGGGAGTGGGGCTTGGCGGACGCGTAGAGGCTGTGCAGCACGATCGGCTTGTGGCGCTTGCGCACCAGCTTGCCCATCCGGTGGGCGGCGTCTTCCTCCATGAAACGCAGGCTCTCGGCGAACCGGATGCCGTAGCCGCCGAAGAGCCCCACGATCAGAAGCCCCCCGACCTGCTGGTCATTGAGGATAATGCGCGCGCACTCCGCGAAGAGGGTCGGGTCGTTGTCGGTCCCGCCGGCCACATCGACCGGGTTGACGACGGAGGCGGCCGGCGGCAGCACGCGTCGCAGCTTGGCGCGGGTGGTTTCGGACAGCTCCGGTATCTGAAGGCCCAGGTCGGTCAGGATATCGGCCGCGATCGTGGCGTGGCCGCCGCCGTCCGCCAGGATGGCAATGCTGTTGTTGCGGATCGGCGGCTGGCTCGACAGCGTTTCGGCGACCGGGAACAGTTCGTCAGAGTTTTCGATGACGATGATCCCGGCCCGGTTGAAGGCGCCGCGCGCGACCTCGGAAATGCCCGCCAGGGCCCCGGTGTGGGATCCGGCCGATTTCTTGCCGGTGGTGGAACGGCCGCTTTTCAGCAGGATGATCGGCTTTTCGAGCGTGGTCTTGTAGGCCTGCTTCAAAAACGCGCGGCCCTCGCGCAGGCCCTCGACATACATCAGGATGGCCCGTGTCTGTGGATCCTGGCGGAAGAATTCCAGGTACTCGTGAAACTTGATATCGGCCTCGTTGCCCACGCCGACGTAATAGCTGAACCCTTTCATGCTCTTGACCGACGCCTCGGTGATCAAGGTCAGGGCCATGTTGCCGCTCTGGCTGAGCAGGGCGATGTCGCCCTTGGGGGCGTGCCGCAGCCCCACCAGGTTCAGGTTGTCCTTGAGATTGATCATGCCTGAGGTGTTGGGACCGATCAGCCGGATGCCGTGCCGGCGGGCCGCCGCCAGGACTTTGGCTTCCAGGTCGCGGCCGCCGCTGCCGGTTTCACCGAAGCCTCCGGCCAGGATGACGGCTCCGGCGACGCCTTTCTTGCCGCACTCTTCCAGCACCGACGGCACGGTGGCGGCCGGCGTGGCCACCAGGGCCAGATCGATCGGTCCGTCGATCTCGGCCACGCTGCCGTAGCATTTCAGCCCCAGGATGCTTTTCTCCTTGGGATTGACCGGGTAGATCTTGCCCCCGTACTTCTCTTCGAGCAGCGTGCGGATGGTCTGAAAACCGCGCTTGGTCTCCACCTTCGAGGCGCCGATAACGGCCACCGACTGGGCGTTCAGAATCCTGTCAAGGGGCATAAAGCTTCTCCTATCTCTTTCGATCCTCGAATTCTTTCAGGGATGTCTGACGCTCCTTGGTCGACACGCACGCCAGGCAGGCTTCGGTTTCAAAGTCCATGAGCGCTTCCAGGCTGACCTCGCCGCTGGCCATGAGCAGCCCCTTTTTGATCATTTTGATGGAGAAAGCCGAATTGGCCGCTATCTTCTGCGCCATCTCCAGGGCGGCCGGCATCAGGTCTTCCAACGGGACGGACTTGTTGACCAGCCCGATGCGGGCCGCTTCCCGGCCATCGATATACTCGCCGGTGAAGAGCAGTTCCCGGGCCTTGGCCGGCCCGATGAGGTGCTGCACCAGGCGCATGGCGCCACCGGTCACGGAAGAGGTCACCTTGGCTTCCGGCGAGCCGATCCGGGCCTCGTCGGCGGCGATGCGGATGTCGCACGCCAGGGCCAGTTCGTAGCCGCTGCCCAGGGCGTAGCCGTTGATGGCCGCGATGGTCGGCTTCTCGAAGCGGATGATCCGACGCGATGCTTCCTGCAGCTCGGCGAGATAGTCGCGGTAGGCTTCCAGGCTGCGGGTTTTTGACTCCTTGAGGTCCGCACCGGTCGAAAAAGCGCGGCCCTCGCCGGTGATGATCAGCACTTTTATGTGCGGGTCCTGGGCGACATCGTCCAATGCGGCCTGAAGATCCTGCCACAATTGCTTGTTCATGGCGTTTAAGACCTTCGGGCGGTAAAGCTTGACGGTGGCGACGGTATCC
>JBAPWQ010000029.1:0-2017 GCA_049283795.1 Desulfobacterales bacterium | reverse complement strand
ATATATGACAGGGCGAGAGGGGCCCACCGGACCCCACCCCTGTTTTGGATCAATAGAATCCCCCCACGAAAGGAGGCCGGCGAATGGCGGTTTATTTCATGTTCGGGAAATACACTTCCGAGGCGATCAGGGCCTCCGTGGAACTGAACCGGCTGACCGGTATCATGTTCACGACCTGCCCGGCGCTTGCCGTCGAAATCTTCGACCGTCTGGTCAAAAAATAGAGCCGACCCCAAAGGACGGGTATTTTTTGCCATGGAGACGTGATGGTTTCCGCTTTCCCTTACGGAACGATAAGCGCGGTACACTTGGCGGGGGACCTGGCGTGTGTATGACATCGAACCCGATCAGGCGAAAATCGATACAGTTGAAGAAAAACGCCGCGAGTGATCTCGCAACCTGTCTAAAACGAGTAGGCCAGGCTGATCGAACCGAAGAACTGACCGCCGTCCTGACCCTGGAACTCCTCGGTTCTGTAGACGTGCGTGTAGCTCAGCTTGAACCTCTTGTAAATCACGCTGACGCCGGCGGATATATCGGCGACAAGATAATTCTTGTCGACACTCGCGCTGTCGCGAAACGTGTTGCCGTCCAGAAAAATGTTACGGGCCACCGCTCGGCCGTCTATTCCGACAAAAAGACTCAGGCCGAAATTCGATGAAGGATCGACCCGCGGGTCCTTCGTGCCGACCGGGGCGACGGTATTGCCGGCAGGACGGATGAGGGACGAACCGAAGTCGGTGGGCAGATTGTAACCGAAGCGCATCTCCCCGCCCGCGTTCGCATACGTCATCACGTTGCCGACCGTGATGCCGGCATGGGGGATGACATCATAGGCCAGGCCGTGACCGGCCGACTTTCTGATGACGCGCCAGAATCTCTGCCAGGCGATCATCAGCCCCGGTTCGTCCTTCAGTTGATTGTCCCAGCCCAAGGGCTCGACATCGTTAAGCCATTTGTGAGTTATCGTCTGGGTTTGTTCGGCCAGTGAAGACGGCCCGACAACACCGATGTTCAATTCCAGCGAGTTCAAAAAATCATCGTTCTTGGTCTGCAGGGCCGCGGCGAAGTACAACCATCCCGCGTAGGGCCGATCGTTCTCCACTACCTCCGCCACGCCGATATCCTCGGGCGTGTAAACATTTTGTCCCAGTGAAAGGGCGACGGTGTGGTAGAGGTCCTTGCGGTCGGCGGCCGGCATTAGCGCCGTGAGCCACCGCACCCAACCCGGCGGCCCGCCCTCGGCGCCCGAATCGGCGATAGCGCTTGAAAGCCATGACAGCTTGACGGCGCTCGAATAGTACTGGTCGGTGCGGCCAAACAGGTCGTTTTCAAAATATGCAACAAATGTCGTGTATTTTGAGGCATTTTCTGAAGCGGCTGCTTCGCCGCAGACGATCAGCGTCAAGATTAAGGCCGGTACGAGGGCGAGTCCGGTCAGAATATTGTGTATCCGAATCATAAATTGGTTCCGCTCCCGATTCAATTTATAGCACTGTCACAGACCACGAAGGTCAAGCATAGCCGCAGGATGTACCGGCTGAAAATACAGAATTTACCTGAATCAGGCAGGATCTTACTTGTACCAGCCGATAAATTTGACCGTATTCCCGTGGAAATGTTGCACAGTGCGGCCTGCAGCCTGTGGTGATGACCTCGGATCCGATGCCGGTCCGGCTTTCACGGGCATGCCGATGTTTGATGACCTGACGGCCGGCTGGTAGGCATATTGCTGACGCCGGCTTTGTCGGGAGTCGAGAGGGCGGGTCGACACTGGCGATAGGCCATTGGTTCTGGCGCCGACGATTGCCTGAAATGTCGATACGGGTTGTTTTTTTTGTCGGTGATATGCTATCGATTTCTCAGGGGCGGCGCCACCGGCATCCGTGTGGTCAAGCCGGCAGGGATTCAACAGGAAAAACGACGTGAAAATCGAAGATGTGATGGAAATAATGGAGGCCAATCTCCGCCAGGCCGATGAGGCTCTGAAAGATTCGGGCCTGTCGCAGGCGGCCCG
>JBAPWQ010000028.1:0-6993 GCA_049283795.1 Desulfobacterales bacterium | reverse complement strand
GTTCCAGATCGGTGAAAGGCTAAAGGTTAAAGGCTAAAGGCTAAAGGTTAAAGGCTAAAGGCTAAAGGCTAAAGGCTAAAGGATATAACATATTGATACAATTTAATTTATATTCCATGCCGCCAATCGCCGACTCCTTGCGTTCCCAAGCCGTGTTTAACGCGCTTGATTCGCCCAGTTGCAAGGCATCGGAAGCGCAACTGTACGCGGTTGTACCGCAAGCTCCCGATAAACGCCGCAATCGGCCGATTCCTCCCATCCCCAAGCCGTGTGTTTAACGCGCTTGATTCGCCCAGTTGCAAGGCATCGGGAGCGCAGCTGTACGCGCTTATACCGCAAGCTCCCGATAACGCCGCAAATGGGTGAATCAAGCGCGTTAAACCTAACGATCAATATCTGGTAAGATGTAATCCACCGACCCGATAATCGCAATCAAGTCCGCAATCGTCTCCCCCACGGCCATCAGCGGCATGGCCTGCACGTTGGCGAACCCGGGCGACCGGATGCGCAGACGATAGGGGTAGCCGAGTCCGTCGCTGACCACGTAGTAGCCCTGCTCTCCGCGCGGTATTTCGCAGGCGGCGTAGGCCTCGCCGCGCGGAATCTTCGGCCCGCGGGTGACGTTGACGAAATGGTGGATGAGGGTTTCGATGTCGGCGAGCATCTCCGCCCGCTTGGGTATCACGTAGCGGTAGTCGTCGGTGATATGGCGGCCTGGCGGCATCCGTTCGGCCGCCTGGGCGATGATCTTCACGCTCTGCCGCATCTCCTCGACCCGCACCAGGTACCGGGCGTAGCAGTCGCCCTCGGTCGCGGTGGGGATTTCGAAATCGAACTCATCGTAACCCGAATAGGGAAATTTCTTGCGCAGGTCCCACTTAAGGCCGCAGGCCCTCAGGTTGGGACCGCTGACCCCCCAGTCGATCGCCTGGTCCAGCGACAGCCGGCCGATACCCACGGTGCGGGCTTTGAAAATGGGGTTCTTGCGGATCAGCGTCTCGTATTCCTTTAGGCGGCCGGGAAAAATCCGCACGAAGGCCTCGACCGCCTCCTTCCAGCCGTCGGGCAGATCGGCCGCCACGCCGCCCAGACGGAACCAGGACGGGTGCAGCCGGCCGCCGGTGATCAGTTCCACGATGTCGAGGATCATTTCCCGTTCGCGGAACGTGTAAAAGTTGGGTGTCATGGCGCCGACATCGTGGGCATAGGTGGCAAACCAGACCAGGTGGTTGCTCAGGCGGAACAGCTCGCTCAACATGACACGGATGTACTGGGCGCGCTTGGGAACCCGGATGTCCGCCAGGCGCTCCACCGCCATGACATAGGGCAGGTTGTTGGCGGCGCCGGCCAGGTAGTCGACGCGATCGGTATAGGGGATGAACTGGTTCCAGGTCTGGCGCTCGCCGATTTTCTCCACCGCGCGGTGATGGTAGCCGATCTCCATGTCAAGATCGGTGATCTCCTCGCCGTCCAGGGCCACGATGTAGCGCAGCAGCCCGTGGGTGCTGACGTGATGGGGACCGATGTTGAGGATCAGCCGCTGGAGGCCGTCCTTTTCTTCGATGAAGTCCCCGCCGTCCGGCGGCTGATGCGCGCGCGCGTCCGCGAGAGTGTAGGCGGGCATGTCCGTCGCCCGGCCGGAATAGCTTTTTCTTAACGGATGCCCCGTCCAATCCCGGGGCAGGAGCAATCGCTGCAGGTTTGGATGGCCGTCGAATTCAATCCCGAACATGTCGAAGACTTCGCGCTCGTACCATGCGGCCGACGGCCAGATGTCGGTCACGGAGGCGGCGGCGGGTTTATCGCCGTCCACATCGACCTTCAGGCGCACCCGGCTCGGGGGATCGAAGGCCAGCAGGTGATAGACCAGGCTGTAGCCCGATCGGTCCGGGCCTTCGCGGCGGGCGGATTCGTCGATCGCGGTCACGTCCTCCAACCGCCGGAAGCGGGGCGTCGCCGCGGCTTTCAGGTGATTCAGTACCTCCTTGACCCGGTCGGAGGCCACCTTGATCGTGAGCATGTCGGCGGTGTGCGGCGCCTCGACGACCGCCTCCCCGAACTTTTCGCGCAGGTGCTCGGCCAGAGTCCTTTCGACCGCGCCTATTTCGATGCGCCGCGGCGGCGGGGTCCACATCAGATCGGCGCGGCTGCCGCGAAATTCCGGTGGAACCACCGATGTGCCGCGAATCGCCGTTCCGTCCATGCCGGGCCCGCGGGGATCGCGCGATTTGCTCTGCCCGTCGACCAGGATCGGCCGGCTGCTGCCCTGGCTGCCCCCCGGCAGGTTCAAAATGGCACGCGTCGGCCGTTCTTCGGCCATGATTTTCTGCTGCAGCATCACCAGCCCCATTTCGATCGCCTCCGGGCGCGGCGGGCAGCCGGGGATGTAGACGTCCACCGGCAGGATCTGGTCGATGCCCTGCACAACGCTGTAGGCATCGTACATGCCGCCGCAATTGGAGCAGGACCCCATCGAAATGACCCATTTCGGTTCGGCCATCTGCTCGTAGAGCCGCAGCACGACCGGGGCGATCTTCTTGAAAATCGTGCCGGAGGTGATCAACAGGTCCGCCTGGCGCGGGGAAGGCCGCAAAACTTCGGCACCGAAGCGCGCCAGGTCGTAGCGTGCCGTAAAGACCGCCGCTTCCTCGACGAAACAGCAGGAAAGGCCGAAAAACATGGGCCACAGGCTGAACTGCCGCGACCAGTTGACCAGATAGTCGACGGTGCCCACCAGGCCTTTGTTCATCTGTCCCTGACTTCCGGACCCCACTCCAGCCCCCCTTTGCGCCAGATGTAGACCAAGCCCAGAAAGAGCACGAGGATGAAAAACGAAATCTGCAGCCAGCCCGTCCAGCCCAGGTCTTCCCAGGCCACGGCCCAGGCGAAGATGTAGGCGCCTTCCACGTCGAATATAAGAAAAAAGATCGCCACCAGGAAAAAGGGAACCGGATATCGCAGCCGGGCCGAACCGGTCGGGATGATGCCGCTCTCGTACGCCCGTGCCTTTTCAATGCCGGGCTTTTTCTCGCCCAGCCAGGCCGAGAGAAACAACAGCACGCCGATCAGCGCCGATACCAGGAGAAAATAGACGAACAGGCTGAAGACCCCCGGCTCCCAAGGCGACAGCCCGATGGCGGATACTGGTTGCATGACGGTTGTCCAAATGAAATGATTCTGACCAGTTAACGCCACCTTCCGTATAAGGTCAGGTGATTTTTTGCAATAATAAAATTTATGAGGCCAAGGCGAACGGCTAAAGGCTAAAGGTTGAAGGCTAAGGAAATGAATAAGGCGAAAGGTTGAGTGCGGCGGTCTTCCATTTTGATTTGAAAACAATTGACCATCACCCGATTTTCGCGTAAAAACCGGTAAAAAGTAGTCTGAACGACACAAGGGTTATGCCAGGCGAAAGCCATCCCGGCCCAAGGGGATGGCTTTTTTTATTGGCGTAGCCCATCTACCAACGAATTCATCGGCCCGGTCCGGAGAGAAAGAGAACAATGCTGATAAAAATCACCCTGTTTGCGTCCTACTTCCTCGTGGTCCTGATCATCGGGCTTATCGCCCGCACGCGCTGGAAATCGACGCCCGAAAGTTACTTTCTGGCCGATCGCAGGCTCGGCACACTGGTGCTGCTGGGCACCATGGTGGCCACCAACTTTTCGGCCTTCACCGTGTTCGGCGCCTCAGGCGCCGGCTACCGCGACGGGTACGCCTTTTTCCCGATCATGGGCTTCGGCACCGGTTTCATGGCCATCACCTTCTGGATCATCGGCCGCAGGATCTGGCAGGTCGGCCGCAGCAGCGGCGCGGTCACGCCGCCGGAGTTGATCCGCCACCTGTATGGCAGCCAGGCCCTCTCGCTGCTGTTTGCCATGGTCATGATCGTCTTCACCATCCCTTACCTGGCGCTCCAGCCGATGGCGGCCGGGTATGCCCTCGAAGAACTGCTCGGCCTGCCCTATTTCGCCGGCTGCGTTCTGGTCACCACCATCATCGTGCTCTATACCCTGCGGGGCGGCATGCGGGCGGTGGCATGGACCGACCTGTTCCAGGGCGCGGTGATGTTCGCCATGCTCCTTGCGTCTCTCTTGATCGTGCTCGATTACCACGGCGGCTTCGCGGCCGCCCATCAGAAGATCCTGTCCCGGTCACCCGAACTCTTCTCGCGCCCCGGCGGCCAGGGAAAATATTCACCGGGCATCTGGCTCAGTTTCATGATGCTCTGGTTTTTCTGCGATCCCATGTTCCCGCAGTTGTTTCAACGCTTCTTTGCCGCCCGCAGCCGGCGCACCATCGATCGCATCATGCTCCTTTATCCCCTGATCTGCACGGTGGTCTTCATCATGCCGGTGGCCATCGGGGTCATCGGCCGGCTGACGATACCGGAGCTGACCGGCCAGCAGGCCGACCGCATTCTGCCGATGCTCATGACCACGGTATCGGGCGACATCATGGCCACCCTGGTCATCGCCGCCGGCATGGCGGCCTTGATGTCGACCATGGACTCGCAGTTGTTGACCTTGAGTTCCATCTTTACGCGCGATGTCCTGCCGTTGATGCGGCCGGGGAAAAAAGAAGAGAGTGCCGGCGGACGGCTGGCCGTGATTATTCTCGGCCTGAGCGGCCTGGCCCTGGCCTACCGCCCTCCGGCCACGATCCTGCAGATCGCCACCCAGACCTTTTCCGGACTGGCGGTCCTGTTTCCGACCGTCATTTTCGGCCTCTATTTCCGCCGCCGCTTCGCCCTGCCGGCCATCCTCTCCATTTTGTGCGGAGAAGCCGTTTTGGCCGCCTTTCATCTGAAGTGGTTTCAAGGCGATCAGTTCCTGCCGGTCGTCTGGGTCATGGTGACGGCCTTTGCGACCTACCTGCTGTCTTACGCATTTCTGTTGTGGCGCACGCGCACCCTGGTCTTTTTCTGGCCGGCCTGGCTCCGCAGCCCATACACCTTCCTGCTGGGATCGATTTTTCTCCTGTCGATCGATGTCTGGTCCTGGGGCGAAACGGGCCCCCTGCTTGGCGGGATGCCCTTCTGGATCTGGTATTTTGTTGGACTTTCGGCGCTGCAAACGGGGGTGATGGCCGTTATGGTCCATCGGGGGGGGGGAAGGGGACAGGAGAAAGTTGAAAGGTGAAAGGCGAAAGGCGAAAGGCGAAAGGCGAAAGGTGAAAGGCTGACGACAGAGGGCAGACGGCTGAAGGCTAATGGCTGACGGCAGAAGGTTTAAGGCAAAGGGCTTGAGTAACCCGGACCCCGCAACCCGATACCCGTATCCCGGAACCTTGAGAGTTCCTCCACCCGGGTATCGACCTTCCCGGTTCAATGCCCCCTGCGGGGAACAACCGGCTCAATCCCGCTTCCGCGGAACTCAATCGGCTGAACGGGTTAAACCGGCTGACCGGCAAACCCAACCTCCGGCCCCCCTTCCATTTCGGAACGACCTTGCTTATGTTGACGGGTGAAGGCCATCCGCGCACTGGCAAAAGTATAGTGTACAAAGGATTGTAAACTGCGGGAATTTTTTCGTGACACAGCGTTTGACAAACCTGCGGCAGGATCATTTGACCGGCAGACTCGGGGGCATCACCGCCGTGTGTTCGGCTCATCGCCGGGTGCTGGAAGCCGCCATCGAGCAGGCAGCCGCCGATGGCGATGTGCTGCTGGTGGAGGCCACCGCCAACCAGGTCAACCAGTTCGGCGGCTACACCGGCCTGCGGCCGGCCGAATTTGTCACTTTCGTCAGATCCCTGGCCACGGCCGCAGCCTTTCCCATCGAGAGAGTGCTGATCGGCGGCGATCACCTGGGACCCCACCCCTGGAAAAATTTGCCTGCCGCACGGGCCATGGCCCATTCCGTAGACTTGGTAGAAGACTGTGTCGCGGCGGGATTTCGCAAGATCCATCTCGATACCGGCCGCGCCTGCGCGGACGATCCCCAACCCCACCTGCCGATCGACACCACGGCCGAAAGGGCGGCCGTGCTGTGCCGGGCGGCCGAGGCGGCCGCCGACCGGCAGCCGGAAAACCGGCCCCGGCCGCTGTATGTCATCGGCGCCGAGGTTCCACCTCCCGGTGGCGCTTTGGAGGACCCCGCCCGGGTAAAGGTCACCACTGCCGGTGAAGTGACCCGCATCCTCGCCGCAACCGAAACGTGTTTCCGGGCGGTCGGTCTCGATCGGGCCTGGGAACGGGTCATGGCGGTCGTGGTTCAGCCCGGCGTTGAGTTCGGCGACACCCGGATCGCCGGCTACCGGCCCGAAAAAGCCGCCGCGTTGTCCGCCGCACATGCCGCGCTGCCCGGCATCATGACCTATGAGATTCACGCCACCGATTACCAGGCCCCTGAAGCATTGGCGCGGATGGTCCGAGACCACTTTATTGTCCTTAAAGTTGGCCCGTGCCTGACCAATAAATACCGCGAGGCGCTGTTCGCACTTTCCGGCATTGAAACCGAATGGCTGGTCGGAAAGCGCGGCGTCCGGCTCTCCGGTCTGCGGGACGTTTTGGAATCCGTCATGCTCGAAAGCCCCGAGCACTGGCGCTCCCACTATCACGGCTCGGCGACCGATGTCAGATACCTGAGACACTACAGCTACCGCGACCGCATCCGCTACTACTGGAACCTTCCCGAAGTGGCCGAATCCGTCAAACGATTGATAGATAATTTAAGGCGGCCGATCCCACCCCAGCTCCTCAGCCAATTCTTTCCGGACCTCTATCCCGCCATCCAGAGCGGGGATCTCGATCCGGCGCCTGCCTGGCTGATCCGGCAGCGGATCCGGACCGGCCTGGCACCCTATAGCTCTGCCTGTCTTACCTGAACGCGAGAGTAAACGCCGGCCTTGTGCCTGACTATTTTTTAACTGAATCCAATTTTGCGGATTTTTTTTCGGGCAGTGAATTTTTTCTTGACAGATCGGCATGAGGAAGATACTTTTGCTCTAAACTGACTGATCAGTCAGTTAGTTTAATTGAAACCGGATGGG
>JBAPWQ010000027.1:0-7299 GCA_049283795.1 Desulfobacterales bacterium | reverse complement strand
CCTTATACCTTATACCTTGCGCCTTTAGCCTTTAACCTTTTGCCTTTTGCCTTTAGCCTTTAACCATATCAGAACTTCTGGAGGTCAAATGGAGACGATGAAACAGCTGGAAAGAGAAATGATGAGGCTTGACCTGCCGGCCTTTACCGCCGGAGACACGGTCAAGGTCCACGTTAAAATCAAGGAAGGTGAAAAAGAGCGGATCCAGGTATTTCAGGGCGTGGTGATCAGCAAGCGCGGCGGAATGGCCCGGGCCACCTTCACGGTGCGCAAGGTCTCCTACGGCGTCGGTGTCGAGCGCATTTTCCCCCTGCACTCGCCGGTTATCGAAAGACTCGAGGTCATCACCAAGGGCCGGGTACGCCGCGCCAAGATTTACTACCTGCGCAAGCTGAGGGGCAAGGCGGCACGGCTCAAGGAGCGCCGCTTCTAACGAATGTCCAAGGATGGTCCCTGATTTCACCCCGCACCGCCCGAACATATCTCCGGCCGATCGTGAGCGGGCCGCATCGCCGTCGCACCGTCACCGACCCCGGCAGTGAGCCCTCCCCGGCCCCCGCGTTGTCGGCAGACCGCTGGGCCTACGAAAAAAAAGCCCGCGCCGCCGGCCATCTGACCGTCGCGGGCATCGACGAGGCCGGCCGTGGCCCTCTGGCCGGCCCGGTGGTGGCCGCCGCCGTGATCCTGCCGAACGGGTTCCCGTCCGCCGAAGTCAATGACTCCAAGCAACTGTCACCGGTCCAGCGCGACAGTCTGTACGAGGTTATTTACACCCATGCAGTGGCGGTGGGGATCGGAATCGTCGACCCGGTCGAAATCGACCGCATCAATATCCTGAGGGCATCGCTTCTGGCCATGGCCATGGCCGCGCTCAATCTGGCGCCGAAACCGGACTGCCTGCTGATCGACGGCACCTTTCCAATTCCCCTGCGCGTCGTCCAGCACACGATCGCCAAGGGCGACGCGCTGAGCCTGTCGATCGCCGCGGCCTCGATCGTGGCCAAGGTCACCCGTGACCGCCTGATGGGGCGCTACGATCAGGAGTATCCGCAGTACGGCTTCGCCGGTCATAAAGGCTATGCCACCCAGGCCCACCGCAAAGCGATCTGCCGTCACGGCTGCTGCCCCATCCACCGGCGGAGCTTCAAAGGCGTCAAGGAATTTACTGCACGCCCCACGGCCCGGCAATTGCCGCTGACGGCCGGCGATGGCTGATCCCCGGCAGCAATTCGGCCAGACCGGCGAATCGATCGCGGTCCGATTCCTGCGGAAAATGGGCTACCGCATCATCGAGCAGAACTATCGCACCGTGCTCGGAGAGATCGACATCATCGCCAGGGACCGCGACACCCTGGTCTTCGTGGAGGTCAAGGCCCGCGCCACCGGGCGCTACGGCAACCCCAAATACGCGGTCACGCCCCGCAAGCAGCGCAAAATCTCCATGGTCGCCCTGCACTATCTCAAATCCACCTCTCAGAGCCGCGTGAAGGCCCGCTTCGATGTGGTCGCGATCCGTTCCGCGGCCGCCGCGCCGCAAATCGAGCTGATCAAGAATGCCTTCGACCTTGCCTACGGATAAGGGCGCCGGCAGCGGCGCGAAGGGAACGCTTTTCGTGGTGGCCACACCGATTGGCAATCTGGGCGACATCACGTTAAGGGCCCTCGAGGTCCTCACTTCGGTCGATATCATCGCCGCGGAAGACACCCGCCACACCGGGCGGCTGCTGAAGGGCCGCCGGCCGCAAGGGCGTTTCATCGCCTACCATGAACACAACGAAGAGGTGCGCGCCCCGCAGCTGATCGAAAAACTGGAAGCGGGGCTGTCGGTGGCCCTCGTGTCCAACGCCGGGACCCCGTCGGTCTCCGATCCCGGCTATCGCCTGGTCGCCGGTGCCGTCGCGCGCCAAATCCCGGTGTCACCCGTGCCCGGCGTCTCGGCCGCCATGGCCGCACTCAGTGTTTCCGGCCTGCCGACCGACGCCTTCGTCTTCGTCGGCTTCCTCCCCCGCAAGAAGGGCCGGCGCATCGAACAGCTGCACGCGCTGGGCGGCGAATCCCGCACGCTGATATTCTATGAATCGCCCCGACGCATCGCAGGGCTGCTCCAAGACCTGCTGACCATTTTCGGCGACCGGCCGGCGGTGCTGGGACGCGAGATGACCAAGCTCCACGAGGAGTTCCTGCGCGGCCGGCTCTCAGAGATCGGCGCGCTTCTGGCGGCGCGGGCGGATATAAAGGGCGAGTGCACACTCGTGGTCTCCGGCCGCCCGTCCGCCCCGGCGGCGGATGTCGCCGATCTGCACGAAAAGTTGATCGACCGGATGGGTCGCAATAAAGCGGTGCTCTCGGAACTGGTCAAGGAAGTGGTCCGGGAGACGGGTTTGCCGCGCAAGACCGTCTACGCCGCAGCGCTTGAAATTAAACGGTCCCTGAAGCAAAAGGAAGAGCCCGATGGATCCGCTTGACGCCATATTTTCCCCCCGTTCCGTTGCCGTTGTCGGGGCCTCGAGCACACCGGGAAAGGTTGGCCACGATATATTCGTCAACATTCTCCGGGGCGGCTACCGCGGGACCCTCTATCCGGTCAACCCATCCGCGCCCGCCATCTCCTGCGTCAAGGCCTACCCGTCCGTGACGGATATCCCCGATCCGGTCGACTTGGCGATGATCATCCTGCCGCCGCCGTCGGCCCTCAAGGCCGTTGAAGAAGCGATCGCCAAGGGCATAAAAGGACTCGTGATCGTTTCGGCCGGCTTTCGCGAGGTCGGCGCGGAGGGACGTCGTATCGAAGACCGGATCGTCGCGCTTTGTCGCGAAGCCGATATCCGGGTGGTAGGCCCCAACTGCCTGGGGGTGATCAATCCGCAGCCGGCAGTGCGGCTCAACGCCAGTTTTTCGGCCCGCATGCCCTCCGCCGGCAATGTCTCCTTCATCTCGCAGAGCGGGGCCCTGTGCACGGCCGTTCTCGATTTTGCGGCCGACCGCGAGTTCGGATTCTCTAAATTCATCTCAATCGGCAACAAGGCCGACGTGGACGAACTCGATCTGCTGCGCTATTTTCACCGCGACCGGGAAACCGAAGTCATCATGGTCTACCTCGAGGAACTGCGCCGCGGGCCGGAATTCATTCAAACCGTAAAGGAGATCACCAGCGGCGACTATCGTCCCACGCCGATATTAGTGATCAAGTCCGGCCGCACCCGGGCCGGGGCGCGCGCGGCCGCCTCGCACACCGGGGCCTTGGCGGGCACGGAAGGGGTATACGAGGCCATTTTCAAACAGGCCGGTATCATCCGGGTCGAGTCGATCAACGAACTGTTCGACTTCGCCAGTGCATTCGCTTACAAGAATGAAAGCGAAACCGGCAAATTGCGCCGCAAGGTGCCGCAAGGCAACCGCATGGCCATTGTCACCAACGCCGGCGGTCCCGGCATCGTGGCCACCGACGTGACGGTGTCGGCCGGTTTGACGCTGGCCGAATTCAGCGCTGAAACTGTTGAGGCTCTCTCCAGCCACCTGCCGCTGACGGCCAATCTGAACAACCCGGTCGACGTGATCGGCGATGCCGCGCCGCAGCGGTATGAAAATGCCCTGGCAGCCGTCATCCGGGACGAAGGAGTCGATGGCGCCTTGGTCATTCTGACCCCGCAATCGATGACCAACGCGCTGGGAACCGCCGAAGCCATCGTGCGCATCGCCCGCCGTTCCCATAAGCCAATCATGTGTTGCTTCATGGGCATCGTCGATGTCTCCAGCGGCGCGAAATATCTGCAGGAGCATGGCATCCCGGTTTTCAGATTTCCCGAAAGCGCCGCCATGGCGAGCGGCGCCCTCTATCGCTATTCCCGCTGGCTCAATCGCCAGCATCTGGCTCAATTCGACCTCCACCATGACCGCGAGCGGGCAGCCGTCATAATTGCCGAGTGTCTGGCAGCGGGAACCACCCAGATCGGTGAGCTGGACGGCAACCGGCTGCTGGAGTGCTATGGCTTCAACGTCCTGCCGACCCGCCTGGCCCAAACGGCCGCGGAGGCAGAGAAGATTGCCGCAGAAATGACATATCCGGTGGTCCTGAAAATCGTTTCCCCTCAGATTCTCCATAAATCCGATGCCGGCGGAGTGGTCGTCGGGCTGCAGACCTCCGCCGAGGTTCGCGAGGCCTATCGCAGAATCGTCGCAGGCGCAAGGGCGTACGATCCCGCAGCCGTAATCGAGGGTGTCCTGGTACAGAAAATGGCCCCGCCGGGGGCCGAAGTCATTCTGGGTGCCAATCGCTACCCGGTATTCGGGCCGCTGCTGATGTTCGGAATCGGCGGCATTTTCGTCGAGGTGTTTCAGGACGTCGAATTCCGGCTGGCGCCGATCGGACGCAACGAAGCCCGCCGCATGATCAGGAGCATCAAGGGCTACAAACTGCTGCAGGGCTTCCGGGGCCGGCCAAAATCCGACGTGGAGTTTCTCGAAAAGTCTCTTGTGGCCCTTTCGGATATGGTGATCGCTCATCCGGAAATCATGGAACTCGACATCAATCCGCTGCTGGTTCATCCCGAAGGCCAGGGAGCGACGGTGGCCGACTGCCGCATGATTCTCAAGGCGCCCGACACGGCGATCCAACAGAAATGAACGCAGATCCTCGACCGGTCGCCGTAATTTTGCCCGTTCCCACAAGCGCCCAAGCGCTGGCGCCGCGCGAGCGGGTGATCTTTTTGAGCCGTCATGCGCGGCGGGCTCTTCAGATCTCAGCCGATGAAAGCGATCTGAAGATCGACTCAGCCGTTAAAGACGACACGGGGCGGCCGCTGCCGGTGAACGGCGTGTACTGGTCGCTGACGCATAAAAGAGCCTATGTCGGCGCCATCGCGGCCCGTTGCCGCATCGGGATCGACATCGAAAATATTGTGCAACGCAGAACCGAGGCGCTTTTCGACAAGGTGGCCGACCCGGACGAATGGGACTTGCTGGGGGCGCGGTCATGGGAAGGATTTCACCGCTACTGGACGGCCAAGGAGGCGGTGCTGAAAGTCGACGGCAGCGGGTTGACCGGGCTCTCACACTGCCGGGTGGTGGCGGTTTTGGACGCAACCCGCCTGATCGTGCAGTTCAAGCGCCGCAAAATGACCGTTGATCACTTCTATTTCGACCACCACATCGCCGCGGTCGCCAGAGCCGCCGGAACCGTCCGCTGGCAGCTGCTTGGCTCGTCGGCCGATCCGGATCGGATATAATGATATCTGTAATAAAAATGGCTGTGGTGAATACAGTAATACTGGCAAGAACCCTTTATGATTTGTCCAAAAAGGCAGACCACAACATATAGGGTCTGCCTTATTTTGTTTGGGTGGTTGTTACGGATAGAATAAAGCACCGAGAAAATGGTGCTGTCTCAATAAAGTTGGCAAGGATATCACAGGATATCCGAACCCATGCCTGCGATAACCGCGGTATGTATAAATAGTTTTTGTTTTAACGACTCAATTTCTTGCCGCAACAATTCAATTTCAGTTTTTTCTTCTTCCCTAAAAACCCCTCAATTTGTATCTCGTACTTAGAATCGACAACCAGCCCAGAGTTGCCCCCTTGTCGGTTGCGCTTACCTATCTCCGATTTTCGAATACACTTGAGAGTATGGGTAACTTCAATTATTTTTTTGAAAGGTCGACCGGCTCGCGTCCGGGAGCAGAAATTCCGCGGCGCTCGAGCAGTGAACCGTCCAGCCGGTAAAGGTCTATCAGTGCCTTGAGGTAGTTGGCAAGGGCCCGCACCTCGGCGATCCGGCTGACCAACAGATCCCGTTGAGCTTGAGCCACCAGAAAACTGGTTGATTTTCCCACGCGCAGTTTTTCGGATTCGGTCCGGAGTTTTTCCTCATCGAACATGCGGGTGACCGATGAAGCGGCAATCTGCTGTTTGGTACGGTTGACCGCTATGTAAGCGGTGCGCACGTCGACTTCCACAAGCTGTGAAAGGTTATCCAGAGCTTTTTGCGCCTGTTCCCGGGTCAGCAGCGCTCGCCGGTGAAGGGCTTTTGCATCCCGATTGAAAACAGGGTAATTAAATCTGACGCCCGCCAGGGCGTCATAACGGTCTTTGGTGATATTGCTGATGGATACGCCAAAGGAATTCGCATATCCGCTTTTGCCGAGCGTGATGAAAAGATCCAGTAAGGGCAACAATCCGTTCTGGGTTTTGACGAGATCCAAATTGCCGCGTAATATTTCCAAACGGGCCTGATTCAAAATCGGACGCATGCGCATCGATACGGCCACATAGAGCTCAACATCTTCAAGTTTGATTTCGGGCAAGGTCGGCTGATGGATTAGATCAACTTCCCGCTGCCAGATTCCCGGCCCCGCGGGATTGAGCAGCCGAAGCAGTTGCAAGCGAATAGATTCCTTGTTGGCCCGTGCTTCGATGAGAGCCTGCTCTTGTGCCGCGACCTCGGCCTGGACGGCCGCCAATTCAGCTCTCGCCAATCGGCCGACGGCGATCAGTTCTTTGGTCTCGTCGAGTTGCTGACGGGCGACTTTCAGTGACTCTTCAACGATTTCGATTTGACGCCGGGCCAGCGCATAGTCCCAGTAAATACGTTCCACCTCCGCCACCAGAAATTCGGTAAACCCCCGCAACTCATATTCCGACATGCGCGTTTCCAGGCGTGCCTGCTGAAGTCGGGCCAGATTGACATCTGTTCCGTATCCTCTCAACAGCGCTTGAGTAAGCGTCATGCCCAAGCGGGTTTCGTAAAAGGTGTCATCGTAAAGAGATGAGTCGTTCATTTGCGTGCCGGCTTCCAGGGCAACCGTCGTGCCGGTCGGGAAGTATTGCGCCAGAGAAATGATGCCGTCGGCGGCATCGGTGGTGAAATCCTCAGTATCGGATCCGGACCTTGCGAGGCGTTCTCCTTTAACCCTGCCGGCGGAGACTTCCGCGTCTGTTTCCGGATCAAAAACGGCTCTTTCCTGGTCCTCAAAGGTTTGTCGGATCGAAGGATTCAATCTTTGCACCACAAGTTCGCGGTTGTTCTCGAGGCAAAACAAAATCGCTTCGGTGACCGTAAGTTTCAAGGGCCCCGGCGGCACCACTCGCGCTGAAATCTCTTCGGGTTGTTCGGCAGGCACCGAGCGCATGTACACCGCTGTATCGGCGGGCGCATTCGGCCCTCCCGCCGTGCGGTCAATCCTTTCTTCGACCAGCGTGCAGGACGCCGACATCAGCAATAACCCGCACACAGCAAGGAATCCCAGCAGTCGGTGACACCCTCTTGCAACCATCAAATCTTATCCTCACGAAGCCCGATGT
>JBAPWQ010000026.1:0-6506 GCA_049283795.1 Desulfobacterales bacterium | reverse complement strand
CCGGCCATGGAACCGCGCACCCCCAAAGCGCTCACCGGCAGTTCCGCCGACATCGCCGCGCAGATTGTGCGCATCCTGAAAAACGAGGCCAAGGTGATTTGACCATGCAACCGATCGGACTGCTCATCGAATTCAAGGACGGCCGCGTCAAGAAGGCCAATTTCGGCATGGCCGCGGCGGCCCGCGGAGAAAACCGGCAACTCGTCGCCCTGGTCGTGGATGCGCCGGCCGGCACTGCCAAAGCGGCGTTGGAAGCCCACGGGGTGGCCCGCATCATCAACATCGGCACCGGCGGCCGCGGTTGGGATCCCGCCGTGCAGGCCGCCGCGGTGGTGGCCGCGATCGAACGATTCGAGATCGCCGACCTGATCGGCCTCACCAGTCCCGCCGGCCGGGAATTGCTGCCGCGCATCGCCGCCCGGCTGGATGCCCCGCTGGTGATGGACTGCACCGAGATCGACCTGGATGGCCACCGGGTCAAAACCTCGCAGTATTCGGGCAAGGCCATCGCCACCATCGCCCTGACCGGCCGCCATTTCATCTACGGCATCCGGCCCAATGTGGTCGCCCCGTGCGAGACACCGAAGGTGGCCGAGGTCGTTGATTTCACCTTCGCGGAGAATCGCAGCACCGCCTACCAGGTGGTCGAGACCCGGACCGACGCCGGCGGCGCCCAGTACCTGGCCGAGTCCGACATCATCATCTCCGGCGGTCGTGGATTGAAAAGCGCTGAAAACTTCGCCCTGCTATTCGATTGCGCCAGGCTCATGAACGCCTCCGTGGGTGCCTCACGGGTGGCCGTGGACAACGGCTGGGTGCCCTACGCCATGCAGGTCGGTCAGACCGGCGTGAAGGTGAATCCCAAGGTCTACATCGCCGTCGGAATTTCCGGCTCCGTCCAGCACTTTGCCGGGATGAAAACCGCCGGGATGATCATCGCCGTCAATGCCGATGCCAACGCCGCCATCATGGCCAACTGCGACTATTATGCCGTGGCCGACCTGTTTGAAATCCTTCCCGAACTCAAGAAGCAGCTTGAAGAATCCCGGCCCGGCTGAAAAAAAATGTGACCGATTTTTCTTAAAGTTCGGCACCCGGTGTCTGAACCAGACCCGACCTCTCGCGGAGTCGAACACTGACTCGCCGTGTGGCAAGGGTTGTGAGACGACCGGCTTGGGCATCTTGCCGCCGGGGAAGAACATTGACGTCAGACCCGGCACCCTTCTCCCGATCGCCATCCGGCAGACTGAATGGAACAAACACTGCCGGATCAACGGGACAACTTGTCCTCCCGGCCGGATCCCGTCGCGCTCCAGAACCGATCCAGGCGGCTTTTTATATCGCTTTCTCCGCCCAGCGCCACCGGTCGCCATTCGGCTGGGAAAAGGGCATGGTAGCGCGCCGAGCCGAAGCGCTGATCGATCAGCAGCACGACCCCGCGGTCGGTCTCGGAGCGGATGACCCGGCCGGCGGCCTGCAGGACGCGGTTGATGCCCGGGTACATGTAGGCGAACTCGAACCCCGCCCCGAGCGCCGTTTCATAGTATTCCCGGATCAGTTCCTTTTCCAGGCAAATGCCGGGCAGCCCCACCCCCACGATCACGGCCCCGCTCAGACGCTCCCCGACCAGATCGATGCCCTCGCCGAAGATGCCTCCCATGATGGCGAACCCGACCAGTGTCTCCGGGTTGTCGCGCCTGAAATGATCCAGAAAAGCAGTGCGGTCGCACTCGGCCATGTCGGGCGCCTGGAGAATCGCGGTCACCTGCGGGCAGGCTTCCCGGAAACCCTCGTAAACCAGGTGCAGGTAGGCATAGGACGGAAAAAAGAGCAGGTAATTTCCTTTTTTACGACGGATCGTGGCCGCGATGGTCCGCACCACATCCGGCGCCGTGCCGCGGCGCTGTTTAAAATAAGTCGACACCCGGTCGTAAATGAAGAGCCCGAGGTTTTCGGCCGCAAACGGCGACGGAAAATGGCGGTGGACGGCCGCCGGCTGGCAGCCGAACATTTTCTTGAAATAGTCCGCCGGGGTCATGGTGGCCGAGAAAAAGATGGCCGCCCGGCAACGGCCGCGGGCCTCGGCCAGCTGATCGGAAGGATCGATGCAGAAAAGCCTGATTTTGAATTCCGCCTCCAGCGCCTCGTAACAGGTCACAAACCGTGCATCATAAGTCTCGAAAACGCGGATAAAGGCGATCACCGCATAATAAAGTTCGAGCAGCGCCTCGCGAAACGCCGCCTTCTCGTTGCGGCCGAGCCACGCCTCGGCCAGTTGCGCAAATCGCCTCAGCACCGGATAAAGGTCATCGGGGGGATTCTTTTCGGCCCATGCCGGCGGCGCCGCGCCAGGGGCATCCCTGAGGCGGCGCATCTGCGCGTCGACCTGCCCCAAGCTCTTGTACAGCCGCGGAAGCGCCTTGCGCACCAGGCGCCGCAAGTTCAGGAAGGGCTGTCTGAAGATCTCGGCCGAAAACATCTCGCGCGATCGGTCGACGAGATTGTGGGCCTCGTCGATCAGAAAGGTGTAGTCGCCGCCGCCGTCAAGGAAAAAACGACGCAGGTATACCCGCGGGTCGAAGGCATAGTTGTAGTCGCAGATGATGCAGTCGGCGTATACCGCCAGGGTGAGGGACAACTCGAACGGGCACAGTCGGTGGCGGCGCGCGGCGTCCTCGATGGCGGCACGGTCGAGGGCATCGCGGCTGAATATCTCCGGCAGGGCTTCCCGCAGGCGGTCGTAGTAGCCGCGCGCGTACTCGCAGCCCTCGCCGTTGCAGTCGCCTTCGGGGTTGAAGCAGATCTTGTCCTTGGCGGTCAACGTCAGGTATTTGAGGCGCAGGCCGCCGCCGCTCAGATACACGAGCGCCTTCTCGGCCGCCGTGCGGGCGGTTGTGCGGGCCGTCAGGTAAAACACCTTGGCGGTCAGCCCCTCGGCCTGGGCCTTTACCGCCGGGAAAACGGCTGCCATGGTCTTGCCGATCCCGGTAGCCGCCTCGATAATGAACTGCCCGCCGGAGCGAATCGTCCGATAGACCTCCACCGCCATCTGACGCTGCCCCGGCCGATAGCCGGCGAAAGGAAAGGCGAGCGAGCGGATCGAGGCATCGCGGCACTGCTGCCAATCGATCAGGATCGTGGCCCAACCGAGGTAGCGCTCGATCAGCTCACCGAAAAAAACGCCCAATTCATCGATGGTAAACGAATGCCGTACCTCGCGCGTTTCGCCGGAATCGAAGTGGTAATACGTCAGCTGCGCGTCGATCTCCTCAAGGTCCTGCGCGACCGCGTACATGTAGGCATAGCACTTGACCTGCCCCCAGTGCAGGGGGTTTGGCGCGGCCGCCAGCTGATCGAGGTCGCGGTCGGTGGTTTTGATCTCGTCGATGACCGCGCGCATCGAGCCGTCCGCCGCGGTATCGCTGAAAACCCCGTCGATGCGGCCGCTCAGGCTCAGCAAAAAAGCATCGGTCTCGTGCTGCAGGCCGATCGTCACTTCAGGGCGATAGGTCGGCGGCCGCGACTTCTGGATCTTCTGGTGCGCGCGGATCGCTTCGACCGCCCGCCGCGCGCTGGAAAATGACGCCGCCAGGTCTCCCGAGCGGCAGACAAACTCGACCAGTTCGCGAACGGCAATGTTGAGCTTTCTCTTCAAAGGGATACCACCGGAATCGGTCTCATGCGCCAATCGGTGCACAGGGAGCAGCGGCGCAGAAAGGGGCACTGTAAATTCCGGGGTGCGTCAAGTCAACCTGACACTGCAGGGGCGCCTGAATCCGGCCATGGGCGGCCTGAGATGGCCGGTTTTTAATTTGACTCACACGGCGGTATTGTATACTCAAGTGTTGACTGCGAGAAAACGGTCAACGACCGGAATCTCGCCGTTCAAAGGACCCCCTATGATAAACGACCTGAAGCGGTGGGTGAAACCTGCCCGATCGCGACTGTCCCGGCGCATCGTTTTCTACGTGTTCGTGAGCGTGGTGGTGATCGAAACGATCATCCTGATCCCGTCCACCATGAACCGGGAGAAGGAACTACTCCAACAGTTGCGATCCCAGGCGGGGGCCCAGGTCGAGATACTCCTGAACCTGCTGCCGGACGCGGCCGGCAGTCATGAGGTTTTCGACCAGATCAGCCACTTGCAGGGCTGTTCCGAAATCATTGGCGGAACGCTCTATGATCTTGCCGGGCAGCGCATCGGCAGCTTCGGCCAACCCCCGGACCTCGCGTTTGCCGAGATTACCGCCAAGGGGACGCGAACGGCGAAAAGTCCCGACGGCCTTCACATCGACACGGCTTGGCAGCCGCCTCGACTGGAACGGGCCAACGTGCTCGTCCTGCGGCAGGACACCACTTCCGTAAGGCGGGAGGTAAAGGCCTTCATCCTGCGCATTGCCGGACTGATCCTCATCATCTCCATTTTCGTCACCGTCGGCGCCTGGAGCGCCCTGCACCCGATCGTCGTCACCCCCATCCTGCGGTTGAGAAAGGACCTGGTACTGGCCGGCGAAGCCATCAGCAATGACCGCTCGACCCCGGAATTCTTTTCGGCCGCGGTGCAGCGACAAGACGAACTGGGCGATGTGATCGCGGCCTTCAACCAGATGTACCGCCGGATATCGGAAGCCGTCAGCGAACGGCGCAAGGCCGAGGCCGCCCTGCGGCAGAGCCTGGATCAGGTCAAGTCTTATTCACAGGCCCTTGACACCGAAATGGAGCGCGGCCGCGAAATCCAGAAAAACTTTATCCCCGCGGTGCTTCCGCAAAGAAACGGTTGGGAATTTGCAGCCTATATCAAACCCGCCCGTCAGGTTTCGGGTGATTTCTACGATGTTTTCGACCTGCCGGACGGCTCGGTGGGGCTGGTCATCGCCGACGTCTGCGACAAAGGGGTCGGTGCGGCGCTTTTCATGGCGCTTTTTCGCAGCCTCATCCGGATCTTCTCCGGCCAGACCCCCCTGCAGGGACTCGACTGCCGGATGACCGCCAAACAGGAAAACGGCGCCTTGCCGGGCGCAGACGCCGACATCCACGCTTCGCACCGCACGGCCCTCGAGGCCGTACAGCTGACAAATGCCTACATCGTCAAGAACCACGAAGACCTGGCCATGTTTGCGACCCTCTTCTTCGGGGTGCTGAGTCCGTCCACCGGCGAGCTGAGTTACATCAACGGCGGGCACGATCCGCCCTGCCTGCTGGACAAGTCCGGTGCCGTAAAGGCCCGCCTCGGCCCCACCGGACCGGCGGTCGGCGTGCAGGCCGATGCCATTCTGGGAATCTGCCGCACGATCATGGCCCCGGGTGACCTTTTCTTCAGTTACACCGACGGCGTCACCGAGGCCCGTGCGGGCGCGGGCGATTTTTTCGGTGAAAAAAAACTTTTGCAGTTGATAGCGGCGGGGGGCACTTCAGCGCAGGGACTGCTGAAAATCGTTTCCGCAGCCCTGGACACCCATATCGGCCAAGCGGAACAGTTCGATGACATCACCATGCTGGCGGTCAAGCGCTTGTCCTGACCGACGGCACTTGCTTGAGACCCGTGCCTATCGAGGACTAAAAGGATGTGATGAAGATTTATACCGGCGGCGGCGATCGGGGAAAAACGAGCCTTTTCAGCGGCGAAAGAGTGACCAAAAACAGCGCCCGCGTCGAAGCCTACGGCGACGTCGACGAGTTGAATTCCTGTCTCGGCACGATCACGGCGGAATTGGACGGCAACCACGGCAGCATTGGCGAAATACGGCGGATCCAGTCGGACCTGTTTCATATCGGTGCCTTACTGGCCACGACACCCGGATCGCCGACTTCCGCGGCCCTTGAAACTTTCGACGACCAGGGCAGCCGCTTCCTTGAAACGGCCATCGACCAAATGGAACAGCATCTGCCGGCCCTGACCGGGTTCATCCTGCCCGGCGGGAGCATGTCAGCCGCCCTGGCCCACATCGCTCGGACCGTCTGCCGGCGGGCCGAACGGCATCTGGTGGGCCTGTCCGAAGCCACAACCGATAAACTGACGCCGGACGCCTACCGGGCGGCTCTCGTCTACCTCAACCGGCTCTCGGATTATCTGTTCGTGTTCGCCCGCTACTGCAATCACCTGGCAGGCGAAGCGGATGTCCACTGGGAGAAGTAATCGGGCGCTCAAATAGCCTCCCGGCTCAAGGACCCGACCTCTTTGCCCTTTTCCCGCGGCCGTAAAGCATCCTTTCGCTGAAGCGCCGCTTAAGATAATATGGCAAAGTTCCTTTACAGTACCGAACTGCTGGAAAGACGGTCGCTGTCGGCCGACACCTTCGAAGCTGATTTCTCTCGTCCTTCCGGTTTCGACTTCACGGCCGGCCAGAGAATCCGGCTCGTCCACGGCGCCCTCGAAAGGGACTACTCCCTGGCCAACGCCCCCGATGATGAGGCGCTGACGCTCTGCATCCGGCGTGTCGCCGCGGGACGTTTGTCACCACTGCTCTCCTCGGTGCCCGTCGGCACCGCCTTTGCCTTCAGCGGTC
>JBAPWQ010000025.1:0-3084 GCA_049283795.1 Desulfobacterales bacterium | reverse complement strand
GTCGAGCGCAGGGCCCAGTCCAGATCGAGTTCGCGGATGCCGAACTTGTAGCACAGGACCAACATGGCCGCGAGCGACACCGCGACGGCCGCCAGCAGGGTCACCACGATGCCGCCGACGATCATTTTTTTGGGACTCATCCGGTAGGTCACCCGCCCGGTGTGCAGCAAAGACGGCATGAGGGATTCCCGCAGGTCCAGAAACAGCATCTTCTGGACCGCGACACTGATCAGCAGCCCGATGCTCCCGAAAAACCGGGGCCCGAAAATAAACAGCAGCCCGTCGATCGGCGCGTTGGTGAGCGTGAAGTAAGCCAGGCCGCCCTGGCAGATAACCCGGCTGGCGACCAGCATGACCATGAAATACGCACAGACCACCAAAAAAGCCGGCAGCACGGGCAGCCCGAAATAGGCGCACCAGCCGATGATGGCGGCGGATCCCAAAAAAAAACCCCAGAAGGCCAGCCGCGAGGAAATCCACTCCGCCTGGGAGGGATCGGGACGACGCAGCCGCAGGGCATCCCGTACGATATTCAGCAGGTGATGGCGTGCCAGCCAGAACAGGAAAAGGAAAAAAACCGCATAGGCCCCGATGGTTTGGGTCTCCTCGGGCCGCGAGAGGGTCGGTCCGAAAGTGATCCCCAGGGCGGCTTCCGGTATGTCGTAGCCCATGACCGCCAGCAGGCCGAAGAGAAAACCGCCGATGATGAAAAACAGCCAGCAGGAAAGTGAAATCTGCTTGGAGGTCAAAAAAGCGAAACCGATGAAGGCCGGATAGATGTAGATCTTGAGTTTGTAAAAACCGGAAAAAAGGCCGTATTTCGGGAAATAAGGACCGGCCAGGATCAGGGTCGGAATCTGCGGCACGGAGGGGATGTAAAAATTAAGCCCGTTGATCAGGTGCAGCGTCACCGGGATCATCACCCCGGCCAGAAGAAACCGATCGGTCAGGAAACGGCCCAGGGCATGGTCGTCATAGGCCTCCTGCATGAGTTGCGGAACCCGCAGGAGGGGAAAGTTCATGCGTTCGTTTTCGATGGCCTGGCGGCTGAGGATATTGATCATGCAGAGCATGACGACGTAGCAGGTGCAGATGAACATTCCCCAGATGGTGATCGGCCGGGCCCAGGCGCCCCAGGGAACCTGCTGAAATACTTGCCACCAGCTCATGCCGCGCCCGCCGGCCAGCCCGTCGTAAAGCCGGGATACCGCTTCCGGGCTCTGCGGATAAAGTCCGCCGGGAAGCAGCGGCAGCAGCTCCTCGGCCCAGCGGCTGCCGAGACGGGCAAAGTGCTGGGGCAGGGTCAGGTTGATGAAAAATGCCCGGACCAGGCCGTGTAGGCAATGCCCGAAGCGATGACCATCAGAATCCAGATGAGCAGGAGTTCGCGGCCGGTCAAAACGTTCCAGTTTGACAGGACCTTCTTGAGGCCGTAGGTGACCAGCATCAGCCAGAAGAGAATGTAAAAGGGCGCCAGGGGAAAATGACCGCCCCCGAGCGGGGTCGCCGCACGATAAACGTTATTGAACGGCGTAATGGCGCAGATGATCATCGCCAGGAAAAAGCCGATGCCGACCGCGCGCATGCGGACGGGCACCTCGGGTGCCTCCGCGGCGGGTCGGGCCGTGAGGCCGTTACCGGCCGCGGTGGTCCTTTTTTCGACACCAGGTTCGCTGTTTCTCATGTCGGAATCTTTATGGGACGGATGGCGCCACATCCGGCCTGACATCCATTGGTGGATCCAATTTCTGCGCTGGGGAACTCCGGCCGAGAGCGATGCCGCGTTTCGCGCCCTCGGCCGCCATCAGCTCGGCATAGTGACTCTTGGCCGGCGCATCCAGAGAGCGCCACACCAGCAGGGTCTTGCGAAGTTCGTGCAGAAAGGCCTTGTTGATTCGCCGCCAGGCATTGGCTTCGCCGGAGAGCCGCTCCAGCATAATTCTGATTTCAAGGTAACCGGGATCTTCGCTGGAACGGCAGAAAGCGACGGCCACCTTCTGCATGATGCCGAAATCAAACGGGGCCAGCCAGATATCGGTGCTCAATTGTAAGAAATTATCGTCCGCCGCCGCGGCCTCGGATTTTTCCTCATTCCCGCCCTGACCGGTCTCTTTGCCGCCAACCTGGCAGAGAGCCAGGGAAAAATCGACCCGGCCGGCGGAAAACAAGCCGTGGGAAACATCGCGGTGGCCGTCGAGGTGGTCGAGGAGAAAGCCGCCGATGCTCAAGTGCTCGTGAAAATTCATCAAAAACGGCAGGGTCACCCTCAGCCGGTTGCCCTCGGCCGCCGGCAATTTCCAGGAACGGTTGACGTCGGGAATGGCAATATTGGCGGCCACCCGAGCGGGATAGATCACGGAGGCCAGCACCACCAGAATCACCAGCACCATGGCCGCCACCCCGGAAATGGACGAATAATTGACGGTGATGCCGGCCCACAGGGAGGTCCCGGCGAACAGGCGTGCCGTCGTTTGCGCCAGCAGATACCCCAGGACGACGCTGATCACGGCGAACGCCAGGGCTTCGGCGATAAACAGAAACGACACGTGCGACGGCGCCAACCCCACCGATGTGTAAATGCCGATCTCCCGTTTGCGCTCGTAAACGCTTCCGATCATGGTGTTGAGCACGATAAAAATGGAAATCACCAGGGGAATGACCACATTGGGGACCCCGCTGTAGCTCATCGTGTCGCTGGCCTGATAGAGGAACGTGCCGCCCGATTCGCCGGCAAAAAGGGTGAGGGCGAAGCGGTCCACGAGGCGCTCGGCCTCGGCTTGCGTCGTTTTGCCGTCCGCCGGCTTCACGGCGATGCCCTTGAGTTTGCCGCCGGCGGACAGCAGAAACCCGGCGGGCACGATGACCATCCGGTCGGCACCGACATGCTGATAGCGGCTTTCGTAGGTACGGACGTCTTCCCCGGATTCCATGGCCTCCATTTCGACTTCGGTCATCTCCATGGAAATTTCGCTGGGAAAAGTGACCGTCGACAGGGGTTCGCCGTCCAGATCGTTGGCATCCGCCAGGCTGCGGCCCGCAAACACCCCCACCACCCGGAAAGGCATTCCCCACAGCAGCACCTCG
>JBAPWQ010000024.1:0-7530 GCA_049283795.1 Desulfobacterales bacterium | reverse complement strand
GGAACTCCCATCCTGGTCGTCAACGGCCGCATGAGCGCCACCAGCCTCAAGCGCTACCGCTGGTGGCCGGCCCTCTGGCGGCAGCTCGGTCCGGATGCCATTTTGGCCATGTCCGGGGCGGATGCGCACCGGTTCGCGGCGCTTTTCGGACCCGCGCGGGTCGAGGTCATTTCGAATCTGAAATTCGACCGGCTCGATCTCGATGCCGCAGACGGCGACAACGCCAATCCCCTGGCCCCGCTGTTCACACCGGCGGTCGAACTGCTGGTCATGGGATCGATCAGGGAAGCGGAGGAAAAAGCGGTTCAGCAGATCATCACCGCTGCTCGGAACCGGCGGCCAAAGGCGGTCATCGCCCTTTTCCCCCGGCATGTGCAACGCCTGGCGGCCTGGGCGGACTTCCTCGATCGCGGGCGGGTCCCCTGGCAGCCGAGGTCCCGCGCGGCCGGACCCGCGGCGCCGGGCACGGTCGTCCTGTGGGACACCTTCGGTGAACTGGTGCCGGCCTACCGGCTCTGCCGTGCGGCCTTTGTCGGTGGCAGCCTCGCGCCTTTAGGCGGACAGAATTTTCTCGAAGCCGTCACCAGCGGGGTCGTTCCGGTCATCGGGCCGCATTGGGACAACTTTGCCTGGGTGGGCGCGGCGCTTTTTGAAAAGGAACTCGTGCGGGTGGCCGCCGACTGGCGGCAGGCCGCCGACCTTCTAACGGCCGATATGGCGCGGGCGCCGCGACGCAGCGACGTCCGCCGGCGCGCCCGAAGGTATTTCAGGGAGCGGCAGGGCGGAACCGAGCGCGCCTGCCGCGTGATCGAAAGCCTGTTGGCGAAAAGCCGGGCGCAAACCAAACCGGCGGCCGGATCGCCGCCCGAAGTGTCCCTGCCGAACCTGGAAGGGCCCCCATGATCCGTATATACACGATCGCCGCTGTCGCCGCCCTTTTTCTGGCGCTTCCTTTCCTGCTCCCTTACGCGGCGCTGTGCGCCAGGCGCCGCCGGGTGATCCTGCGGCGGCTCGGGCTGGTTCTGCCCGCCATCCGTTTCCGAGCCGGCCCGCCGGCCGCCAAGCCGATATGGGTGCACGCCCTGTCAGTCGGCGAAACCCTGGCCGCACTTCCTCTGGTGCGGGCCCTGGCCGCCCGCTTTCCCCTGCGACCGATCGTCTTTTCGGCCACGACCATCGGCGGCTACGAAACGGCCCGTCAAAACCTGGCAGACACGGCGGCGGCCGTCTTCTTTTCGCCCTACGACCTGCCGCCGGCGGTCAAGCGCATGGCGGCGCGCATCGATCCCGGCCTGGTGGTCATCATCGAAACGGACATCTGGCCCCATTTCCTCGCCGAAATGCAGCGCCGCGCCGTGCCGGTGGTGCTGGCCAACGCCAAACTCTCGGACCGCTCGTTCGCCGGCTACCGGCGGCTGGCCGCCTTTTCGAAATTCCTCTTCGGGATGGTGACAACCGTCTGCTGCCAGACGCGTGAAGACCGGAACCGCTTCCGGCGGCTCGGGGTGCCCGGCGATCGAATCGTGATCACCGGCAATATCAAATTCGACCAGAGTGACGACCCGGTCGACACACGGGCCCTCACCCCCCTGCGCGCCCTTCTGGACAGCGGACCGCGCCGGCCTGTCTGGGTTGCCGGCAGCACCCACGCCGGCGAAGAAGAGATCATCCGGCAGGCGTTTGCGATGGCCAGCAAACGTCATCCCGACCTGCTGCTGGTCGTGGCGCCGCGCGACCCGGCGCGGGCCGCCGCCGTGCAGCGCCTGTTCGCCGCCGCCGGATTCGCCGCGGTCGCCATGTCGGCGCTGTCCGCCGGTAACCCGGCCCCGGCGATCACGGTGGTGGTGATCGACACCCTCGGACTTCTCAAACAGCTCTACGCCCTGGCCGATATCGCCCTGGTGGGCGGCAGCCTGCTGGAGATTCGCGGCATCGGCGGTCACAATCCCCTCGAACCGGCCGCCTTCGCCAAACCGGTCCAGTTCGGCCCCAACATGAAAAATTTCAGGCTAATCGAAAAACTGCTGCTGACCGGCGGAGGCGCCGTGAGGGTGACCGACGCCCGCAGCATCGCCGGGTCCCTTGACGACCTGCTGATCGACCGCGACCGGGCGGATCGCATGGGAAGACAGGCCCGGGCGGTGTTCACGGCCAACCGCGGGGCAGTCGAAAAAACGCTGGCCGCCGCAGCCGCCCTGGTCGAGCCTGCCGAACCCCACCGGTAAGCGGCGCCGCCGCGGGGTGGGTCATAGATCCGCAGCGGGTCGCCGGATTTTACCGGAGCCGATTTTACGGGGGCCGGCCTCCTAACCGTGCCGGTTTTGCCGCGGACCGTCGACCATCTGTCGACCATCGTCATCTTGCAGATTCTTCTTTTTAGCGAAAAGTGATGGTATTCCGTTGGTTGACATCGGCGCCATTGTCATTTAGTCTGCCAAAATTTACCCCGTGTCCAGGCGTCTGACGATAAAGAGGCACTCCTCGTCATTTTTTTAAAAGGATGCAGCCGCACCCAGTGCCATGATCGATGCAGAAGATCTAGGTCATAAGACCGTCACCGCGTTCTTCAAACTCCTGGGCCGCGTCCCCCCCCGCCGGGCACGGCAGGCGAGCCGGATTTTGGGGGATTTGTGGTTTGCGGTCGACACGCACCATCGCCAGGTGGCGCTCGACAACCTGAACCGGGCGTTCTCCGGCTCGAAGACCGGCCGCGAAATCCGGCACATCGGCCGGCAGGTGTTTCGCAACATCGTGCTGGTCGCTTTTGAAATCGGATGGAGCCTGCACCTGCGGCCGCAGGACCTGTCTCGGTTTTTCACCATAAAGGGACTGGCCAACATTCCCGCGGCAATCCGCGACGGCCGGGGCGCGCTGATTCTCACCGGCCATGTCGGCAATTGGGAACTGATGCCGCTGGCCGCCGCCATGACCGGCTACTCCGCCAATATCCTCTACCGCCCGCTGGATTTCGCCCCGCTCGAACGTTTCTTCGTCGAGACGCGCACGCGCTTCGGCTTGAAATTGATCTCCAAGGACGCCTCCCTGCTGCGCGCCTTCCGGGCGTTGAAAAGGGGTGAGACGGTGGCGATGCTCCTGGATCAGAACGTCGGGCTGCACAAGGGCGTGATGGTGGACTTCTTCGGGCGGCGCGCCAGCACCAGTTACGGCCTGGCCTATATCGCTCTCAAAACCGGCGCGCCGGTTCTGCCGTTTTTCGTGCTGCGCGACGCCAAGGGCTTTACGGCCGAAATCGGGGCGGAGATTCCGCTGATCAAGACCGGCGACGACCGCAAGGACATCGAGGAAAACACCCGGCGGTACAACGAAGCGCTCGAGGCCGTCATTCGCCGTCATCCCGATCAATGGTTCTGGGTGCACCGACGCTGGAAGACGCGGCCCTACTGCCCCTGGCCGAAAACAGCCGAATGATCCACTCGATTCACATTATCGGCAGCCGGCAGCTGGGCGGCGCCGAACAGTTTTACCTGCGGTTGGTTTCCGCCCTTGCTCGGCATGGATTGGCCGTGTTGGCCGTCAGCCGGCCCGGTGGCCCGGTCGACCAGGCCTTGAACGGCATCGTGCCGCGGCGGACCGTTCCCCTGCGCAACGGCTGGGACTTTTTTTCGGTGCTGAAAATCCGCCGCCTGATTCACAGCGCCGCCCCGTCGATCGTTCAGACCTACATGGGGCGCGCCACCCGGCTGACCCGCCTGCCGCGCGGCTCGGCGGCCATCCACGTGGCGCGCCTGGGCGGTTATTACAAAATCAAGGGCTACTATCAGCACGCCCGGGCCTGGGTGGGCAACACGCGCGGCATCTGCGACTACCTGATCCGCGAGGGCCTGCCCGCCGACAGGGTGTATCATATCGGAAATTTCGTCACCCTGGCGCCGTCCCCGGCCGACACCGCCGTGCAGGCGTTGCGGCAGTCCCTGCAAATCCCCGCCGAGGCCGTGGTTCTCTTTGCGCTGGGACGGTTCATCGAAAAAAAAGGGTTCGCCGACCTGCTGGAAGCCTTCGCGCGGGTCCCGCGCGAGATTCACGGCCGGCCGCTGATGCTGATCATCGCCGGGGACGGGCCGCTTCAAAAGCCGCTGCACAACCAGGCCCGGCAATTGGCAGTGACGTCCCGTCTGCGCTGGGTCGGCTGGCAAAACGACCCCGGTCCGTTCTATGATCTGGCCGATGTGCTGGTCTGCCCCTCGCGCCAGGAGCCCCTGGGCAATGTCATTCTCGAAGCCTGGGCCTATCGTCTGCCGGTCATTGCCACCCGCACGGCGGGGCCCCTTGAACTGGTGACCACGGAGGAAAACGGCCTTCTGGTCGAAATCGGCGACCCGGCCGCCCTGGCGGCCGGCATCACGGCCCTGGTGAAAGCCGGACCTGAAAGCTGGCGGAGTTTGGCCGAAAACGGCCTGAGGTCGGTGGCGCAACACCACAGCGAAGAGGCCGTCGTTAAGGCCTACCTGGCGCTATATGCCGGCTTACGGCCCGGCCTGTCCGTCGGCACCTGAGGTTGACCGTTCGTTTATCGCAATGAAACGCATCCTCATCATACGACCCAGCGCCATCGGCGACATCGTGATGGCATCACCGATGATCCGCGTGCTGCGGAATTCCTGGCCGCAGGCCACCATCGTCTGGCTGGCGGATCCCTCCGTGCGCTGCCTGCTGGACCACCATCCGTTGCTGGACGAGGTGATCTGCTGGTCCAAGGAGCATTGGCGGCGGCTGGCCCGCAACGGCCGATTTGTGCGCCTGGGCGGCGAGATCCGGACTTTTTCGAGAGACCTCAGGCAGCGGCGGTTCGACCTGGCGCTGGATGCCCAGGGGCTGCTGCGAAGCCGCCTGCTGGCCCGGCTGTCCGGGGCAACCGCCCGGATCGGCTTCGCATCGAAGGAACCCGGCCGGCACCTGATGACCAGGATCGTCTCGCGCGGGCCGCGCAGCAAGGAAATGAGTTCCGAATACCGCCACCTGATGCTCGTCCTGGGGCTCGAGCCGGGTCCCTTCGTCCCGGAAATCGTGCTGTCGCCCGCGGATTCCGACGCGGCCCGGCAGATCCGCGCGGGGCGGAGTCTCACCGGCGGGTATGCGGTGCTCTGCCCCTTCACGACCCGGCCCCAGAAGCACTGGATCGAGGCCCGCTGGGCCGAAACGGCCGCCGGCCTGGCAACGCAGTTCGGCCTGGCGGTCGCGCTTCTCGGCGGACCGCTGGACGCCGCGGCCGCCCGCCGGATAGCCGGCCGCGCCGGTGTCGGCATAACCGATTTGACCGGCCAGACGACCCTGGGGCAGGCCGCCGCGCTGGTCGAGCAGGCCGCGCTGGTGATCGGCGTCGACACCGGCCTGACCCACCTGGGAACCGCTTTCAAGCGCCCGACCATCGCCCTTTTCGGCGCGACGTGCCCGTACCTGCACACCGCCAATCTCAAGACGGTCGTGGTCTACAACCGCCTGACCTGCTCGCCGTGCAAACGCAAGCCCACCTGCGCCGGACGCTACGACTGCATGAAGGCCATCGGCCCCGCCGACGTCCTGCGGGCCGTGCGCGGCCTGCTGGAAAGCTGACGCATGCCCGGACGCATACTTCACATCGAAACCGGCCGTCACCTCTATGGCGGGGCATTGCAGGTGCTGTACCTGCTGCAGGGCCTCGCGCAGAAAGGATACCGCAGCAGCCTCTTCTGCTCGGCCGGCAGCGCCATCGCACCGGCGGCCAGGCCCTTTGCGACGGTGCACGCGGCGGTTGTCCGCGGAGACCTGGATGCGGGGGTCATCGTTCGGCTGCGCCGCATCATCGCCGCCGAAAAGCCGGATCTCGTGCACGTGCACAGCCGGCGGGGCGCCGACGTCTGGGGGGCGCTGGCGGCCCGCAGCCGCCGTGTTCCGGCGCTGGTCACGCGCCGGGTCGACAACCCCGAACCCACCCTGATCGCGCGGGTCAAATACGGGTGGTATGCGCGCGTCATCGCGATTTCAGACGGCATTCGGCGCGTGCTGGCAGCCGAAGGCGTTCCAGCGGAAAAAATCGTCTGCGTCCCCAGCGGGGTCGATCACGCCCGCTTCGGCCGGCCGTGCGACCGGCCCTGGTTCCGACGGGAATTCGGCCTGCTGCCGGCGCAGCGCACCATCGCCATGATCGCACAGTTCATCCCCCGCAAGGGGCATCGCTTCCTGATCGACGCCGCACGGCAGATCCTGGCCCGGTGCCCCGCGGCTCGCTTTCTTTTCTTCGGCCGCGGCCCGCTGGAAAGTGACCTCCGGAGACGGTGCGCCGAGGCCGGCATCGCCGACAGGGTGGTTTTCGCCGGCTTTCGCGCTGACCTGGAGCGCATCCTGCCCTGCCTGGACCTGGTGGTTCACCCGGCCGAAATGGAAGGCCTGGGCGTCTCGCTGCTGCAGGCCGCCGCAGCCGGCGTGCCCATCGTCGCCGCGCCCGCGGGGGGCATCCCGGAAATCGTGCACGACCGGGTCAACGGCTACCTGGTTGCGGCCAGTGACACCGGCGCCCTGACCGATCGGGTCACAAAAATCCTGGCCGATCCCGAACTGGCAAAACGGCTGGGGGCGGCCGGCCGCAAGATGGTATGCGCACGATTTTCCACCGGCGCCATGGTGGCCGGCAATATCGCGGTGTATCGCGATGTTCTCTCCAACAGGATCGACCGGCACCGGGTTGCGGCCCACCGTCGGTTTACCGCCGCATGACAGGGCCGGCACCGATGAATCGATTCAAACCAGGCGCGTTCCGCGACATTCTTCTTCATCCCGGCTGGCTTCTGCTCTCGCTGGCCGGGATATTCGTCTTCTTCTTCGTGCTCAACCGCGGAGGCGTCAATGTCTTCTTCTGGACCGGCGGTGTCTTTCTGCTCGGGCACCTGGTGCACGGCGACTATGACATCGAAACCATCCCGACGTACCACCGGGTGCTGCTTGGCATCTGCGCGAGCCTCGTGCTGATGAGCCTCGCTTTTTCATACGCGCAGACCGATGTCCATCGCCTGTTTCGCATCGGCCAGATGCTGATCATTGTCTTTTGCATCGACGTCATCAGCCGAACGGACCTGCGCGCGCACCTCTATAAATTGTTCGGCGTGATTCTGACGGTCTCCATCGTGTGCCAGTTTCTGACCCGCAGTATATTCTCCCTGCCTTACGGGACCTGGTCGAATCCCCACTACCTGGCCAGTTTCGCCATTTTGACCCTGCCGCTCGTCTTTTACTATTTCAGGACCACCCCCAAACCCTATCATATTATGTTTCTGCTTCTCTTCGTCATGGACATCGAACCCGTGTTCAGAAATGCCTCGCGCCCGGCCTTCCTGGCGCTGGTGGTCAGCACGCTGTTCGTCATCACCTTCTTGACCCGTGGCCGCTATCGGCTCATCGGCCTGCTGACGGTCTGCGCCTGCTTTTTTCTGGTGGCCGTCACGAACTACGCCGGCTTTTTCGACAAACTCAAGGAACTGGCCGCCAGCTTGCCGAACGAGGAAAGAGTTCAGATCTGGAAGTCTTCCCTCATGATGC
>JBAPWQ010000023.1:0-12205 GCA_049283795.1 Desulfobacterales bacterium | reverse complement strand
ATGCTGCTCCTTGTCATCGTGGCTGGATTGGGCGCGGCTGTGGCCTTTATCTGGGGACCGGTCACAATTTTCTTCGACCTGAAAGAGAAGCAAAATCCGCGCTGGAAAAGAGGCGTCATCAGCAAATCGATCGTCTATCCGCAGGCGCCGGTGGCCGCCACGATCGTGGCGCTGCACCCGCTGCGTGAACCGGCGCCGGAGGCCGAGGCCCAGGCGGCGGCCGAATTCGCGCCCTACCTGACCCAACCCATCTGGCTGGTCGAGAAGACAGACGCTTCGGAGCTTTACAGCAACAGCCTGCAGATATTCACCGGCTACACGGTCGCCAACGTTGCGCGGCGCTACCGGTCGATCTTCCGTCACACCAAGCCGCCGTCCGAAGACAATCAGGGTTGCGACCGGATCGCCGGAATACTCTTTCACACCTCCGAAAGCGACCTGGTGCCCTTCAGGCCCGAGATGAACATATCGATCAAGCAGAAAAGCAAACGCCTGATCAAGTATCTCCAGCGCCGAAAATCATACAACTACATCATCGACAGGTACGGCCGGGTCTATCGCCTGGTCCAGGAGGACCATGCCGCCTACCACGCTGGCAACTCGATCTGGGCCGACGGTGAGGAGTACTATCTCGATTTGAATCACGCGTTTTTGGGGATTTGCTTTGAAGGCCGGGATTTCGAAGAAACGGAAGCCGATGTCTATCTGGATTCCTGGAACCCGAAAACCAACGCCCCGCGCATGCGGCCGCGGGACGAGTCTTCGCTGACCGAGGCCCAGCTGCGCGCGGGTAAAGTTCTCACCGACTGGTTGCGGGTGAAATACAAAATCGCGCAGCACAACTGCGTTCCGCACGGCCTGGTGTCGGTCAACCCGCAGAAAAAACTCATCGGCTATCACCTGGATTTGTCACAGGGATTTCCTTTCGAAAAATTTTCCCTGAGCAACAAGTACAACGAACCCTTGCCGTCGATGGTCGATTTCGGCTTTTCCTATGATGACTATTTCGAGCAGATATTCGGCGGCGAAATCTGGCCGGGCATCCGCGCTTCCGAAGCGATTTTACAGAGCCGCTGCCGGCACGCCAACATGAGCCTGAGCCGCTTTAAAAAGCGCTTAAATGAGAAGTACGATGAGTACTGCGAAGATCGAAGCGCTGTCATCCAAAAAAAATCAGAAGTCAAAACCGCAAAGAACTAGCCGGTGGCCATGTTGGAATTTTTTATAAATGCCTCGAATGTCTTCAAATCGTTGACGTTGAAGATGGTGGCCGGGTAGTCTTTAGGAAGATTTTTGCGCAGCAGGCCGGTGAGAACCTTGCCGGGGCCGATCTCGACAAACGTCTCGATTTCAGCCTCGCAAAATCGCCGGGTGGCGTCGAACCATTTCACCGGGCTGCAGAGCTGTCGGGCCATGAGAGACCGGATCTCATCCGGCCTGGATTCGGTCGCAGCCGTGACGTTGAACACCACTTCGGAGCGGGGCGCGTCGAACACGACCGATTGCAGAAAGGACGTGAAATCCGCCTCGGCGCCGCGGATGAGTTCGCTGTGCCAGGCGCCGCTAACCTTCAACGGGATCGCCTTGGCGCCTTTTTCGGCCGCCAGGGCCGACACAGCTGCCACGGCCGCCGGTTCGCCGGTGACGACGATCTGCTGGGCGGTGTTGTGGTTGGCGACCGACACCACACCCTGCCCGCGGCCGATTTCGACGATCTGAGCGACCGCATCGATGCCAAGGCCGATCAGGGCCGCCATCGCCCCCTTGTATTTTTCCGCCTCGCGGTGCATCAGCTCGCCGCGTTTGTGAACCAGGCGCAGGGCGTCCTTGGCCGACACCACGCCGGCGGCGCAAAGGGCGCTGTATTCACCGAGGCTGTGACCGGCCGACATCGCCGGGGCGACGCTTTCGCGCTGCACGGCCGCAAGGATCGCCAGGTTCACGACCGTGATTGCCGGCTGCAGGGTGACCGTGCGCGTCAGGTCTTCCAGGGGACCCTTGAAGCAGAGCTGCCGCAGATCGATGCGGCTGATTTCCTCGGCCATGTCGAAGAGTTCCCGGACGAAGCCGAATTCCTGATAAAAGTCCTGCCCCATGCCCACCACCTGCGAGCCCTGCCCCGGAAACAAAAACGCCGTCTTTTTCATTTCGCCGTCCTTTTAGTATGCCAATGTTCTATAAAATCATTGTCCCTGTCGACAATCACGTTTTCCTAAAAATGACGTGCGGTTATTTTTACCATATTGTCGATCGGCAGGGTAATTTTTTTTAGATTTTCGATATTCTAATGATTTATTTTAGGAATCAGCACGATATTTTGATGGAGGTGATAGCCAAAAATGGCTAATAAAGATAATGTGACCCTGGGCCCTAGAATAAATCTCTAAGCCTAATGACAACCAAAGAGCTTTAAGTGGAGAAGAGCGATGAATAAAGCCGCCCTTACCAAAAATGAAATTTACAACAAGCTGGCAGGATTTTCAGAAAAAGATTTGACGTCAATTGCCGATTTTATCGATTTTATGCGGCATCAAAAAAAATCAAGCCTCAAAAGATGCTTAAGCTGCAAGGCATTCTAAAGGGTCATGACATCGATCTTGCCGACCTGAGGCAGCTTAAAAATCAAACTTGGCGGCACGTCGATCAAGAGTTTGCCGATGAGTAGCTATGTAACCGATACCCAAAAAGGAGAAGCCATGAAGATTTTGATCATCGGGGGTAACGGGACCATCGGAACGCCGGTCAGCGAGCATTTTTCAAAGCGGCACGAGGTCGTCGTTGCCGGCCGCAGCGCGGGCGACGTCACGGTGGACATCACCGACAGCCACTCGATCGAGGCCATGCTCGCGACCACCGGCAAAATCGATGCCATCGTCTGCATCGCCGGCGATGCCAAATGGGCGGCCTTCGATTCAATGACCGAGGAAGACTTCTACATCGGTTTGCGAAGTAAATTGATGGGGCAGGTGAACCTGGTCAGAATCGGGCAGAAGTATGTGACGGCCGGCGGCTCTTTCACCCTGAGCACGGGGATATTGGCGGATCATCCGGTTGACCTGACCACCAGCGCCGCCATGGTCAACGGCGGCATTCACAGTTTTGTCAGGGCGGTGGCCTTGGAACTGAAAAACGGCATCAGAATCAACGTGGTAGCCTCCGGACTGGTCGAAGCCGCCGTCGATAAATACGCGGCCTATTTTCCGGGCCACAACCCCATCCCGATGAAAAAAGTGATCAATGGTTACGTGAAAAGCGTAGAAGGAAAAGGCACCGGCGAGATCATTAGAATGTATGACAACTGCTGAAAAAAGCGCGTCGTCAGCAGGCCTGCCCATCCCATCGAAATGACTGTCGATTAAACCCGCATGCCTTCCGTATTGGTCCCTTGACATGGCCAAGTTATTGGCCTATATTTTGGCCATGAAATCAGCTAACATCGGCGACTTGAAAGATAATCTCAGCAAATTCATCAGCTTCGTGGAGCGGGGTGAAGTGATTGAAATATGCAAGCGCAACGTTCCGATTGCCTTGTTGGTTCCACACAGTTCCAAGAAGACCCCAAACCGAACACAACTTGGCTGCGGCGCCGGGAGCGTTAAGGTGAAAGATGATCTTACGAAGCCGCTGATCCCTGAAGACAGCTGGGAGATGTTGCGGTGATGAAGCTGCTGCTGGATACCTGTTGCATTATTTGGGCAATATCCGAGCCTCCGTCACTTTCAAAAGAAGCCAAAACCATCTTGTCGGCAAATGAATCAGAAATTCATGTTTCGGTGATCAGTTTGGCTGAAATTGCCTGTGCGGTTGAAAGGCGGCGTATCATCATAGACCGTCATTGGAAGAAGTGGTTTAGATACTACATCGAGCTGAATAACTGGCAAGTTGAAAACATCAGCCTTGAAATCATTGAAGAGGCTTACTCGCTGCCGGAAACATTCCATGCCGATCCGGCTGATCGGATAATCACCGCGACGGCACGTTTGAAAGATTACATAGTCCTCACAGCCGACAAGAAAATTCTGAATTACCCTCACGTCAAATCTGCATGGTAGAAAAAAACAGACTCGATTTGACGTAGTCTTAAAACTGTTTCGGGCAGACCCTCAGCTCGTCGACGAATGCCCGGATATTTTCTGTCCTGGCGGGTGGATATATGTCGGCCGGTGGAGCGGCCATGGTAACACCCTTTTCAAGACAGGCCCGGACCGCGGCGCGGACCTCCCCGACAGACGCGGTGGCCATCAGGTCGTACCTTCCGACCAAGCATGCGAGCGGGAAGCCTTCGGAGACGGCTTTCAACACCTTGTCGAGGTCGCATTCCTGATCCACACCGATGCCATCCGGCCCGGCCTCCAGCATGTAATCGAGATATTTGTCGGATTTGCCTGTGAGAAACAAGAGATGGGGGACCTTCTTTTCGATGAAAATCTTTTTAAGCTCGGGAAGAAGAAGACGTTCGAAGGATTTCGGGGAAATAGTCGTAGCCCCGCCTTCTTCGATGACCACGTAGTCCGCCCCGGCCCGCACGTAGGCGTCCCGCACCATGATGATCAGCATGGTCAGCTTCTGGAGCATGGCCTTCATGGCGTCCGGGTCTTTTAGCACCATCACGAACATCCGGTCCGGGTCCAGAACCTGGCCGGCCAGGGTGAAAGGGCCGGGCACGAAAACCCCCACCGCCCCGCCGCCGCTGGATTTTTCCTTGATCAGGGAGATGGCTCGCAGGATTTCCGGCAGCCTCCCCGCCCCGGCAACATCATCAGGCAGATCGAAGTCATCGGTGCTTTTGACCCACCTGGCGCCGATGGTGGGGTAGACGGGGTTGCCTTCAACCGCCTCGTGGTAGCTCACCTCATAGCCGATGATTTCCGCTTCCACATTCATGTCATACGGAACCACCGTGGTTTCGAAACCCAGCTCGAAATTAAGGAGCGCGGCCGCGGCCATATCGTCTGCGCGCGTTAAAATCCGGTTGAACTGCAGGCCTCTTTCGTGCATCAACAAAAGGGGTAGAAAAGGCCCGGGGGCGAACACGGGATAGTTGCCCCGCCGATGCCTGGCCGCCAAGGCTGACAATCGATTCATAACAGCTGTTTCTCCAAGGCTTCAAAAATTATCGATTTGAGACCATATCGGCCGGTGTCCAGCAATGAAGTCCGGTAAAAGCGTCACGTCCTGAAGAAAGCGGCGCCAGCCGCGTTTCATGAACTCGCGCAGCGAGTTCATTCGAGCTTGAACAGCTTGCGCGCAATGTCCAGATAGGCCGAGCGCCCGCCCTGGCAGCCATTGCGCTTGAGGACATCGGTCGGATCGTGCAGGATTTTGTTGATCAGGGCCTGGGTCATGCGCTCGAGGGCTTGGCGCGCTTCAGCGGGCATGCTCTCGGAATGCAGGGTTTTTACGACCTCCGCCGCGGCGATGTCTTCCAGTTTTTTTCGCAGCGCCTTGATGGTCGGCACGACCTCCAGGCTGTCGTGCCAATTGCGGAAGCTCACCACGGCTTCGTCCACCAGGCGCTCGCCCTTGACGGCTTCGCGCCGGCGATCTTCGATGTTCTCGTCGATGACCCCTTTCAGATCGTCGATGTCGTACACGTAGATGTTGCTCAACCGGTTGATTTTCGGGTCGATGTCGCGCGGGACGGCAATGTCGATGAAAAACAGGGGACGGTTGCGGCGCTTGCGCAGCAGGCCTTTTACCTGCGCGTGCGTGACGACGAAATCCGTGGATCCGGTGGAACTGATGACGATATCGACATCTTCCAGGGCGGCGAGCATTTCCTCGAAACTGATCGGCGTCCCGCGGAAGCGCCGGCTTAATTCCAGGGCGCGCTCGAAGGTGCGGTTGGCGACCATGACGTTACCGGCCCGGTTGCGGATCAGATGGGCCACCGCCAGTTCGGCCATTTCACCGGCACCGATCAGCAGGACCTTTTTGCCCTCCAGGCTGCCGAAGATCTTGCGGCCCAGTTCGATGGCGGCGTAGCTGACCGATACCGCATGGCCGCCGATCCCGGTTTCCGAGCGGATCCGCTTGGCCACGAAGAAGGTGCGGTGCAGCAGGCGATTCAACACGACGCCCGTCGAACGCACCTGCGTCGCCAGGCGATAGGCTTCCTTTATCTGGCCCAGGATCTGGGGCTCGCCCAACACCATCGAATCCAGGCTGGCCGCCACCCGAAAAAGATGCCGCACGGCCTGATCGCCGGTGTGGACATAAAGGGCCTTGTCGAATTCGGCAAAAGCGATCCGGCTCATGCCGGCGATCAGCTGCTTGGCCGCCGCCACGGCGGCCGCGGTCCGGGCGGTGACCAGCACGACCTCGACCCGGTTGCAGGTCGAAAAGAGCAGCGCTTCGCCGACCACCGGATCGCTTTTCAGGCTCGTCAGGGCGGCGGCGGCCTGGTCCTGCGTAAAGGCGATGCACTCGCGGAGTTCGATCGGTGCGGTTTTATGATTTAATCCGAGCAGTACGATTTCGGACATGATTCAGTTCGACGGCTTGAGCGGCGCAGCCGCGGGCCACGATTTCCTTGCTGGGTTGACGAGGGACGGCGCGGGCACCTCGCGGGCATTGAAACAACGCCGTCCTCACGATGTTAAGGATGAAATCAAGAATTAAAAAGCCGTGAAAGGCTTGTGGTGTCCCTTGAGCAAAAAATTGACGCCCAGAAAAGTGAACAGCAGAATGGCAAACCCGATGATCGCCATGATGGCCGCCCGGCGCCCGCGCCAGCCGACGCTCAACCGCTCGTGCAGCAGGGCGGCATAAAAAAGCCAGGTAATGCCCGACCAGACCTCCTTCGGGTCCCAGCTCCAAAACCGGCCCCAGATCGTCTTGGCATAGATGAAGCCGCTGATTAACCCGAAGGTCAGCAGGGTGAATCCGACGATGATGCAGGTATATCCTGCGCCGTCGAGCATGTCGAGGGACGGCAGGCGCCGGAAGAAAAATCCGGGAGTCTTGGTCTTTATGGCCCTTTCCTGCAGCAGATAGAGAATGGCGATGCCGCAGGCCAGCGCAAACGCCGCGTTGCCGATAAAAACCGCGACCACATGCGATATCAACCAGAAATTTTTGTAGATGCCCTGCTGCTCGGCGGGCGTGTTCGGCACCTGGGCGACGGCGATCATGATCAGCGCGATCAAAGGCGCCGCGTAAATTCCCAGAACTTTCAACTTGAACCGGGATTGAAAGACCAGGAAAAAGCCGGCGACGGCCCACCCGGCGATGGACAGGGTTTCGTGCAGGTTGCGGGTGGGAAACCCGCCGGAGGCGATTCCGCTATAGACAATGGACAGCGTGTGACAGCCGAATCCGGCCAGAACGAGCAGGTAGCCGGCGCGCTGCAGGTAGTCCTGCTGAAAAAACAGGTAGGCGAAATACGCGGCGGCGCTCACCATGTAACAAAGGATCGTGACGATTATCAACACTTCCATGTAAGTCTCATTTCATCTCGCGGCAGGATCGCTCTTTTTCATCAGGGTGTCGTAGGTGAATCCGGGGCCGAGAACCTCGCGCAGCAGGTGATCGATGTCGGAGCGGCGATCTTCGCGAATCATAGCGGCCAGATCGCCGTTGACCAGCTTCTCGAAGAGCGGCTTGTGGGCCTCGGGCGCATGGGCTTCGCTTAACAGCCGGCAGCGGATGGCCCCCATCAGCCGCAGCAGTAAGCCGTACTCTTCACCGAAGGCCAGCTCCAGGTCGCGGCGCAGTTTCTTCGCCAGGGCCGGGCTGCGGCCGGAAGTGGAAATGCTGACGGTCAGGTCGCCGCGTCTGACGACCGACGGCAGGATAAAATTGCACAATTCCGGGCGATCGGCGATATTGCACAGAATGCCGCGCTGTTCGGCATCCCGGTGAACCCGGCGGTTGAGCTGCTCGTCGTCGGTGGCCCCGATAACCAGGAACATGTTCTGCAGATCTTCTGCGCGATAAGGGCGGTCCAGCAGAACCAGAGCGCGCTGCTCGGCCAGCTCGGCAATGCGGTCACTGAATTCAGGGCTGACCACCGTGACCCGGGCCCCGCACGCCAGCAAGCCCAGGACCTTGCGGGTTCCGACGCCGCCGCCGCCGATCACCAGGCAGTTGCGGTCGCGGATGTCGAGGTTAATCGGGTAATAGGGCATGTCGATCCGGTTCAAATTTCAAGGCGCATCAGATCCCGGGCCAGCACCAGCGGCCCGGAGTAGGTTTTACGGCATTCTTTTTCGATATCCGCCTGGTCGCATTCCGGATAAAAGTGGGTCAGCACCAGCCGTCCGACATGGGCCCGGCTGGCAACCTCACCGGCCAGGGACGGCGTCAGGTGGCCGTCGACCTTCAGATCGTCCGGCAGTGCCGATTCGCAGATGAAAAGATCAGCATCGCGGGCGATGGCCACCAGGTTGTCGCAGACGTCGCTGTCGCCGGTATACACCACCGCGCGCCCGCGGGCGTCGGTAATCCGGTAGGCCAGGCTTTCCGGGTTGTGGTCGACCGGCAGCGTTTTGACGGTAAAATCGTCGAAACGGGCGGCATCCGGCCCGCCGGTGTCCAATTCGAGGGTTTCCAGCATCCCCGTCTCGAGATTGATCCAGCGGCCGTAAACTTTTTTCAGTCCGTTGAGGAAGATACTGAACCCGGCCCCGCCGCCGATCGTCAGCGGCCGGCGGCGGCGATGGCTGTCCGGGTACTTCGTGGCGAAAAGCAGCGGTGCCAGCTCCCCGCTGTGGTCGGGATGGAAGTGGCTGTAAAAGATATGGGACAGCTCGAAAATCGTGCGGCCGGCCTCGAGCAGGCGCCGCATCGTGCCGGCGCCGCTGTCGAGCAGCACCACGGACGTGCCGGTTTCGACCAGCACGGCGCAGGAGCTGCGCTTAAGGGATGGCACGCAGGTGCCCGAGCCGAGAATGGTGACGGTCATCTGGCGCGGCATGTCAGGCATTGTTCTTCAATGGACACGGTGGCTTTTCACCCGGCGGCGGGACTGCGCGCAGAACGCTTTATTTCTTGTCGGCCCTGCGCTCGATGTGGTTCATGATCCACCGCTGGAGCTTGCGGTCGTTTTTAACGTCGATCTGGTTTTTCAGAGCCTCCAGTTCGATTTCGGCCCGGGCCGTGCTCTTGTGCCCGCCGGCCGAACCGATCTGGCCGAAGCCTTTGGCGGCGACGGTGCCTGCGTTTTTACGGATGCCGTCATTGCGCAGGATCACGATCAGCTTGTGCTCGAAGATGCCCGAGACGATGCTCCAGTTGACATCCTCGATGCGCATGAAAAAATCCGCGATCAACACGCAGACATCCGCGGCGGAAACAGTTCCCAGGTGCGCAAACACGCGGCCGTTGCGCAACGCCATGTTCTGCAGCGCGATCTTGTAGTATTTCAAAAACTCGAAACGGATTTCCGCCTGTTCGATCTTGCGGGCGAGATAAATGTTGGCGTGCCGGAACAGGAATTGAAATGCCCGCACGTCTTCGATCAGGGTGTGCCGCTCGAAATCACAGGTGTCGGTCTTGATGGCGTGGAAAAGCCCGGTCGCCAGTTTGACCGACGGGTTTATCTTGGCCGCCCGCAGGTACTCGGTCATGATGCTGGCCGTGGCGCCGTATTTCGGCCGGATGTCGAGAAACGGCGCCTGAACGCCCGTTTCGGGGTGATGGTCGATGATCACCTGGGGCGCGAAGGTCTCCAAGACCGGATGGTGTTTCGGCTGGGAATCGACCATGACCACCCGCTGATACTGATCGCGGTTGATCTGGTCGATGTGCGTCAGTTTGATTCCCAGCAGACGCACCATGGCCTGGTTGTCGGGCCGGTTGATCTCGTTGACATGGCCGATCGTGGTGGCGGAGATTTTATGCCACAACAGGCGGCTGACGGCCATGGCGCTGGCCATGGCGTCCGGGTCCGCATTGATCAGGATCAGCACGGCGTCGTTGCCCGAAAACTGATCGTAAAAGCGTCGCAATCTTTCGGATGCGGATAAGGGCATCGTGTCCAAGCCTCTCAGAGTTCGGCACGCGCATCATACGTCGGACGCACCCGGATTACAATACAAATATCGTTTGAATTCACGGCGGAATTTTTTAAGTGCAGCTACAGCATAAACCGGAGGGGCCGTCCCGGCGATGTCGGCCGGCGGCGGCTCACCAAACGAAAAGCCCCGGGGTCCGCGGACCCCGGGGCTTTTTAGTGTCGAGGCGCTTCCCCTCAGGCGGTCTTGAAGACGATGCGGTCTTCCTCTCGTTCGCAGCTGACGCGATCGCCTTCGCGGATGGTCCCTTTCAGGATTTCCAGCGACAGCTCGTTTTCGATGTTCTTCTGAATGACGCGCTTCAACGGCCGGGCACCGTACAGGGGATCGTATCCTTTTTCGGCCACAAAAGCCTTGGCGCCTTGCGAGAGGACCAGATCGATGTTCTTTTCCGCCAGGCGGCGGGCCAGCCGCTGGATCTGAATGTCGACGATTTCGCCCAGCTGTTCCGGACTCAGGTTGTGGAAGATAATGGTTTCGTCGATTCGGTTCAGAAACTCGGGTTTGAAATGGCTCCTGAGCGCCTCCATGACCCGCTCCACCATTTCGGCATAACCGCGGCTGCCCCACTCCGGAATATACTGGCTGCCGACATTCGAAGTCATGATGAGGATGGTGTTTTTAAAGTCCACCGTCCGCCCGTGGCCGTCGGTCATGCGGCCGTCGTCCAGAATCTGGAGCAGCACGTTGAAGACCTCCGGATGAGCCTTTTCGATTTCATCGAACAGCACCACCGAATAGGGACGCCGCCGCACGGCCTCGGTCAGAAAGCCGCCTTCCTCATAGCCGACATAGCCGGGCGGGGCTCCAATCAGCCGTGCCACGGCATGCTTTTCCATGTATTCGGACATATCGATCCTGACGATCGCCTGCTCGCTGTCGAATAGAAATTCCGCCAGCGCCTTGGCCAGCTCCGTTTTGCCGACGCCGGTGGGCCCCATGAAAATAAACGAGCCGATCGGCCGATTGGGGTCCTGCAGGCCGGCGCGGGCGCGCCGCACCGCGTTGGACACGGCCGTGATGGCCTCCTGCTGGCCGATGACGCGCCGGCCGAGACGCTCCTCCATGTGGATCAGCTTGTCTTTTTCGCCCTCCAGCATCTTGGTGACCGGAATGCCGGTCCAGCGTGAAATGACCTCGGCCACATCTTCGGCCTCGACCTCTTCCTTGAGCATTTTATGGTCCTGCTGCTTGTCGGCCAGCTGCCGGTTGGCCTCCTCGAGCCGCCGCAGCAGTTCGTTCAGCCGGCCGTAGCGGATTTCGGCCACCTTGGCTAGGTCGCCGGACCGTTCGGCCTGCTGGGCTTCGACCCCGAGGCGCTCCTGCTCCTCCTTGATCGCGCGGATTTTCTGAATCAGGTCCTTTTCGTTCAGCCAGTGGCCTTTCATTTCGTGCAGGTCTTCCTTCAGGTTGCCCAGTTCGCCCTCGAGTTTCGCCAGACGCTCGCGCGAGGCCGGATCGCTCTCTTTCTTCAAGGCCTCGCGTTCGATCTCGGCCTGGGTGATGCGCCGCTGAATGTCGTCGATTTCGGTCGGCATGCTGTCGATTTCGATCCGGAGCTTGGAGGCGCACTCGTCGATGAGATCGATCGCCTTGTCGGGCAGAAACCGGTCGGTGATGTAGCGGGCCGACAGCGTGGCTGCGGCCACGATCGCCGAATCCTTGATCCGGACCCCGTGGTGCACCTCGTATTTCTCCTTGAGGCCGCGCAAAATGGAGATGGTGTCTTCCACGCTCGGCTGCTTGACCAGCACCGGCTGGAAGCGCCGCTCCAGGGCGGCATCCTTTTCGATGTACTTGCGGTACTCGTTGAGGGTGGTCGCGCCCACGCAGCGCAGCGTCCCGCGGGCCAGGGCCGGTTTGAGCATATTGGAGGCGTCGACCGCGCCTTCGGCCGCACCGGCACCCACCAGCGTGTGAAGTTCATCGATGAAGAGAATGATCTCACCTTCCGATTTTTCCACTTCCTTGATGACGGCCTTGAGTCGATCTTCGAACTCCCCCCGGTACTTGGCACCGGCGATCAGTGCGCCCATATCGAGGGCTACCAGCCGTCGGTTTTTTAGGCTCTCGGGGATATCGCCGGATATGATGCGCTGGGCCAGGCCTTCGACGATGGCGGTTTTACCCACCCCGGGCTCGCCGATGAGAACGGGGTTGTTTTTTGTACGGCGCGAAAGCACCTGGAC
>JBAPWQ010000022.1:0-6802 GCA_049283795.1 Desulfobacterales bacterium | reverse complement strand
TGCGGTAGAAAAGCGATCGGGCCTGCTTGACGAAGTCCGCCTTGACCTTCCCGGCCTGCTCGGCCAGGGATTGTCCGACCTCCGGATGCAAAATAACGGCCGGGGCCTTTTCGGCCTCGGTCGTCGTTTCCGCCGGCTGCGCCGTGGAAACCGGTGGGCAAAGCATGGCGGCGATGAACACCAGGGCAACAAACCAGCCATAAAAAATTCGCATAAAGTCGTCCTCAGGGCCGTGACCCGCAGAGCATATTCCAGACTTCACCTTGGACAGGGTGATATCCGACCACGCGCAGCCGGTCACCGGCCGTCGCCTGCCAGGTGGCGACCCGCCGGTTCCACCAACACGCGGTTATATTATAGAGGGATTTTGTAAAACAGGAAAGAGCCCTGTGGGTGACCCAACAAAAAGTGGCTTTGAAATCACCGCGGAGATGCCTGACGAACGGCTGCTGATCATCCACCAGGGCGCCCTCGGCGATTTCGTGGTCACTTTCCCGGTGCTAAAGGCCCTGGCGACACTCTATCCCCGCATAGACGGCATCTGCCGGTCGAGTTTCGGGCGGTTGGCGATCGACCTCGGCGTCCTGGAATCCGCCTTTGCCCTGGAATCGGCCCGCTTTGCCAGTCTCTACACCGATCGCATCGCGCCGGCGGTGGGCACCCTGGTGTCGGCTTACGGCAGCCACCTGCTGTTTTCGTTCTCGGAAGCGCTGGAAAAATCGATGCGAAAAATCGCCGGCGGCCGGGTGTTTCGGATTCACCCGTGGCCACGCGGCGCTGACAGGAGTCACATCACCGCGTTTCTGAGCCGCCAGCTCTTGGCCTGCGGCCTGCTGGAGGGTGACGCCCGGCGACGGTTTGCCCGCGCCTTGTCTCACTTGAAGGCCGCGGCAAGCGGAAAGGGCCGCTGCGGCAAGCGGATCATCGTCGCCCCCGGTGCCGGCAGCATCGAAAAACGCTGGCCGCTCGCAGGCTTTGTGCAGGTTGCCGCCGAATTGGAAAGGCGTGGTCTGAACCCCTTGATTCTTCTGGGCCCTGCAGAGGACGATCTCCAAGCGGAGCTGAAAAAATGCCCCGTATGGCACGGCCCCATCGTTAAACCCGCCGCGTTTCGGGAGTTGGTCAGCGCGCTTGAATCCGCCGCCGGCTATATCGGCAATGACTCGGGTGTCGGTCACCTGGCGGCATTTTTGGGATTGCCGACGCTGGTCATCTTCGGCCCATCGGATCCGGTCCGGTGGCGACCGTTCGGCAACCATGTCCGGATCGTGCACGCGCCAATTTCCTGCAGCCCCTGCTTCGGCCGTGAAGAAAGGGCGTGCCGGCGGGAAGGGGCCTGTTTTAAGAAAATTACGCCCGATCGTGTTCTGGCGGCTTTCGAAGAAATGGTCGGCCGGCAAAGTGGCGGGCTTGAAACGATTCAGACCCGGCGCACAGGCGATTTTCCGGCGCCGTAATATGCCGCTCGCAATGAAATAAAAAAGAACCCCTGAGGGGTGTTAAGCCCCCAGGGGTTCAAACGGGCATCGCGAATTTTGAGCATCACCGATTCAGCGCAGGTTCAGGCCAACTCCAGGAATTACCAGCAGGAAAGGTCGCACGAGAATGCATCGCCACAGCACTTGAAATGCCCCATCACACCGGCCCGTGAAAATTGGGCCGCTTTTTATCCCGAATACGGGTGCCTGTCAATAGAAAAATCGGAAAATCATGTTGGGAAGCGGCCGCCCACCCCGCTTATCCTATTTTCCCGCGACGGGTCTCGAAGCAGCGCCGTTCGACATAGTTTCGGTTTTCGGCATCCCACACCGCCTCGTTCTCGTGAATCAGCTTGGCACCGCCTTCCCAGGCGCCGCAGGCCACCACGGCCGTTTCGCCCAGGGTAAACTTCTTGCCGCAGGCCGCACATCCTTCGGCGTTGTGTTCGTTCAGTTTTTGGAGGTCGATCAATATTTTCTGCCGCCCAAACGGTTTTTCGGCCATAACCCCTCACTTTTGCTCCGGGCTTGCCGGAAGCCTTGTCTTAAAACCCATAATTGGTGCCCATCCGTGATCTCTTTTATTAGACATTGAAAACCTAAGCGTGATGGATCGGGGTGTCAAGCGCTGGATATACCCGGCGGGTTAACGGTAAGAATATGATGGGGCCGGCTTGGCGTTCCTACCGCAGGAAGCGCCCCCGATCTTCCAGGAAGCGCTTGTAGATCCGGTAATGATCGGTCTGCTCGTAGGGCACCGTCTCTATCGGCGCACGGTCAAAGCCGTAGATGCGGCTCGCGGGACATGCGAGCAGGATCGGCGAGTGGGTGGCAATGATGAATTGGGCGTGCCCGGCATCTCCAGCATCTTTCAAGAGGCTCAACAGCTCGAGCTGGCTCTTGGGGGAAAGGGCGGTTTCGGGTTCGTCCAGAACGTACAGACCCTTGATTTGGAACCGGGCATGAAAAAATGACATCAGCGACTGGCCGTGCGACTGACGTAACAGGGATTTGCCGCCGAAATAGGCCAGCACGCCGGGGTCGTTGGCGGCCCAGTCGTCCAGAATCGAAGCAAAGCTCCTGAAGACCTGGGCATCGAAATAGGTCCCCTGGACCCGTTCGTCCGCCCATTTCAGGTCGAGGGCCCTGAACAGCTGTCCCTCGAAAGGATTGACGGCCGGCCGCATCCGCCGTTCCCCCTGCCATATGTTCAGCCCGCTGCGCATCGCGATAGCCTTGAGCAGCGTCGATTTGCCGGTACCGTTTTCGCCGGCGAAAAAAGTGACGGGCGTCTCGAAATACAGCGTCCGGCTCTTCCTCAAGACGGCCAGGTTGAAGGGATGGTGCTGCCGGGTCGGGAATCTGGCCTGAACGATATCCACCTGGTTCAAATGCATGGGACGGTCTCCATTGATCGGCACGCCGGCAGTGCGCTTGTAATTTATTGACAGATCATACCACAATGTGGCAATAATGTGACGCTGTAGACGCCTGCGTCCGAAGAGGGTCTTCCGGCCCGGTGCCGGACCCGGTTGGTGACAGGTTCCGGCCCCGCCGGGCGATCGTCCCGACCAAAGGCGCCGGCCGCATGTATGCATGGAAATTTGACCGCGCAGGCAACAAAGAGTGGGGCATGGACGACGAAGAATTCAAGGGCTTTCGCCGCAAGTTGAAAAAGACGCAGCAGCAGATGGCCGATCTGCTGGGAGTCTCCATCAAAGCCATTCATAGTTATGAACAGGGCTGGCGGCCGGTGCCGCCTGCGGTCGAACGGCAGCTCTTCTTCCTGCTCTCCCGCCACAAGACACGCCGGCCGGACGCCGACTGTTGGGATGTCAAAAAGTGCCCGCCGCGGCGCAGAGAAAACTGCCCGGCCTGGGAGTTTCGATCCGGCCTGTTGTGCTGGTTCGTCAACGGCACCCATTGCCGGGGCACCAGTCAAAATACCTGGAAAGACAAAATGGCCGTATGCCGCTCCTGCCGGATCTTCAAGAAATTGCTGCGGATCTGACCGGCCTTTAACCGTGACCTGCGCCGCGCCGTTTCCAAGCGGCCGGCCTTCCTGTTGCAGAAATCCCCGGGGCCATGAGCGAAATCCGCCCATCCGACCAAGATGGTCTTTCGGTCGGCGTCGTCACGCAAAGAAGCGTCACGTTTGCCGCTCCACCGGCGCAGATGATCCTTGAAAACGGCACCCGGCTCGGTCCGATAAGCCTGGCCTACGAGACGTACGGAACCTTGGACCCGCACCGCGACAATGCCGTTCTGGTGTTGCACGCTCTTTCGGGCGATGCCCATGCGGCCGGCGTCCACGGCCGCGAGGCCCCCAAACCGGGCTGGTGGGACATCATGATCGGGCCCGGCAAGGGGATCGATACCGACCGGTTTTTCGTCGTCTGCTCAAATGTTCTGGGCGGCTGCATGGGATCGACCGGCCCCCGGTCGGTCAACCCGGCGACCGGCCAAGCGTTTGGCCACGATTTTCCGCTGGTCACCATCGGTGATATGGTCAGGGCCCAGAAAGCGCTGATGGATCACCTGGGAATCGATAAGCTGCTGGCGGTCATCGGCGGCTCGATCGGCGGCATGCAAGTCCTGGAATGGTGCGTCCGCTACCCGGAAATGGTGTTTGCGGCCGTTCCACTGGCCACCACCACCCGGCACTCCGCGTTGGCGATTGCCTTCAACGAAGTGGCGCGCCAGGCCATCATGGCCGATCCGAACTGGAATCACGGCGACTATTACGACGACCGGCGACCGGACCTCGGGCTGGCGGTCGCCCGCATGATCGGCCACATCACCTACCTCTCCGACGAGGCCCTGCGCCGCAGATTCGGACGCCGGCTGCAGGATAAGAATGACTTTTCGTTTAACTTCGACGCCGATTTTCAGGTGGAGAGCTACCTGCGCTATCAAGGCACGAAATTCGTCGAACGCTTCGACGCCAACAGTTTTCTGCACATCACCAAGGCCGCCGATTACTTCGACCTGGAACGCCAGCACGGCGGCGGTTCGCTGGTGCGCGCCTTTGCCCGGGTCGCGGCGAGGTTTCTGGTGATCTCCTTCACCTCCGACTGGCTGTATCCGACGTACCAGTCGCGTGCGATGGTGCAGGCCCTCAAAAAAAACGGTTTGGAGGTGAGTTTCTGCGAAATCGAGGCCGAGTGCGGCCACGATGCTTTTCTGCTGCCCAATGCCCGGCTGACAAAGCTGATCAAAGGCTTTTTGGAACGTGCCCTCACTGATAGTCGACAACGATAGCCTCCGGTTCGATCTTCGGATCATTGCAGGCTGGATTGCGCCGAACTCCCGCGTACTGGATCTGGGGTGCGGCACCGGCGATCTGCTCCACGACCTGAAAACCCGCAAGAAGGTCCGCGGTACCGGCATCGAACACGACGAGGAAAAAGTGGCGCGCTGCATCGAAAAGGGCGTCACGGTCCTGCAGGGCGACATAAACGCCGAGGTCCTCGATTACCCGGATGATGCCTTCGACACGGTCATCCTGAGCCAGACCCTGCAGCAGGTCTACGAACCGGCGACCCTGCTGCGCGCGATCCTGCGCATCGGCAATAAAGCGGTGGTCAGTTTTCCGAATTTCGGCCATTGGCTCGTGCGCCTGCAGCTTCTGCTGACCGGGTACGCGCCGGTCACCCGGCAATTGCCTTACCAGTGGTACGACACCCCCAACATCCGCGTGATTTCGTTGAAGGATTTCAGGAAATTCGCCCGGACCGTGAATTTCAGGATATTCGAGGAAACCGCCATCAGGGTCAACGGCCGGGGCGGCCAAGCCGTTCGCTGCCTGCCCAACCTGCGGGCCAGCTTCGGGATCTTTCTGATCGGAAGATAGTCGGCTTCCGGTCGCTGGTGCGCCTTTACCGCAATTCCCGATCCGCCCGATCGTCGCCTGTCAGGCGGTCTGCCAGAAGGCCCCCGACCATTGCCAGGCATTCCATGTCCAGAAACCCCGCCGCCCGTTTCTCGAAGAGCAGTGTGCAGCGCGCGGCAAAGTCCTGGTCGGCGTCGTTGAACACCAGCAGCACCGGAATGCGCGGCAGCGGATCGAAACAACCGCTGAAATCCGCCGCGAGGTCGAAGGGCGCCGGCCGGCAGCCAAGCCCCCGGGCGGCATCCCGCAGGCCGGCCACCTGCCCGGAGAAAAAGGCGGCGATGCGCCGTTCGATGCTGTTGGTAAAAAACGTCACCAGCGGGGCCGCATCCCTGAAATCCTTATAGGACTGCCATTGCCCGCCGGCCGGTCGGTCGGCGGGACACAGCAGCAGGTACTTGCACAGCAGCACGCTGAGCGTGTACCCCGGGTCCTGTCCGCTCTCGTCGCAGATCTTTTCCCCGGAAATGCTGTACAGACGGCCTAAAAAGGGGACGACAACCGAGCGCCCCTCCACCTTTACTCCCAGGCGCTGCGGCAGGAGCCCTTGGTCGATGTGCGCGATCTGGGCAAGGTAGGCCGCGATGGTTTGTTTGAATACGGGCGCTCTTTGGGCCATGTCGTTTTTCCTTTGCCTCCGGCCATCCTTCTTTTTGGGGCACCCGCAAGGGGTGCTCCTGCTCGGGAGCGTTGACAACCGTCTTTAGACGCTTACGTTAAGGCCGTTATTTTTAAGCCGCCGATCGTGCTGGGCTCCCGGCCCTTTTTTTTGCGAATCACGGATGATGTCGGCCGCGGCCGACACCGCGGATGAATCTATTCCAATTCAACGGAGAATGTAAATGGCATTTGAGACAAGAGAAGAAGTCCTTGAGCAGGTGCTCGCAATGACCAAACCGCTCTGCCCGCATTGCGGCGAGCAGATGAGCCTCTGGGAAGTTCCCCCGATCACTTTCAGCGACGGCCTGGGCTGGGGAACGCCCTTTCTTTTTATCTGCTTCAATGATTCCTGTTCCCTGTACACCCAGGGTTGGGACCACATGAAGGAGCATTACGCGCACACGGCCTCGTACCGGTGCATGAATTATCCCGGAACCGAGCAGTTCGAGCTGATGCCGGTTTTCAGTTCAATGGGAGCCAAAGGCCAGATTATGGACGAAGAGGCCATGGCGGCCGAAGAAATTCAAAAAGAGGCCATAAAACGCGGGTTTTCCCTTCTGGCGGAATGCTACGTCAGTAAAGACGGGCCGGCCGCGTTGCGGCTCCTGCTCGATTCGACCGAGCCCATGCGGGTGCGCACGAAGGCCGCGGAAATGCTGGGCGACATCGGTGAAATCGACGCCATCGAGCCCCTGCGCAACCTCAAGGTCGGCAACCAGATCCTGGAAACCAAACTGCAGGAGGCCGTCAAGAAAATTCACGCGCGCAACTT
>JBAPWQ010000021.1:0-20260 GCA_049283795.1 Desulfobacterales bacterium | reverse complement strand
TAATTTCGGCATTGGCCACTTTGTATTCCAGTTCGGCAATCCGGCCTTCGAGAAAACTCTGGCGGTCCTTGGCCGCCGCAAACTCGGCATTTTCCGAAAGGTCCCCGTGCGCGCGGGCCTCCTCGATGGCGCGAATGTTCGCGGGCCGTTCCACGCGCTTCAGCCGTTCCAGTTCGCTCTTCAAGGTTTCGTGGCCCTCGGGTGTCATCGGGATCTTGTTCACTTGCATAACGCTCCGCTGAAATAAAATAGGTTGGAATGATCTTCGCGCCTCCGGTCGCCGGATGCGGCAATAAAAAACCGTCACCGGTCATCCGGGTGGAGGTGCCCACCTCAAGGTTGTACTTAATTCTATGGAACCAATTTCGTACTATAGATAATCCTTGACCAGGATCTCGGCAATCTGAACCGCGTTGGTGGCGGCGCCCTTGCGGATGTTGTCGGCGACGATCCACAGGTTGACCCCGTTGGCGACCGATTCGTCCTGGCGGATGCGGCCGACCAGGGTCAGGTCCTGCCCGGCGGCGTCGGTGGCCAGCGGATAGTGGTTGGCCCCCGGATCGTCGATCACCGCGATCCCGGGCGCGTGCGCCAGCATCTCGCGCACCGCGACGGCGGAGATCTTTTCGCGGGTCTCGACGTTGACCGCTTCCGAATGCCCGTAAAAGACCGGCACCCGCACGGTCGTGGCGGTGACGCCGATGGAGTCGTCCTCCAGGATTTTGCGGGTTTCGTGGACCATTTTCATTTCTTCCTTCGTGTACCCGTTTTCCTGGAAGCGGTCGATGTGGGGCAGGCAGTTGAACGCAATCCGGTGCGGATATACTTTTTTCTCGTAGCCCAGGAAGTTGATCAGGGCCCGGGTCTGGTCAAACAGTTCGTCGACCGCTTTTTTACCCGTACCCGAAACGGCCTGGTACGTCGATACCACGATGCGCTTGATGCCGAAGGCCCGGTGAATCGGGTTCAGGGCGACGACCATCTGGATCGTCGAACAGTTGGGGTTGGCGATGATGCCTTTGGCCGTATAGCCGGCGATGGCGTGCGGATTGACTTCCGGAACCACCAGGGGCACCGCCGGGTCCATGCGCCAGGCACTGGAGTTGTCCACCACCACGCAGCCGGCTTCCGCGGCCTGCGGGGCGAAGGTCAGGCTCGTGTCGCCGCCGGCCGAGAATAGTGCCACGTCGACGTCCTTGAACGACCGGCCCGTCAATTCCTGCACCGGGATCAGGTCGCCCCTGAACCGCAGTTCGCGGCCCACCGATCGCGCCGATGCCAACAGCCGCAGTGATTTGACCGGGAAATTTCTTTCCTCCAGGCAGCGGATCATCTGATTTCCTACCGCTCCGGTGGCACCGGCAACGGCAACGGTCACATTTTTTTCAGCCATAGGGTATCGTCCTCGCTTGACCTTCACCGATCAGGGTGTCTTTGCCGGTTGTTGCCGGCCTGGGTTCATGCCGCGCGGATGAAAGCCGTGACCAGGTCGCCGACCTGCGCGGTCGAATGTCCCATTTTGCCGGCGGACACGTCGGCGATATCCTCGCGCAATACTTTGGTGACGGCCGCTTCGATCAGGGCGGCGCCCTGCTGCTGGCCGAGCGTTTCGAGCATCAGTTGACCGGCGGAAATGGCGGCGATCGGATTGATGATGTTTTTTCCGGTGTACTTGGGTGCGGACCCGCCGATCGGCTCGAACATGGAGACCCCGGCCGGGTTTATGTTGGCGCCGGCGGCAATGCCCATCCCGCCCTGAATCATGGCCGCCAGGTCGGTAATGATGTCGCCGAACATATTGTCGGTGACGATCACGTCGAACCATTCGGGATTCTTGACCATCCACATGCAGATCGCGTCCACGTGAGCGTAATCGACCTGAATGTCTGGATATTCGTCAGCGACCTCATAGAACGTTCTCTGCCATAAGTCAAACGCAAAGGTCAGCACGTTGGTCTTGCCGCACAGGGTGAGTTTCTTGCGCCGGTTGCGCCGCCGGCAGTAATCGAACGCGAAACGGATGCAGCGCTCGACGCCCTTGCGGGTGTTGATCGATTCCTGCACGGCGACCTCATCGGGCGTCCCGCGTTTCAGGCACCCGCCGGCGCCCGCATACAGGCCTTCCGTGTTTTCGCGCACCACGACGAAGTCGATATCCTGCGGGCCCTTGTCCTTGAGCGGCGTGGCAACGCCCTCGTAAAGCTTCACCGGGCGCAGGTTGACATACTGGTCCAGGTGGAAGCGGATTTCGAGCAGGATCCCTTTTTCGAGCAGGCCGGGCTTGACGTCCGGGTGTCCGATGGCCCCCAGATAAATGGCGTCGGCCGTCGACAGGCGGGCCAGGGCGTCATCGGGCAGGATGACGCCGGTTGACATGTAGTGCTCCCCGCCCCAATTGTAAAAGGTGGTATTCAGGCTGAAGCCGCACTTGCCGGCGACGGTCTCGAGAACCTTCAGGCCCTCCCGGACGACTTCCGGGCCGGTGCCGTCACCGGGAATCACCGCAATCTCATACGTCTTGGCCATGCGCTCCTCTTTGGTTTAAATTGCGAGTATCAAAAACGAAAAAAATATGGTCCCGCCCCGGCAGGGCGGCCGCGAAAGGCCATTTAAACTATGCCGACGGGTGTGAGCCGGGCCGGCTGCGTCCGCAAAAAAAACCGGGTTCGGCCACTCCGATTTCAAGGATTTGTCCGGTTTTCCGGGCTGGTCCGCTCGGACTCGATGTCCTGCGGTTTTTCACCGGCGGTCCTTACCCTGTGCAAGTGCCGCCACACGGCACTCAAGGGTCCGGAGACGACATACACCACGCTCAGGGCGAAGAGGGCGATCGAGGGCTGGGCGGCGATGAACATCAACACCAGGACGATGGCGACCAGGACATTGAAGGGCATCTTGTGATAGAGCCCTGCCTTCTTGAAGCTGTTGTACTGAATGTTGCTGACCATCAGAAAGGCCAGCACGTAGAGCATGATCAGGATGAACAGACGATAGGGTTCCACAGCGAAACCGAAACGATGCCACAGCAGCATGGTGGTGGCGTTCATGGCCGCGGCGGCCGGTATCGGCAGCCCGACGAAATGATCGCTGCCGACGGTGCCGACCTGGGTGTTGAATCGGGCCAGCCGCAGGGCTCCGCAGACCATGAACAGGAAAGCCGCCAGCCAGCCGATGCGGCCCAGGGGCTTCAATGCATAGAGATACATCATCAGCCCGGGCGCCAGGCCGAAGGAGACCAGGTCGGCCAGCGAGTCGTATTCGACGCCGAACTTGCTGGTGGTGTGGGTCGCCCGCGCGATCTTGCCGTCCAGCAGGTCGAAAACCGCGGCGATGATGATGGCCAGAGCGGCAGGGAGATACTTGCCGTTGATGGCGGCGATGACCGAATAGAACCCGAAGAATATGTTCAGGGAGGTGAAGATGTTCGGCAGGATGTAAATGCCGCGCCGCAGGCGCTCCCCTTTGATTTTCTTGCGTCGTTTCATGACAAAACCCCCATGATGGAGCTGCCGGCCGTGACGTGTTCGCCGGCCGCCACCCGGATCTCGGTCGCCGGCGGAACGAACAGTTCGACCCGTGAGCCGAAGCATATCAGGCCGAGGCGCTGACCGCGGCGAACGGGCTCACCCGGCCCGACGCTACAGATGATGCGCCTGGCGATCAACCCGGCAATCTGGATAACGGTGATGGCCTCCCCTTGCCCGGTTTCGATGAAAATGGCGTTGCGCTCGTTGTCCGAAGACGCCTTGTCGCGATTGGCGGATATGAACCTTCCGGGATGATAGGCGATCTTGCGGACGGTGCCCTCATACGGAATTCGATTGACGTGCACATTGAAAACCGACATGAAAATGCTGATTTTTTTGCATTCGCCCTCATAATAAGGCGTTTGGTCGACCGCCTCGACGGCAAGCACCCGGCCATCGGCCGGCGACACCAGCGTCCTGGGAGCGCCCGGAACGATCCGATCGGGATCCCGGAAGAAAAAGACCACGAATACGGTGACCACCAGGGCCATCAGGGCGGGCACGGTCAGTTCCAGCAACGCCAGCACCACCGTGACGAAGGCGCTGCCCCCGATCAGGGGAAACCCGGCTCTGGCCACCGGATAGGCGGTTTGGCTGGGACGATCCGGCCGACTGTCAGCGTTCATGGCGAAGCCCTCTTTCCTGATTTATAAAGCCGCAAAGGCTTTTGTGCAAAGTGCCGAGAAATAAAACTTAAACCATGACTTTTACAATTACCAGACAACTTGGCATCCCGTCAACCCTCGGATCATTGCAAAGGTCCGGTGGATCAGTTTCGGGGCCGGGGGCTGATTTGGGCATCCGACTTCCTCAGATAGTCCGGCTTAAAGAGCAAGATATCGTCGCTCTCGCCCGCTTCCAGCCTTTTTAAGGCCAACTGCGCCACCGTCCACGCCCGCAGGATGTGCGCCGAAAGCGGAACAAAGCAAGCCCTTTCCCCCACGCGGTCACGGATCATGGGCCCATAGAGCACGGCGCCGTTGCCGATGAACGTGCAGGGCGCATCGATGTCGCGCAGCGCCTGCTCCGGCGACGCCACCCCTGCGCGGTGCCGTTCAACCCAAACACCATCGACCCGGCGATAGCTGGAATAGTAAACCTCACTGCGGCGGGCATCGATCAGCGGGCACACCAGCGGCGTCGCTGCCCCCGCCTGTTCGGCCAGGGCCTGCAGCGCCGAAATTCCGACCATCGGCCGACCGGCGCCTTCCGCCAACCCCTTTACGGTACTCACGCCGATGCGCAGGCCGGTGAACGAGCCCGGGCCTTTGACCACGGCGAAAGCATCCATCTCCCCGAGCGCCAGACCCGCAAGCCGGCAGACGTCACGCAGCATGCCGGCCAGGTGGCGGGTGTGAGTCCCGGCGCGGGCCAGGTTGATTTCGGCCAGGAGGTGTTCCCCGTCGGTCACCGCCACGCTGCAGCTGGGGGTGGCCGTGTCGACAGCCAGAATCTTCATGATAGGGTATTGGCGATTGGCCGCCGACCTCAGCGGTGCTTGTTTTTACCGGTCACGGCCGTCTTTTTTCTCTTGACGGCCCCCCTCGCCGCCGTCTCCAACGCCACGGACAGCACTTCGTCCATCCGCTCGACCGAAATGTATTTGACCTTGCGGCGGATGGTTTTAGGGATCTCGACCAGGTCTTTCTGGTTCTTGGACGGAATGATGATGGTTTTGATCCCGGAGCGGATGGCACCCAGGGATTTTTCCTTCAGTCCGCCGATCGGCAGGACCCGGCCGCGCAGGGTGATTTCACCGGTCATGGCGACATCGTTGCGGATCGAGCGGCCGGTGGCGGCCGAAATCAGGGCGGTGGCCATGGCGATCCCGGCCGAAGGCCCGTCCTTGGGAATCGCGCCGGCCGGCACGTGGATGTGAGTGTCGACGCTGTCGAAGATGTTTTCCTTGCCGCCGTACTCTTTGATGTTGGCACGCGTATAGCTCACCGCCGCGCGTGCCGATTCCTGCATGACCTCGCCCAGTTGGCCGGTGATGATCAGTTCCCCCTTGCCGCGGATCAGCGAGGCTTCCACGTACATCACCTCACCGCCGGCCTGGGTCCAGGCCAGCCCGGTGGCCAGTCCGATCTGGGCTTCCTCCTGATCCATTTCCGGGTAATACTTCGCCACGCCCAGGTATTTGTGCAGGTTGCCGCGGCTGATCGAAAACTGCCCCTTTTGACCCTCGGCGATCTTGCGGGCCACCTTGCGGCAGATCGAGCCGATTTCACGCTCCAGGTTCCTGACCCCGGCCTCGGCCGTGTATTCCGCGATGATCAGATCCAATGTCGCGGTGCCGATGATAAGGTTGCGGTTCTTCAGGCCGTTTTGCTTCATCTGGCGCGGAATCAGGTATTTCTGGGCGATGACCCGCTTTTCCTCCTGGGTGTATCCCGGCAGGTTGATGACCTCCATGCGGTCCAGCAGGGCCGAGGGGATGGTGTCCGTCAGGTTGGCCGTCAGGATGAACATGACCTGGGACAGATCGAAGGGCATGTTCAGGTAGTGGTCGCTGAAAGCCGCGTTTTGTTCCGGGTCCAGCGCCTCGAGCAGGGCCGAGGACGGGTCGCCGCGAAAGTCGGCGCCCAGTTTGTCGATTTCGTCCATCATGAAGACCGGATTTCGCGCGCCGCACTGCTTGAGCCCCTGCAGGATGCGTCCCGGAAGCGCGCCAATATAAGTCCTTCGGTGCCCGCGGATCTCGGCTTCGTCGCGGATGCCGCCCAACGAGATGCGCACGAACTTGCGTTTGAGGGCCTGGGCGATGGCCTGGCCCAGGGAGGTCTTGCCGACGCCGGGCGGGCCGACGAAGCACAGGATCGGCCCCTTCATTTCCGGGTTGAGCCGGCGCACGCTCAGGTACTCGAGAATGCGCTCCTTGATCCGGTCCAGGCCGTGGTGGTTTTGGTCCAGGACTTTCTTGGCGACCTTGATATCGATAATATCGCGGGTGGTCTTGCTCCAGGGCATTTCCACCAGCCAGTCGAGATAGGTGCGCACCACCGCCGATTCGGCCGAATCCGGATGCATCTGGTCCAGGCGGCGAAGTTGTTTGAGCGCCTCCTTGTCGGCTTCCTTTGACATTTTGGCGCGCTTGATCTTCTTGCGGTACTCCTCTATTTCCAGGACCCTTTCATCCTGCTCGCCCAGTTCCTTGTGGATCGCGCGCACCTGTTCGCGCAGGAAGTAATCGCGCTGGTTTTTGAAGATCTCGTCCTTGACTTCGGACTGAATCTTGGCCTGCATCGTCGAGAGTTCGAGTTCTTTCATCAGGAACCGGTTGACGGCCTTGAGCCGCTCCACCGGGTCGAATATCTCCAACAGCTGCTGGGACTCTTCGATCTTGAGCTTGAGGTTGGTGGCCACCAGGTCGGCCAGCTTTCCGGGATCCTCGATACTTTCAAGGACCGTGCTCACGTCGCCGGTCATCTCGCCCCTCAGGGCCAGGATTTTTTCGGACTGTTCGCGCGCATTGCGCATCAGGGCCTCGACCTCGACCGTCACTTCCTTCATCGCGACCTCTTCGATCAGGGCGACCTTCACCCGGTAATACGGTCTTTTACCGAGGTAGCGGACGATTTTGGCTTTGGCAATGCCCTGCACGAGGGTTTTGACCCGCCCGTCGGGCAGCTTGAGCATCCGCAGGATGCGCCCGATAGTGCCGGTGCGGAAAATGTCGTCCGGGGTCGGATTTTCGGTCGCAGGGTCCTTCTGCGTGACCAGGAACAGAAAACCGTCCTTGGCGACGGCGTCGTCCACGGCCCGCACCGACTTTTCCCGCCCCACAAAAAGCGGCAGCAGCATGTCGGTGAATATGACGATGTCCCGTACCGGCATCATCGGAAGGGAAAGGGGGATATCCGCCACGGCATCTTCCTCGTCCAGGATGCTGATCAAATCATCTTTGTCTGTCTCTGCCATCAAAAACTCCTTGTTTCCGGTCCGCAATCCATTCCCGGACACGGCAAACCCTTTATTGCAGCTTCTCGGATAAACTTTGCATTATAACGTATATATTATCTTTGGCAATAACAACCTTGATTTTTTTTGGCATCCCCGGTATGCTTCAACGTTGTGACGAATTCGGGAAAAGACCGTTGGCAACCGCTATTTGGTAACCGTTCTCCCTATGAATCAAGTGCCGCTGGGATTGATCGCCATTGTCGTCGGACTGTGCGTGGGCAGTTTTCTCAACGTCTGCATCTACCGTATTCCGGCCGCCAAATCGATCGTCTTCCCCGGTTCCATGTGCCCGGTCTGCCAGACGCCCCTTCGCTTTTACGACAACATCCCGCTGCTCGGGTTTCTGTGGCTGGGCGGCCGCTGCCGCCACTGCCGGGCGCCGATTTCGATCCGCTATCCTCTGATCGAGCTGCTCACCGCCCTTCTCGCCCTCGGCCTGTCCTTCAAATACGGCCTGTCGATTGAAGCCGTGATCTATTTTGCATTTGCCTGCGTCCTGATCGTCATCACCTTCATCGATATCGACCACCGCATCATTCCCGACCGCATTTCACTGCCCGGCATTTTCGTATTTTTCATGGCCGCCCTAGCGGTCCCGTCCATGAATTGGCGCGACGCCCTGCTGGGAATCGTGATCGGGGGCGGCAGCCTGTTCCTGGTGGCGATGGTCTACCACCTGCTGACCCGCAAGGAGGGCATGGGCGGTGGGGACATCAAGCTGCTGGCCATGATCGGGGCCCTGATCGGCTGGAAGGGGGTGCTGTTCACCATTTTCGTTTCTTCCGCCGTCGGCACGCTCACGGGCCTGGCCATCATGGCGGCCACCCGCCAGAACATGAAGCTGGCGGTGCCCTTCGGCCCCTTTCTCTCGATCGGCGCGCTGGCCTACGTCTTCGTCGGACCCCAACTGATCAGCTGGTACTTCCGGCTGATTTAAGGCGCCGGCCGGCCGCCGGATAGGTTGCCAGACCGAAAGGACTCAAGCCGCATGCGACTGGCCGTTATTTCGGATATTCACGGAAACTGGGATGCCCTCACGGCGGTTCTGGCCGACATCGACGCCCGGGCGCCCGACGCCGTTTTCTGCCTCGGAGACGCCATCGGCTACGGCGGCGAACCCGAACAGGTGATCCAGACGCTGCACCGGCGCGCCATCGCTTCGGTCCTGGGCAACCACGAGCAGGCCGTGCTGGCGCCCGAACGCCTCAAGTGGTTCAATCCCACGGCCCGAAAATCCCTTGTCCGCACCGCCGCCATGCTCTCCGGGGAGTCGCTGCGGGCCATGGCCTCTTTTCCCCTCGCCTTATCGGCGCACGGCTGCCGCTTCGTCCACGGCTTTCCGCCGGATTCCGTCACCACCTACCACTTCGAGGTGCCCAACGGTGAAAAGCGCCGGATTCTGAGGTCGATATCGGAAAAAATATGTTTCATCGGCCACACCCATGACCTGACGCTGATCACCGGCGACGGCCGCCGGCTGTCCGAGGCCGCGCTCGGCGCCGAAACCATCCATCTCCAGCCGGTGCAGCGCGCCATCGTGTGCGCCGGCAGCGTCGGCCAACCGCGAGACGGCACGCCGGAGGCCAAGTACGTCATCTGGGACGATGAAGCGGCAACGATAGAGGTCCGTTACATCCGTTACGATATCGCGGCCGCGGCCGAAAAAATCATTGCCGCCGGGCTGCCGCGGGCCCACGCCAACCGACTGTGGTGCCGGTGATCGAGGTGAAAACGATCGGAAAATACATCGTCCGTGGCCTCCTGGGGCGCGGCGGCATGAGCCGGATCTACAAGGTCGAGCATCCGGTCATCGGCAAGATCCTGGCCCTCAAGCATTTGGATCCGGACCCGCTTCTGGTCAGGCTGATGGGAATGGAGGATATCCGGACGATGTTCGTGGCCGAGGCCGTCACCCTGGCCGGCTTGCGGCATCCCAACATCGTCGAGATATTCGACTTCGACGAGGCCGCGGGCCGGCCGTTTTACCTGATGGCCTATTTCGTCAACAACCTGCGGGTGATGACCGGCGAAAGCAACCGTCCCGATGAGCCCTCGCGGCCCATGCCGGTGGAAAAGGCCATCCGATATACCCGCCAGACCCTGCAGGGGCTCGCCTGCCTGCATCATGCCGGCATCGTCCACCGCGACATCAAGCCGGCCAACCTGCTGGTCACCGATCAGGATACGGTCAAGATCTGCGATTTCGGTCTTTCGAAGCTGCACGGCGAGAAATTCGGCGGGCCGCCGGGCCTCAAGGTGGGATCGGCCTGGTACGCGCCGCCGGAGCAGGAAACCGCCCCCGACGATGTGGACGGCCGTGCCGATCTTTTTTCGGTGGGACTGACCTTCTACCGTCTGCTGACCGGGGTTCTGCCGCTGGAAGGCTGCCGGCCGGTCGCGTGGTTCAATGCCGATCTGGACGAGGCCTGGGATGACTTTGTCCGCACGGCCACGGCCCCGCGCGTGACAGACCGCTTTTCATCGGCACCGGAAATGCTGGCGGCGCTGGATGCTCTCGAGAACTCCTGGAAGGAAAAAAATGAACGGCTCTGCCGCCTGCGGGAAAGCGAGAACGATCACCGGCAGCCGGAATTTGCCGCCGCTGCCGCCCCCTTGCGCCGCCGCTGCCTCAAGGTCGACCCGCGGCAGGCGCCGCAACGCTTTCCCATCGACCGCCTGCGGCGGCCGCGGGTGCACCGGCCCCGCCACTTCGAGCGCTTGGCCGCCGAAACGGTGATCGACCGCGCCGCCCGGCGCATGTGGCAGCACACCGGTTCGCCCTTTCAGATGCCCTGGCCTAAGGCCCGGGCCTACATCGAGCACCTGAACTCCGAATGTTTCGCCGGCCACCGCGACTGGCGGCTGCCCACGATCGATGAACTGATCACCCTGCTCACGGACATTCCGCGGGCCGGCGACGAGTGCCTGGCGCCGGTGTTCGCGCCCGGCCACCCCTGGCTGTGGAGCTGCGACCGGCGCTCGTTCACGGCGGCCTGGTATGTCAGCACCGACATGGGGTTCGTCGCCTGGCAGGACTTCAGCGCGCCCCTGTACGTTCGCGCCGTCAGGAACCTGTAGCCGCGGTTCTTGGCCGTCAGTCGCCCCGGCGCTTCTACCGCTGGTATCCCTGTCCCAGGTCCATTCCCAGTTCGAGCGCCTGGCGGTTCATGTCCAGGAAACCGGGTGGAATCCGGCTCTCCAGGACCTGCATGATCGATTCGGGTTTGACGAGCTGCGTCAGGCTGACCACGGCGCCGAGCATGCAGATGTTGAAGACAATCGGCTTGCCGATTTTTTCGACGACCGACCGGTACATCGGCAGTTCGACCTGGCGCGCATCGACTTTTTTTTCCGTTTTGACATAGCGGCTGTCGGTCAGCAGCAGGCCGCCGGGCCGGATGATGGGATAAAAAGAGCTGTAGGCCTCCTGGGTCAGGCACACCAACACGTTGGGCTGGATGACCTTGGGAAAATGGATGACCGCATCCGAGACGATGACATCGCTGCGGGTGGCCCCGCCGCGGGCGGCCGCGCCGTAGGACTGCGACTGCACCGCGTTGAGGTCTTCGTATATCACGGCCGCCTCGGCAATGATGATCGCAGCCGTGATGACGCCCTGGCCGCCGGAACCCGAAAACACCATTCTGCATCTTTCCATCGTCACTGTCCCTTCGTGGCCCGTTCGATGACCCGCTCGTACTGCTCGCAGTATTCCGGCATATCTTTCTGGACGAATATGCCCCTTTCGATCAGCTCCGGGTTATCCTGCTTGGCCTTGGAGCCGATCGGGGTCGTGACCTCCTGGTAGCGCCGGAGCATGTCCACCGCCGTGCCCTCTTTGTTCTTGCGGCCGAAATGGGTCGGGCACTGGGTCAGGATTTCAACCACCGAAAACCCCTTGTGCTCGATCGCCTGCCGGATGAAATCGGTGATCTGTTTGACGTGATAGGCCGTGGTCCGGGCCACGAAGGTCGCCCCGGCGGCCCGGGACAGCTCGACCACGTCGAAGGCCGGGTCGATAGTGGCCCAGGGCGCGGTCGAGGCATTGATGCCGCAGCCCGACAGCGGTGAAAACTGTCCGCCGGTCATGCCGTAGATGCGGTTGTTCATCACGATGGCCGTCATGTCGATGTTGCGCCGCGCGGCGTGAATGAAGTGGTTGCCGCCGATGGCCAGGGCATCGCCGTCGCCCATCGGCACGAGCAGCGTCAGCTCCGGGCGGCTGATCTTGACCCCGGTCGCAAACGCCAGCGCGCGACCGTGCAGGGTGTGCAGGGTGTGAAAGTCCACATATCCGGAAATGCGGGCTGAACACCCGATGCCGGAGACCATGACGATGTCGTTTTTGCTCAGCCCCAGCTGCTCGACCGCCCGCAGCAGCCCGTTGAGGACAATCCCGTGACCGCAGCCCGGGCACCAGAGGTGTGGGAAAAACCGCTCCCTGAGATAGGACTTGGTGGACATGGGTTAGACTCCCTTTCCCTGAATCAGGCGCAGGATATTCTGGATGTCGGTGGGGGTGATGAAGGTGCCGTCGACGCGGTTGGCCAGAAACACCTTGTCGGGCTTCTCGACCGCCATTTTCACCAGCTGCATGACCTGCCCCATGTTGTGCTCGACCACGATCACGGCCCTGGCATCGGCGCATTTCTCGCGAATGATCTCGACCGGAAAGGGCCACAGGGTCTGGAGTTCCAGCAGGCCGAGCCGCTCGCCCCGCAGGCGGCGGTTTTTAACCACGTGCAGGGCCGAACGCGCGGCGGACCCGTATGAAATCAGGACGATGCGGGCGTCCTCCATGAAGAATTCCTTGTAGCGCGCCAGCTTGTTGACGCGGTTCTCCAACTTGTCGACCAGGTGCCGGATCAGCCCGTGCACCACCCGCGGTTCGCTGGAGGGAAACCCCCACATGTCGTGATAGAGGCCGGTGACGTTGTAGCGGTGGACACCGCCGAAATCCGACATGGGCAGACGGCCGTCTTCCCGCGGCAGGTAGGGATGATAGTCGACCCCTTCCTTGACGGAGGTTTTGAGCCTTTCCACCAGCGGAAGTTCGCCTTTTTCCGGTATGACGAGGCGTTCGCGCATGTGGGCCGCCACCTCGTCGAGCAGGAGGATCACGGGCGTGCGATAGGTTTCGGCCAGGTTGAAGGCCGTGACGGTCACCTCGAAAATATCCTGGTGCGTTGAAGCCGTCAGGGCGATGATCGCATGGTCGCCGTGCGTCCCCCAGCGCGCTTGGTTCACGTCACCCTGGCTGCCGTGGGTCGGGATGCCGGTCGAGGGGCCGCCGCGCATGACGTTGACGATCACGCACGGGATCTCGGTCATCACGGCGTAGCCCAGGGCCTCCTGCATCAGCGAAAAACCCGGACCGCTGGTGGCGGTCATGACCTTGTGCCCGGTCAGCGAGGCGCCGATGATGGCGCACATGGAAGCGATCTCGTCCTCCATCTGGATGAACTTGCCGCGGGTTTCGGGCAGGCGCTTGGACAGGATTTCCGCGATTTCAGAAGATGGGGTGATGGGGTAGCCGGCATAAAAGCCCAGCCCCGCATACAGCGCGGCCTCGGCCACCACCTCGTTGCCCTGAACGAACTTGATGTTATGGTTCATGTCTCTCGCCTATTCGGTTTCGATGTCGATGGCCAGGTCCGGGCATCGCAATTCGCACAGCCGGCAGCAGATGCAGTCCTGCGGCCGAACGGCGACCGCGCGCTCCGATTCGTCCAGCTCCAGCACGTTTTTGGGGCAGAATTCGACGCAGATGCCGCAGCCCTTGCACCAGTCGCGGTTGATGAGGTGCTGCTTGAGTTTTGGTTTCGTCATTATACGCCTCTTTCCCAATCCTTCGGCTTTATCGATCCTTGAACTTTCCTACGTATCTTAGCGGTTATTTTAGCCATAGGAAAGGAATATAGTCACAGCTCTTTACATCGTCATCCCGGGCGGCATCAAAAACAAAAGAGCAGGCGGCGGCATCGTCAACACGGTGGCCGCCACCCGGGCCGCCCCAAATTCGCAACTGGTCCAATACCACATCGGCGTCAGCACATTGGAAAAGGTCATCAGAGAGGGCGTGATCGTCTTTACCCACCTTTTTCGCCCTTCTTTGACAAGCCCCCTCTGTTTGAGTTATTTTTCCCACGAGCGATTTTAAATTGACCTCTCACTACCGGTCGGGAAACGGGACAGCGTGAAAAAATGGATCGGCATACTCGTCGCTACATGTCTTTTGACCCTGGCGGCAGGATGGTTGGCGTATATCGATTTGCGGCGCTATGCCGCCACCCCGGCCGGTGGCGGCGCTGAGTCGGACGGCCAGAGCGTCACGGTGGCCAAGGGGCAGACCTTCGGGCGGACCGCGCACCTGCTGCACGCGCAGCATCTGATCGAGCACCCTTTTAAATTCCGTCTGCTGGCCCGTCTGAAGGGCCAGGACAAACAGATCCAGGCCGGGGAATATCTGCTGTCGGCCGCCATGTCACCGGCCGATATTCTGGACACGCTGGTGAACGGGAAGGTCCGGCTGTACAGGTTCACCGTGCCCGAGGGATCGAACCTGAAGCAGATCGCCGCCATTGTCGAAACCGCCGGCCTGGCCTCGCAGGCCGAGTTTCTCGGCGCGGCCTCTGACAGCGGGTTTGCCGCCGAAAAAGGCATCGCGGCGGCGACCTTCGAAGGCTATCTTTTCCCCGACACCTATTTTTTCCCCAAAAACGCCTCGGCGCACGAGATCATCGCGGCGATGACCGATCGGCTGCGGTCCGAAATGACGTCGGCCTGGGAAAAAAGAGCGGCCGATATCGGCCTTTCGGTGCACCAGGTGCTCACCCTGGCCTCGATCATCGAGAAGGAAACCGGCGCGGCCGCCGAGCGGCCGGTCATCTCATCCGTGTTTCACAACCGCTTGCGGCGGGGCATGCGCCTTGAAACCGATCCGACGGTCATCTACGGCATCGAGAATTTCGACGGCAACCTGACCCGCAAACACCTGACCACCCCCACCCCTTACAACACTTATCTCATCGGCGGTCTGCCGCCGGGCCCGATCGCCAGCCCGGGCCGGGCCGCCATCGAAGCGGCGCTCTATCCGGCCGACACCCCCTTCCTGTACTTCGTCTCCAAAAAGGACGGCACCCACCAGTTTTCGAAGACCCTGGCGGACCACAACCGGGCCATAGTGACGTATCAGCTGAAAAAATGATATACTGTCAAGGCAGCTGACGGGGCGCGCGCCCTCCGACATCCCAAAAGGAGAATACGGCACCATGGGCGGTAACAACATCATCTTTCTGGAGAATATCGAGTGGTTCGACGAAAGCGGGCAGGAACTCGTGCACCGGATTCCCGAGCAAGGTTCCGGTGACATCAAATACGGAGCCCAGCTGACGGTGCGGGAAAGCCAGGCCGGCATCTTTTTCTATCGCGGCAAGGCGGTGGGGGCCTTCGGGCCCGGCCGCCACACCCTCAAGACGGCCAACATTCCGATTCTGACCAAAATCGCCAGCCTGCCCTGGGCCCTGCGCAGCCCGCTGCGGGCCGAGGTCTACCTGGTCAACCTGAAGGTCTTCGCCAACCTGAAATGGGGCACCCGCGATCCGGTCGCCTTCAAGGATTCGGAACTGGGACTGGTGCGTCTGCGGGCCTTCGGCGTCTTCAACATCCAGGTGGTCCAGCCGGTCCTTTTCATCAACACCCTGGTCGGCACCCAGGGAATCCTGGCGACGACCGATATCGCCGAGTATCTCAACCGGGTCATCGTGTCGCGCTTCAACGACCTGATGGGCGAGAGCCTCGATTCGATACTGAACCTGCCCTCCCGCTACGATGCGCTCTCCGAGGGCCTTGCCGAGCGCCTGCGCCAGGATTTCAGCCACTTTGGGATCCGGCTGACCCATTTGTATATCGACGCCGTAACCCCGCCGCCCGAGGTCCAGCAGGCCATCGACGACCGCAGCCGCATGGGCGCTTTCAAGGACATGGACAAGCTGATGCGGATGAAAGCGGCCATGGCGATGGAAAAGGCCGCCGGGAGCGACGGAGCGGCCGGCGCCGCCGAGGGGATGGGGGCCGGCCTGGGGCTGATGCTGCCGGCCATGTTCGCCCGCTACTTCGCCGGCGAACCTTCTTCCCAGCCGGCCACATCAGAGCCGGCCGTTTCCGCCTGTCCGGAATGCCGGCATGCGGTGCCGGTCGAGGCCGCGTTCTGCCCGCAGTGCGGCCATCAGCAGGTCGTCTTCGATCGGTGCCGCGCGTGCGGCAAGAACCTGACGCCGGGGGCGAAATTCTGCCCGCGCTGCGGCCAGGCGGTGGACAACCGGCCCCTGCCCCGAGCCTGCGCTAAATGCGGCACGGAAAACCTGACCGATTCTTTGTTTTGCAACCAGTGCGGTGAAAAACTCTAACGTTCTCATCGACCACCGCTGCCCGCAGTGCGGCGCGCCGGCCTTGCTGACCGAGACCGAGCGCCTGTTCACTTGCGAATTCTGCCGCGTCAAGTCCTATCTTGCGCCCGGCAGCGGCTTCCGCTACCTGCTGCCGGGCAGGGCCCCGCCAGGCCGGGACCTCTACTACTATCCCTACTGGCGGTTCAAGGGCATGCTGTTTTCCTGCGTCCGCGACGGCGTGCGCCATAAATTCATCGATGTCAGCCATCAGGCCGCCGTGTCGCGCCATTTCCCGCTCTCGCTGGGTTTCAGAAGCCAGGCCCTCAAGTTGCGGTTTGTCACCCCGGAGGCCGAGGGGCGCTTTCTGCCCGTTCGGTTGCCCCTCGACGAGGTGATGCGAACCTTCGAGCAAAACTTCAGCCTGCCGCTGCCGCAGCCGATTTATCACCAGGCGCATGTCGGTGAACTGGTCAGCCTGGTGTATGCCCCCTTCTATGCCGGAAACCGGCTCTACGATGCCGTCCTTAACGAGCCGTTGGGCGAGGAGGTGCCGCGCGATATCGATGCGATCCTGACCGGCGCCGGCCCATCGGATTGGCACCTGCGGTTTCTCGCGACCCTCTGCCCGGCCTGCGGGTGGAACCTGGACGGACCGGCGGACACGCTAGTTCTATCCTGCCGCAACTGCGATTCGGCCTGGAAGCCGGGCGGCGACCGTTTGGAGCGACTGGATGTCGGCCATCTTCCGCCGCCGGCCGGCAGCCGTGAGTCGCTCCTCTATCTGCCCTTCTGGCGCACGAGGCCGGCGATCACCGGTCTTGCGCTGGACACCTTTGGCGATCTGGTCGCGGCCGCCAATTTGCCGGTGGTCCCGCGCCCGGATCGGCGCGAGCGTCCGTTTCACTTCTGGAGCCCGGCCTTCAAGATCCGGCCGCAGACCTACCTGCCCCTGGCCACCAGGATGACGCTGGCCCAGCCACAGGAGGAGCCGGCCGCCGGTCTGCCCGGCGGAGACCTGCACCCCGTCACTCTTCCGAGTGCAGACGCCGCCGACAGCCTGAAAATAACCCTGGCCGCCTTCGTCAAGTCCCGCAAGTCAGTATATCCGCACCTGGCGTCCATCACCGTTTTACCGCAAAGCTGCCGGCTCGTGTATGTGCCCTTCGTCCGCAGTCACCACGACCTGATCCAGCCAGCGCTTAAAATCAGTGTGCCGGCCAACCAGCTCGCCCTGGCCGACAACCTCTGAGCCTCACCGGCATCGCTACAGTGGACGGCGGTCTGGTTGACAGGCGGGTGGATAACCTTTATGAGTTGCGGGGTACGGGAGTATGTTCGGTGTTTTGTGTTTGGTAATCGATTTTTGGGCGAGGCGACCGTAGGGGTGCCTCTTGTGGGAGCCCGGTCGATAATGAGTCTCAGTGTGCGTCCTGTAATGATTCATTGCGGGTGGCGGGATACAGGGTGCGGGTTTCGTCTTGTAGGTTCCCCCAATGAAAGACAATTTGGAAAAGTTTATAGATCGAGGCATACCCCATGGTCCCGAACATCAGGTCGGTGACGACCGGAATCGACCAGCTGGACCGACTGCTCGGCGGGCTCCACATCGGCGACAACGTGGTGTGGTACGACGACGCCGGCAGCCTGGCTGCCGTTTTTTACCTCAATTTTATCCTGGCCGCTCAAACCCGCAAAAAGCCCTTGATTTATGTCAGCTTCGACCGGTCACCCAAGAACCTGCTGGACCAGCTGGGCCCTTTGGCGGACAGCGACACCCTGACGATCCTGGATTGCTTTACGTACGGCAAGGGTGCCGGCTCGGATGTCTTTCTGAAATTCTACCGCGGCCAATCGGCCCGGCCGGCCGGCCGGATCATCCGCGTGGCCGACCCGCGCAACGACCACCAGGTCATGGAGGCGGTCTACGCGGCTCACGGTGAACTCGACGGCGACGATGTCTTTCTTGTTTTCGAGAGCTTGACTGGCATGCAGGAACTCTGGGGCGGCGAGGACCATATCGTCAACTTCTATTCACACGCCTGCCCGCGCCTCTATGAGTTGAACACGGTCGCCTACTGGATCATCGAAAAAAAGGCCCACTCGCATCGGCTGCGCGCCCGGATCAACCAGATCGCCCAGGTCGCCATCGACCTTGCCATCAAGAGGGGCAAGACGTCGCTGACGATCCTCAAGGCCGAAAAACGCGCGCTGGAAAGGATCGACAAACCGTTTACCTACTGGTCAAGGGAGCGCGAGGTGACCTTCGACACCGCGGCGCGCGCGGCAGGCCGGATCGATCTGGGCGCACGTCTCAAGGCGGTACGCACCCGGCAGGGGGTGTCGCAAACCGAGCTGGCCAAACTGGTGGGGGTCACCCCGAGCACGATTTCCCAGGTCGAGAGCAACCTGATCTACCCGTCGCTTCCGGCTCTTTTCAAAATGGCCGAGGTGCTGTCGATCGACGTGAGTGCCTTTTTCAGAGACACCGCCGAAGCCGTGGGCCCTTGCGTGTTTGCGGCCGCTGCGGCCGTCGCCCACAAGTTTCCCAACCTGCCCCGCGACAGCGTGTCCGGCAAACGGCTGACCGGCGTCGATTTCGAGGCCAAGGCCGAGCCCTACCTGATCGAAATTCCCGCTGGGACGAGCCTGCCGTTCCATTTTTTCGTCCACAAGGGCGAGGAATTCGGGTACGTGCTGGCCGGAGAACTGCAGGTCCGGATCGGCCGCGGCGTCGAAACGCTGGCGGCTGGAGACACGGTGTACCTGAAGGCTGACACCCCGTCGCAATGGAAAAACACCGGAACGGGTGCCGCCCGCATGATCTGGGTCAACATAAAGTGACCCGGCGTCGAATCGACTGCGCGTCGATCGGGCCGCCGGGCCGGTGTGGTGAATTAGTTTGACGCGCCTGTATCAGGCGTCGATGACCGCCAGGGCCTCCTCCTTGTAAGCCTCCATAATATATGGCAGTCCGGTCACGCGCGCCGACTCTTCGGTCAGGGCCGCCAGGTCCTTGCGCGTGATCAGGTGCGGCCGCCACTTGCGGGCGCCGGCCATGAGCTGCTGCAGGCCGACCCGCAGCTTCTCGGCCGCGCTGTAAAGGCCGATGGCCCCCAGCGGGAATTTTTCGATGTCCTTGCCGTATTTGGTCCTCAGTTCCGCATAGGAAACGAAGATCTCTTCCTTGGTGCTGCCGTATTTCGATACGGTCGACGGCAGGCCGCCGTCTTCGCCCTTCAGCCAGAGGCCGATGTTCTTGCCGACCATGCCGGGGATCATCAGCGCCCGCCCCATGCAAACGGCCTTGCAATAGGGCGCCCCGAGCGCCAGGGCCTTGAAGATGTGGTCTTCCGAGGAAAAACCGCCGGCGAAGGCGATGTCCGGCACCCAGGCGCCCTTCTTCGCCAGACGCAGGCACAGGTCATAGGCCATGGAGTGCAGGTAGATGGCCGGTATTCCCCACTCGCTCATCATGCGCCAGGGACTCATGCCGGTGCCGCCCGGGGCGCCGTCGATCGTCAGCAGGCTGATCTTGGCATCCGAGGCCCAGCGGATCGCCATGGCCAGCTCGCGCATCGGATAGGCGCCGGTTTTGAGGGTGACGCGCTTGGCCCCCAGCTTGCGGATCCGGTCGACCTCGCGCATGAATTCCTCCTGATCGAGAAACCCGACCCGCGAGTGGCGCTCGAATTCCTTTATGGCGCCTTCCTTGTAGGCTTTGACGTTGGAGCCGTTTGACGGGTCGGGGGTGACCAGGTATCCCCGCTTCTGAAGCTCCAGGGCGCGCTCGATGGAATCGACCTTGATTTCACCGCCGATGCACTTGGCGCCCTGCCCCCACTTGAGTTCGATCGTCTCGACCCCCAGTTTCTCGACGACGTATTCGCCCACCCCCAGGCGGGTGTCCTCGACGTTCAACTGGACCATGATGTCCCCGAAACCGTCGTGATACCGCCGATACTGCTCCACCCGCCGCCGCATTTCGGGCGAGTCCTTCACCTTGCCGTTCTTGTCGATCTTCAGCTCGGGATCGATGCCGCAGACATTTTCACCGCAGACCAGGCTGATCCCGGTGATGGCGGCTCCTATGGCAAAGTGTTCCCAGTTGGCCCGGGCGATTTCGGTGCTCCCCAGCGCGCCGGTAAACATGGGAATCCGCATTTTGACTTTTTCGGTGGCGCCGTACCAGGCGGTCGTGTCGACCTTGGGAAAGATCGCATGGTCCGGATCGGCTTCGATGCCTTCGGCGCCGATGGCATATCCCATGATGTTCAAGTGAGAGTAATCCACCGGATAATCCTTGTCCGCTCCGGCCGTGACTTTACCGAAGGGAGTCGGATAGAGCAGTTCGCGTCCCCGGAAGGTCGACTGGAACAGGTC
>JBAPWQ010000020.1:0-6048 GCA_049283795.1 Desulfobacterales bacterium | reverse complement strand
TTTCACGCCTTATTTTCGATATCGGTTATCGAGACGGTCCAAAATGACGGGCACCGCCGGCGGGATGCGCGGACTCGCGGCCGACGTGTTGCGAATCATCGACTGGTGAGTACCGGAGACCGTCACCAGCGGAACTCCGGCCAGGCGGGCGGAATCCACCGTCACCAGGCCGTCTCCCAATCCGCGGGTCATCGACAAGAGCATCGTTTCGAGACGGTTTAAACCCTGGTCCCCCTTTTGGGGATAACGGTCCTTAAGCGCATGAATCCAGGTTTTAATGTCTTCTACGGTCCACGGGCTGGCGATTCCGGCCACGACCACTAGTTCCACCCCGAAAGGATGGGCCCGGGAATTCAGAGTCCGCAGAAAACGGCTGCCGGGCAGCAGATCGATTTTGGCCTCGCCCGCGCCGTCCAGGATCGCTCCCAGCCAGTGACCCTCTCCTTCGGCAAAGCGGGCCAGCTGGTCCCGGAATTCGGTAAAGCCCCGCAAACGAGCCATTTCCGAGCCGTGATTCGGCGTTCCCACCATGACAAGAAGATCGATTGCGGGCACCTGCCGGATTTTTACCCTTCCGCCATAGTCGATTTCCGGATCGGTGAGCATCTGGCGCGAAATCAGGCCGCCCATGCTGTGGGCCACGATGCAGATTTTCTCGACCGCGCCTTCCCGCAAGGCTTTCACCTCGGCAAAGAACAGCCGGGCCGATTCGTTTAGCGGTTGATCGTTGGGATAGGTCATGATCCAGACCCGGTAGCCTTCGGCCGCCAGGGTCGGAGCCAGGTTCATCCAGACTTTGCCCGGATCGTCCAGGCCGTGGATCAAAACAACCACCGGCTGCGCGGGGCTGTCAGCGACCCGCGCATCCGCGTTTGTATTGAAGGGCCTCAAGCCATAGGACCCTTTGACGACCGCCGCCTGGTCGGGAAACCATTCTTCCACCGACTTGCGGAACTGCCGGCGCAACGATTTTTCCTCGTCCCGATAACTATCCGCTATCACCTGGGCCAGAGCGAAGAGAATCCCGATGGCCGCAACAGCGACCAGCCAACGCCGAGGCCGGCGATTCGGTGGGGTGCGATCATTCATGCTCAAACCCTCCGGTGCGGGAGCGATTTGCGGGGTGAAGCGGGATCACCCCTTCGGCTGGGCTCGGGCAACGCTCATCCCTTTCGAAAAAGTTTGACCGATGTCATTTGGGGCTTGACATTCTGTTTTCTTCATGTGTACGTACAGACATTATGACAGAACAAGACCAGAATCGATTGAAGGGCATCTGCCGCAAGGTCGCCGACACCTGCATGGGCATTCGGGTGCGCCGGGTATCGCGTGTGGTGGGCAACCACTACGACGAGTACCTGAAGCCGGTGGGATTGAAAGGCACGCAGTTCACCCTGCTGAACGCCATCAACCTGTATCCTTCCTCGACCATCAGCCGGCTCGCCGACCTCATGCTGCTGGATCGCACCACGCTCAACCGCAATCTCAAGCCCCTGGAGCGCGAGGGGCTGATCCGGTCGGGACACGGCAAGGACCTGCGGACGCGAACCCTGGAGTTGACCCCGCAGGGCGTGGACGTATTGCAAGGTGCTTTACCGCTGTGGCTCGACGCGCAGTCGGCGGTCATCGACATCATGGGCGGGCGGATGCAGCGGTTGGGCGACGACCTGGCGGCACTCGAGAAACTGAGCGGTTAAAGCCTATATTCCCCAATATCCTGATCATCGGCCAGCCAGCGCTTCGACAGGTGATTACAGACGTCGAAAAAGTCTTCCCAGCCGATGAACGGCCGGCCCTTTTTCGCCAGATACCGGCACAGGCCGTCGCGGGCGAAGACGAGATCGGCCGCCAGGGCGCTGTTCAGGTCCGTGATGCCGTCGCCGATGACGATCGACTGCCCGCACGGATAGAGTGCCATCACCCGGGCTTTCGCCACCAGTTCCTCCTCGCTTTCAAACTTCGAATGAACGCGCAGAAATTCTTCTTCGGCATCGACTTCGGCCGCGTGCATGGCATGGATGCGATGCTGAAAAGGCGCCAGTTTCTCCGCTATCGACCCCATGAGCCCGCCGGAAACCACCACCAGGGGAACGCCGTGGAAGTAAAGGAAGTCGAGCAGTTCCGCAAACCCCGGCCGGATCGGCTTGTCCTTCACGAAGTCGATGATCTGCGGATAGCGTTTTGAGGGAATCGATTCGACTAGGGACCGCACGGCCTGCCTGAGGGTCACCCGGCCGTCGACCATCCGTTTTTCCACCGCATCGTACGGTTTTGCGGCAAAGTGCTTGAGCATGGCCACGAAGGTTTCTTCGGCCGTGATGGTCCCGTCGAAATCGCAAAACACGATGCGCTTGTATGCTGTCGGTGTCTTCATAAATGAGTTCCGATGACGGGTTTCACCGTCGAGGCGCGAAGGGCGCGGAGGATTTTTTCTGCCGTTGCCGGCAAAGCGCACGGTTCATGCGGCGCAACATGGCCTATACCCTAACGTTTTTACCCAAAAAAACCTTTGCGGACTCGGCGTCTCGAGCACAGCGGGCGGTGAATATAGTCAAGAGACTTTGCTACCCCAGCGCCCGTTCGAGATCGCCGATCAGGTCATCGACGTCCTCGATGCCGACCGAGAGCCGGAAAAGGCTGTCGGTAATCCCCAGTTCCACCCGTTCGGCCGGCGACAGTTTGACGTGGGAAGTCACGGCCGGCGCACAGATGATCGATTCCACCCCGCCGAGGCTCAGGGCCGGCCGGATCAATTCGAGGGTGCGTCCGAAGTGCTGCGGGTCGACCCGGCTCTGGTCGAGGTCGAAGGACAGCATGCCGCCGAAACCGCTCATTTGCCGCCGGGCGATGTCAAATCCGGGTTGGGTCTCGAGGCCCGGGTAATAGACGTGCCGGATGTGGGGATGGCCGCTCAGATGGCGCGCGATGGTCAGCGCGTTTTTATTCTGGCGCTCGACCCGGATTCCCATCGTCTTCAGGCTGCGCTCCAGAAGATGACAGGTGACGGCGTTGAGGCTGCCGCCGAAATTGACGGCCGAAGATTTTATGCGCTCGATGAGCTGCCCGGAACTTAAAACGGCCCCGCAGCAGATGTCGCTGTGACCGCCGAGATACTTTGTGCCGCTGTGAACCACGATGTCGATTCCCAACGCGTGCGGGTTCTGGTTGATGGGCGAGGCGAAGGTGTTGTCGATGGCACTGGGAATGCGATGCGACCGGGCGACGTCGGCCACGGCGGCGATGTCGGTGATCATCAGCAGGGGATTTGACGGCGTTTCGATATAGATCAAGCGCGTGGTGTCGCGGATGGCTGCCGCGAAGTCGTCCGGCTCGTTCGACACGAAGGTGTAGTCGATGCCGAACCGCTCGAATTCGGCGGTGGCGAAGTGGTGAGTACCGCCGTAAATATCACGCTGCAGGATCACGTGATCGCCCTTACCGGCCAGGGCATACACCACCGTGCTGATCGCCGCCATGCCGGAGCTGAACAACAGCCCGCTTTCCGCGTTTTCGAGGGCGCACAGCTTGTCGACCACGGCCTTCTGGTTGGGGGTGTTGTAATAGCGCGGATAGATGTTTTCCTCCGCATCGAGGTAAATGAAAGAGGAAGAGGTGAAGATCGGCGAGTTCAGCCCGCCGCTCATCCGATCCGCTATCGATCCACTGTGAACGCACTGCGTGTCCTTGCCCATTGCGGCTTCTCCTTATGTACGACATGTACGACAGCCAACATGGCTGCATGCCTTATTTTGTATTCGATGGTGACCGTTCGATGTTCAGCGTTCAGTTGTTGTGGCGGGCCGAAGGGCCGGCACGTAGGGGCGAAAAATTTTTCGCCCTTACGCAACCGACCTAACTGACCAAACCGACCCCTCATATCAAATTCCCACCCCCATGCAAAGTCTCTTCCGATTTCGCTCATGATGCGGGCTGCCGGCTGTCGGATCCCTTATTTCGGCGACCGAAGAACAGGATGAAAAACGGGCCCAGCGCGCAGCCGGCGGCCATGGTGAGATAGGCCATGCCCCAGGCGAGCGTCATCCGCGAGCCGAACAGGTCTAGCACCACCCCGACCGCCAGCGGGCCGAGGAAAGCCGCACCGAAGCCGAGCGTGGAGTGCAGCGCCAGCGTGGCCCCGCGGTAGCCCGCCGGGGCGGCGCCGACCGCACCGGCCGTCAGGGCCGCCGAATCGCCCACGACCGTGACCGCGTGTAGCAGGCACAGGCCGACCACCGCCGCATAGGGCAGGGGGGCGCTGAACCCGATCATGCTGCAAACGAGCACCGAAACCGACATGATCACGATGATGGTTTTTTTGCGGCCGAACAGGCGGGCGATCTCGTTGCCGGCGATGCTGGCCGGAAGGCCGATCAGGCCCACCAGAAAAGCGATGCGGGTGGCCGACAACCCGGCCGGTGCGGCCTGAAGCGACTGGCTGTAGGTGAGGAAGGCCACGATCCAGGAGCGCGAACTGAAGAGTTCCCACATGTGGGCCGCGTAGCCGAAGATAAAGGCCAGCGCACTGCCGGCGGTCCACACCGGCTTGAAATCGAATGTGAACTCGAACCGCTTTTCCGCCGGCGAGGCCGCCGGGCGCATGGTGCCCGGCGGCAGGAAGCGCACGCTTGCCAGCACGGCGCACAGAGCGCAGAGGGCCGCAAGGACAAAGGCCCAGCGCCAGCCGAACCGGGTGTTGACTTCCCCGGCCAGCAGGAAGGAGAGGCTCAGGCCGATCGAAAAAGAAGCGGTGTAAAAGGAGACGTACCGGCTTTGCAGCGCGCCTTCGGTGTGGTCGCCGAGCAGTTTGAGCCCCGGCATGTAGATGCCCGCCAGGCTGATTCCCGAGAGAAGCCGGAATAAAACCGCGGACCGGAACCCCGTGGCGAAAAGTGCAAATCCCAATGCGGAAACCATCGCCCCCAGGGCCCCGAACAGGACCACGTGCCGCGCATCGCAGCGGTCGGTAATGCTGACGAGGACCGGGACACTGATCATGTAGCCGCCGTAGTAAACGGCGTTGATCCAGCCGGCCTGGGTGTTGCTCAGGTGCCAGGCGTCGATGAAGGTCGGCAGCAGGGCCGGAAAGGTGGCGATGCCGATCATGGCCAGGATCTCGACCAGGCAAAGCGTGAAGGTGATGCGGCGGTGACTCATGATTGTTTGGACACTGATGCATTTTTCAGCCCGGATTTTCGGCTGCAGCGACTGCCTGCCACATCCATCCGGGCCTGAGGGGTCAGGGCCTGAACTGGTCGGCGCGGACATCGTAGCGCCGCATGATCTGCTGCAGCGCCTGGCGTTCGAGGCCACACCGGCGCGCCGCGCGCGAGACGTTGCCCGCGTTTTCCGCGAGCAGGCGCGACAGGTACTTGCGGTTGAAGCGCACCAGAATTTTTTCCTTGGCCTCCTTGTACGGCAGGTTCGTCAGCGCCGCTTCCGCGGGAAAGGCGGGCGCGTTTCTGCCGGCCGGGTCGATATCCTGCGGCCCGATCTCGTCGGTGGCCGAGAAGATGATGCCCTGCATGATGACGTTTTCGAGTTGCCGGACGTTGCCCTCCCAGCTGCGCCCGACGAAGACTTCCATCAGTTCGGAGGAGATCTTCTTCAGGGGCTTGTTCAGCTTGCCGCAGTGCTTTTCGAGCAGATGACTGGCGATGATCGGGATATCTTCCGGATGCTCTCTGAGCGGCGGCAGCTTTATGGGCAGCACGTTCAGGCGATAAAAGAAGTCTTCGCGGAATTCGCCTTTTTTTATCTTTTCTTCCAGGTTCTGATTGGTCGAGGCGATAATGCGCACGTCGACGGCCACCGACTTGGTGTCGCCCAGGGGCTTGATCTCTTTTTCCTGCAGCACCCGCAACAGTTTGGTCTGGATCGTGGGGCTGATGTCGCCGATTTCATCCAGAAAAAGGGTCCCGCGATGCGCCTCCTGGAAAAGGCCGATCTTGTTCTGGGTGGCGTGGGTGAAGGCGCCCTTTTTGTAGCCGAAGAGTTCGCTTTCCAGGATGTTTTCCGGAACGGTCGGGCAGTTGACGGCCACGAAGGGCC
>JBAPWQ010000019.1:0-5450 GCA_049283795.1 Desulfobacterales bacterium | reverse complement strand
GGGTTGGCTGCCGAAGCTCTGGTGATCACCGGAAAGGCAAAGGATGTTTCTGATCCCCAGGGAATAGGCCCCTAACATGTCTGACTGCAGCGCAATCCGGTTGCGGTCGCGGGTCACCATCTGCATGACCGGCTCGAGTCCGAGTCCCAACAAATGGACGCTGGCGGCGATGCTGGACATGCGGACAATAGCCGTCTGGTTGTCGGTCACATTGACGGCATCCGCACATCCCTGCAATAATTGCCCCTTCTTGCGCACCACTTCGGGATCGGCGCCGCGGGGCGGGCCACATTCGACCGTCACGGCAAAGCCGCCTCCTGATAAAACGCTCTGAAATCGACTGATGCTGTCGGTCTTCATATTTCATGATCCTCTCTGATGAGTTTGCGGGGCCCGGGGGAAAGGCTGGCACACCAGTTCTTGGGCGGAAGATACACTTTCAGGTTGTTCATCTGTCCCAGGGCCGTCAATCGCTCGATGATCAGATGCCAGGCGCAGTCGGTATCCGGGTTGATCTCGCACTTGCCTTTGCGCGAGCCGCCGCAGGGACCGTTCACCAGTTTTTTAGCGCAGCGGGTAAACGGACAGACCCCACCGAACAGGGCCAGCTTGCAGTCCCCGCAGCCGGCACACTCTTCGGTGAAAAGACCCGGTTTTTCCAGAACGCCCATGAAGGTCGTGTTGACGCCCGGCAGAACGGGCGTCGTTTTAAACCGCCGCGCCAGGGCCTGGACACCGGCGCCGCAGGCCAATGACAATACCGACTGGTTGCGCGCAATCGCCTCGGCACTCTCCTGGATGAACTCGTCTTCGCACTGCCGCTCGACCGTCAACTCCTCGATGTCGATCTCCCGGCCTTCCATTTTGACCGCCAGGCGCAGGGCCGAGGCCATCACGGCGACCTCGTCCTCGCCGCCGGCAAAGCAGGTCTTGACGCAGGTGCCGCATCCCAGCAGCAGAATTTTATTGTAAGGCGCCACGATTTCCTTGATTTCCGCGATTGATTTCTGTTCCGCTACGATCATACGTCGACTCCAGCCAAGACACGATCGTGTCTCAATTCAAGGGAAGCTGCGCTTCCGTTAGAGGGTCAATCAGCCGGCATGGCCGGTCGGCTCCACGCCGCCGGATTGCGGCCTGACGCCATCACCATTTCCAAAACCTCCTGAGCAATCCGGCCCGCCGCCGCCGTGTCACCGGGTCGAAGGTTGTAAAGCGACAGCCGCCGGCCGCCGAGACCGATGTCATCGAGCAGCGCCTGAACCCAGCGCACGCGTTTTTTGGCACGCAGGTTTCCCTCGACGTACCGGCAGGCACCCTCGGGACAGACCAGCACAACCACGGCATCGGCCCCGGCCTCGAAGGCCCGCAGCAGGAAGACGTCTTTGACCATGCTCGAACAGGGCAGCTTGACAAATTTGGAGGTGAAGCCGTCCCCGCCGGCCAGCGGCGAGGCGTCGCCCTCGCCCAGGGTATTGATACAATGAAAAACCGTGATGTGGGGTTTGAAACCGCTGTCCATGTCGTTTTTCCCGCTTATTGAAACTGATATTGGCCAAAAAATATTAGCCGGAATAAAAAAAGACGCCCCTCCTCACACTGGAGATAGGGACGTCATTGTCCGAACACTGCAAGATCATAAATCCCGAACGCCTTTGTCCGGAATTTAGATTTTCTCAAGGGATGCAACCATTATAGGCAACCATCGACCTTGTCAAGGGGAAATTTAGCGGAGGGTGCTTGCTTTTATGCAGAAAGTTCGCTAGTTTCCGATCCGGAAATGGCCCTTTTCTGCAATTTCGGCGTCAATCGGCAAAATCCCTTGTGCGGCATACAGCCGTATGCCTCCGCGCAATTTCACCGATTTCATTGGCCTTGCAGAAAATTGCTCATTTCCGGAAATCAGCCAGTGGTTTCTTGAAATGCACGCATCTATTGAGATGCCACCCGACTATCGTCCCATGTTATTTTATCCACCCACGAATAGAATCAGGGAGATTTATCCATGAAGCATTTGCGCCTGTTTGCGGTCTGCGTTCTGACAACCGTTCTCCTCTATCACTGTGCCCCGGTCAAGCCACTGGTTTACGATACGTCCTACGACTACGACATCCGGGTGGATTTTACGGCCATGCGGTCTTATGCCTGGCTGCCGCTGCCGGTAACCGCCACGATCACGCCGCTGAATGCCGACCGTGTCAAATATTTTGTCGAGACCCGTTTATCGTTCAAGGATTATACCGTGTCACTAAGTAAACCGGATTTTCTCATCGAACCGATGGTTGACTCGACCAGCCAAATAGACACCACCGGCGGACCAGATGACTATGGGCTCTACCGAGAGACCAGACTGTCTCTGACCTTCGTCCTCCCGGCCTCCCGAAATGTCATCTGGCGGGGCGAGACGCGGGTGCGGGTCAATCAGGGCCTGAGCCCGCAAGAAAAAGATCAGCTGATCATGACGGCGGTGGACGACATTCTCCAAAATTTTCCGCCCCCGCAGTCCTGAACGGCAACGGACTGAAAAATCAGGCCGTCATTTAGGGACGTAACGAACGGGGTCGTCAAAGTGCGAAAAGAAAGGAAGGGGTATCGGGACCGGAATCGCGCCGACTGCCTTCGGTGAAGATGGCGAAGGGGCGGCGTCTTCGCGCACGGTTGCAAACCTGCCATCAGACGTAAATGTCGATCAGCCGTCCGCAGGCCACTCCGCACTGGTCGGTGCCATGGCCGGCAGGCGCGCAACTGCGGTGAACGTGCCCATAAATGCGCTGCAAACCGGCCGAGCGGACCAGGCCACTTGCCTGGCAGGTGGCAGAGAACGGCCGGACAAAGGCATCTCTTTGCCGGACTACGGGAAGGTTCGGATGGTAGGAAATCAGCTTGACGGCAGGTGTCATCATCGGATTAAAAGCGATTTTCCTGTTGTGACCGGTCGATTCGTGCGGCATTTTCCGAATTCAGCCGCCGCCTTTTTTGAGCGTTTTAAAAATCATCCCCGCCCTCTCGCCCAAGCAAATTTCATACCGCCGTTAAACCTTATCTTTATCTTAGTATTTCAAGCAAGTTAAGTTCAATTGACTCATCGAAAAAATCTGTAATACAGAAATGTATGACATACTCATCTGAAAAAAGATCGCTAGGCCTGACCGGAATTTTTTCTTCGCGCTAAGAAATTCTCAGCGGATTGCCGGCGGGAGGTCGTCACGAATTCGGCCGATTACTTAACTGATCGGTCGTCGAAAACCGGGCGGCAATGGATCCCAGGATGCCGATCGCTTCTTTGATCCTACGGCTGAAGGGGGTGGCGCAGCCGATCTGGATAAAATTGTCGAACTGTTTTGAATTTGAACAGACCGCCCCCGGTATGATGGCTATATTTCGATCGAAGGCGGCTTGATAGACTGCCAGGCCGTCGCTGCCGGGGGGCAGCTCGACCCAGAGCAGGGAGCCCCCACGGGGAACGGCCAGCCGGGTCTGGGCCGGAAAATGGGTTTGAATCTCGATGGCGGTCCTGAACAGCTGCTTTTTCAAGGCGCTGCGCAGGGCCCGGAGGTGACGCTCGTAGGCTCCGCTGGCCAGGAAGCGCGCCACCACGTATTGGCCCAGGGTAGAGGTGGAGATTGTTATACCGGCCTTCAAGCGTTGAATCTTGGAATTGAATCGTCTGCCCGGGATTACCCATCCCAGGCGCAGCCCGGGCGCCAGTGTTTTCGAGAATGACGAGCAGGTCAGAACCAGGTCTTCGCGATCGAAGGCCTTCAAGGACGCCGGGTGCTGCTCGCCGAAATAGAGATGGCTGCTGATGTCATCCTCGATTATCGGGATCCCGCGACCTGTCACCAGCTTCACCAGGGCTTCTTTCTTGTCATCGGGCATCAGCGCACCCAGCGGATTTTGAAAGGTCGGCATGAAAAGGCAGGCCCGGATGGTGTTGGTGCGCAGGCTCTTTTCGATTTCCTCGAGGTCGACACCCTCCTGCGGATCGGTGGCGATCTCCAACACCAGCAAGCCAAGCTCTTTCAGCAGCTGCAGGAAGCTGAAGTTAGTCGGGGCTTCTATAGCGACGGTGTCTCCCGGCCGGGTGACGGCCAGAAGCGAGAGCGCCAGTGCTTCCATGCAGCCATTGGTGATGATGATGTCTTCCGGTTCGATGCCTTCCAGCACCCCTAACGTGCGCTGCGCCAGTTGTCGCCTGAGTTCCGGAAAACCTTCCGAGGGCGAATAAGAGAGCAGGGTTCTCATCTCGCTGCGGCTCAAGGATTTCAGGATGCGAGTGAACGCCTTGACCGGCAGCAATGCGGGATCCATGGCGGTGTTGCCGAGGGGGACGAACCGGGGGTTACTGATGGCTGCGATGACGGAGTTGATCACCGGGGCCAGATTGACCCGCTGCGGCGCGGATGTTTTCTTCTGCAAGACCGGTGACTCAAGTTTATTGAAGGAAACCGGCCGGACATAATAGCCCGATTTGGGCCGTGCTTCGACAAACCCCGTGTTCTCCAACTCCACGTACGCCTGATACACCGTCGAGATGCTCAGGTTCGTCTGCCGGTGGAGTCTGCGGATGGAGGGCAGCTTCTCGCCAGCCTGGTAGGTTCCCTCGAGGATTTTTTTCTCAATCTCGCGTGCCAGCTGCCGATAACGGAAGGCCTGCCGGGTGGCCGCAACCTTCGGCGGTTGCGCGTTATGCCGGGATCCGCACATGAGAACCCCCCTCTGGTAGGACGGTTTCAATCTGTTATGCTGTTTTTTTAAGAAAACTGTATCTGTTATTTTGTTAGCACACCCGGTAGAAAGGGGCAAACGGATTATCATATAGGGAAGGGAGAACAAAATGAGTGATACACAGGCAAGAAAACCGGAAAGATCCACCAGCTTTACCGTAAAAAGCGGCCTGGCGCAGATGCTGAAGGGCGGGGTTATCATGGACGTGGTTTCGCCCGAGCACGCTGTCATCGCGGAGGAATCCGGGGCGGTCGCCGTGATGGCGCTCGAACGCGTCCCGGCCGATATTCGGGCCCAGGGTGGGGTTGCGCGCATGTCCGATCCGGGTCTGATCCGCGAGATCATGGCGGCTGTCAGCATCCCGGTCATGGCCAAATGCCGAATCGGACACTTCGTCGAGGCCCAGATTCTCGAGGCCATCGGCGTGGACTATGTCGATGAGAGCGAGGTGCTCACCCCGGCGGATGAGGCCCATCACATCGACAAGAACGCCTTCGGCGTGCCGTTCGTCTGCGGGTGCCGGAACTTGGGGGAGGCGCTGCGCCGCATCGGTGAAGGCGCGGCCATGATCCGCACGAAGGGTGAGGCCGGGACCGGGGACGTGGTGGAAGCCGTGCGTCACGCCCGAACGGTGTTGGGAGAAATCCGCATGCTGCAGGCCAAGCCGGACGACGAGTTGATGGCGTGCGCCAAGGAACTCGGCGCCCCCTTTGAACTGGTGA
>JBAPWQ010000018.1:0-18066 GCA_049283795.1 Desulfobacterales bacterium | reverse complement strand
GCTCAACGGATAAAAGGTACGCCGGGGATAACAGGCTTATCGCCCCCAAGAGTTCACATCGACGGGGCGGTTTGGCACCTCGATGTCGGCTCATCACATCCTGGGGCTGGAGCAGGTCCCAAGGGTTTGGCTGTTCGCCAATTAAAGTGGTACGTGAGCTGGGTTTAAAACGTCGTGAGACAGTTTGGTCCCTATCTTCTGTGGGCGCAGGATATTTGAGAGGATCTGTCCCTAGTACGAGAGGACCGGGATGGACGAACCAATGGTGTTCCAGTTGTCGCGCCAGCGGCATGGCTGGGTAGCTATGTTCGGAATGGATAACCGCTGAAAGCATCTAAGCGGGAAACCAACCTCAAGATTAGATATCCCTTAAGTATGGAAACATACTTAACTAAAGACCCCTTGTAGACTACAAGGTTGATAGGCCGGATGTGTACGCACAGTAATGTGTTCAGCTTACCGGTACTAATCGGTCGTGCGGCTTGGCCACAAAATAATTCACACAATCAGACCATTTCAGGCGCTGTTTACAAACAAATTGTCTTGGCTTTACGACAGGCTTTCGAAATGAAGTTTCGACCAGGCTGGAAGGAAGAATCGGAAGTGTGAAATTCCGTCAGCCGGTAACGCCGTCTAAAGTCTTCATTTTTGAGTTCAGATCGATTTCAGTTTTTCGGTGGCGATAGCAAAGAGGTCACACCCGTTCCCATCCCGAACACGGAAGTTAAGCTCTTTAGCGCCGATGGTACTGCTCGGGAGACTGAGTGGGAGAGTAGGACGCCGCCGGAAATTTAACGCATACCCCGGATGATCCCTTGGGACATCCGGGGTTTTTTTTATTGCAGCCCGATCAGCCGCAAAGGCTCTGCCCCCTTTTTACGCTTTCACTCCGCCACGACGATCGGATTTGCTTTCCCCTTTGCACGCCGCCGACCTCGAGTCCGTGGCACCGCCCGCCATTCGGAGGGGGCTGGCCGCCTAAAAATTGCAATAGGAGGTCCGATGTGATAAAATTCCATAATATTATTAGCCACTCATGACCCACTCCCTGCGGCCGAGGCGGCCTTGATCACCCGTAGTTTGAAGTCAAATATCCTGATCAATCTGGCGGCGCTGCTGTCCATCGGGGTATTTCTTCTCGCGGCGGTGGCGGTTGTGACGCATTATCGCGACGGCCTGCGGTCGGAAGTCGATAGAATCAACCTGGCTTTGGGCATCATTGATGACAGCGTGTTTCAGCAGACGCAACCTGCGGAAATTGCGTCATCCGGTTTTTCGATTCTCGCGCCGGCCAGGATCGATTACGCCCTGGCAGTCGATCACCACGGCAACATCCGTTTCGGCCAGGGAGCGGACGGGGGCTTGAAGCAGGAATTGCGCGCCTGCCTGCAGTCGGCGATTGCATCCGGTGGTCAGGAAATCTGCTTTTCGGGCCGCACCCGGGTTTTTTTCTGGCTGCAGGATCACCGTCTGATGGTGGCCAACCCTTCAATAAAACAGGGTGTCATCGTCGGTGCCGTCGGTGCGGTGACCACTCTCGACGGCCTCTATCAAAATCAAAGGCAATCTCAAAAAATCTTTGTCATATATGGTGTCATCAATGTCGTGATTCTAACGATCATTGGTGTCTATCGGATTACGAAACTTTATCTGGAGCCGCTGCAGCGCTTGGCCCGTCGCGCGGAAGACTACCACGAAGACGAGACCGGCCGGATCTTTGCCGTGCGCAAGGAGGACAACGAACTCCACCAGCTTTCCAAGTCGCTCAACCTCATGCTGGAACGGATTTCCGCCGATCGGCAGAAACTGCGCTCGACGGTCGCCTCCCTTGAAAAAGCCAACACCGAACTTCGCAAGGCCCAGCAGGAAGTCATCCGGGCCGAAAAGCTGGCGTCCGTCGGGCGGTTGTCAGCCGGTATCGCCCATGAAATCGGCAATCCAATTGGTATTGTCATGGGCTACATCGAGCTTCTCCAACAGGAAAACGGCGCTATCGATGCGGTCGAAAAACGTGAATACCTTCGCCGTACCGGCAGCGAGGTCAACCGGATCAACACGATCATCCGCCAGCTGCTCGAGTTATCGCGTCCATCGATTGACGGGGCGATGCCGGTGCATGCGCACGAAATCATTGCCGACATTTCCGACGTGGTGCGGTACGAGCCGAGGGTGGCCGCCATCGATTTTCAGTTGAATCTCGAGGCCGCCAACGATTGGGTCACGGCGGACCCGAACCTGCTGCGGCAGGTATTCCTGAACCTGATTCTGAATGGGGCCGATGCCGTTGCTTCCCGCTCCTCCCCGGACCCCGGCCGCCTTACCATCAACTCCACGGTCCGTACCGGCGCAAGGATAACGCCCGCAACCACGGCCGAGGAACCGCTGCTGGAGATAGCGGTGATCGACAATGGCGTCGGCATAGCACCTGAAAACATCGGCAATATCTTCGATCCTTTTTTTACGACCAAGGAACCCGGCCAGGGCACCGGCCTCGGACTTTCGGTCAGTTTCATGATCATCGAAAGCCTGGGCGGCAAAATTTCGGCTGTCAGCCGTCCAGGCGAAGGCACGACCATGTTCGTGACATTGCCGTTGTGCGCACCGCCCGGCCGGACGGCGGACAACCCCGATGAAGCCGTTTTGGTGCGTCGCGGCAGCCTGCCTGAACATGAAACCCCAGCACCCTTTAACCGTTGCCGTCACCGCGATGTGCCCTCGATCGGTGAGGAACCGGACAACAGGTCTTGCTAATGGATGACAGGCACCTCACAGCCAACGGACAGGGGCCGCGACGACTGCTCGTGATCGATGACGAAAGCAATATGCGTCACATGCTCTCGGCCATGCTGAAAAATTCCGGCTACACCGTCGATACGGCCGCCGAAGGCGGTGAAGGTTTGAAGATGCTGGAACAGTCCGCCTATGATTTTATTCTCTGCGACATAAAAATGCCCAAGATGGACGGCATGACATTTCTGAAGACCGCCGGGGAGCTGATCAACCGCTCGACTGTTATTATGATGTCGGCCTACGGCAGCATCGAGACGGCGATAGAGGCCATGAAACTGGGCGCATACGATTACATTTCAAAACCCTTCAAGAGTGACGAGGTCACCCTGACGCTTAAAAAAGCCGAAGAGCGTGAACGGCTGAAAAAAGAAAACACCTTCCTGCGCGAGCGGATCAGAAACATACAGGCCGAAAGCCGTTTTGACAGCATGGTGGGTCAGAGCAAGGCCATGCAGGCGGTGTTCGAGCTGTCGAAAAAGGTCGCACGGCACAATACCACCGTTTTGATCACCGGCGAGAGCGGTACCGGCAAGGAGTTGATTGCCCGTGGCATCCATTCCCACAGTGAACGGGTCGCCGAACCGCTCGTGGCGGTCAATTGCGGCGGGATTCCCGAAAATCTCCTCGAAAGCGAAATGTTCGGTTACAAAAAGGGGGCCTTTACCGGCGCGGACCGTGACAAGAGCGGCCTCTTCGAAGCGGCCGCGGGCGGGACGCTGTTTTTGGATGAAATCGGTGAACTGCCCCCGTCTTTGCAGGTCAAGCTGTTGAGGGTGCTGCAGGAGAGCGAGATCCGGCCGGTGGGCGACGCCAGGACGCACCGGATCGATGTGCGCGTGATTGCCGCGACCGCCCGGGACCTGGAGACGGAAATACGACGGGGAAGCTTTCGTGAAGATCTGTTCTATCGTTTGAACGTGTTGCGGATTCACCTGCCACCCCTCAGAGAACATCCCGAGGATATCCCGCCGCTATGTCAGTTGTTTATCGAACGTTTCAACCGGGAGTTGAAAAAGAATGTCGTTGCGATTGCTCCCCCCGCCATGGCCTGTTTGATGAAGCACTCCTGGCCGGGCAATGTCCGTGAGGTGGAAAATGTGATTCAGCGGGCCGTGGTTCTGGCCGAGCAGGACGCGATCACGCCCGCTGACCTTCCGGAGGGCTTCGGCACGCAAACGGGAACAGGGCCGTTTTCTTCCGGCGGTAATGGTTTTTCGCTGAAAGAAGCCCAGAGAGACCTCGAAAAAGAATTTATCTCCAAGGCGCTTACCGAAACCGGTGGGAATCGAACCCGGGCCGCGCGTCTTCTGGAGATCAGCCACCCGTCGTTGCTCAGTAAAATTAAGGCATACGGGATTGAGCTGTGAGTCGGTTGGGTCGGTTGGGTCGTAGGATGGCGAGACAATGAAGAAATGGAGGAATCGAAGAGGAGGCCGCACACGGGCCGGAATCGCCATCACCGCTGACGCACCGGTCGGCGGCCGGTGCGGTTGATCAGTCTGACCGGTTGATCTTGTTTCTCAGCTTGCCGGAGCACTTGAACGTCACGACCTTGCGCTCCCGCAGGATCAGGTCCGATCCGGTGGCCGGATTGCGACCGCGGCGCTTGTTCTTTTCCTTGACACAGAATTTCCCGAACCCCGAAATCAGGACGTCCTCACCCCGTTCCAAAGTCGTTTTTATAATTTCCAGCAGAGACTCCACGGTGTCGACCGATTTTTTTTTGGTGAAACCCAGCTCATGCACCGCCGTGACTATTTCGTTTTTGGTCAACGCCATGGAGCACCTCCTGAAATGCGCGTGGTCTTTTCCAGGACCCACTGTAAGGTTAACCGTTCTCTTAATGGAGTTAACCCCGAAGGTCAACAGTTATTTTCAGGGGTGCAGGCAACGAAAACTTAACTATATCAAGTGCATCAATCATTTTTGGGCTGGGGTGGCCCTGCGGGCGCGTCATTGCCGGCCGGGGGGGAGCCGGCGGTCGCATCGCCGGGACCATCGCTTGGGGCGGTGTCCAGCGGGACAAGACCTTCGATTTTTTTCATGGTGGAGGTAATCTTGGCCACAATTTCATCGATTTCAGCCTTGAGCCGCGCATCATCCATATCAGCCATAGGGGCACTCTCCGCAAAAGCGTATAAAAATATCTTTGTTCGTGATTCAGACGAAGCGTTACAATGAACCGATGTGAAAAGCCCGCTGCCCGAAAAAAAGGGCGCTGCGCCTCAATTCACCTGCGCCGGCAGGGCATCGGGCAGGTCCTGGTCAACCGGGACCTGCTCCGGGGACTCTTCCATGGAATCATCGGCTGTGCCGCCAGGCTGGTTGCCCGTCAACGTATCGAAGTAAAGGTCGATGATGCTGCTGTGGCTGGTAAATTTTTGCTTCAGCAGTTTCTTGAACTGCGCGTAGCCTTTTTCATCGAAGAGGTGGTCGATTTCGTGGGCACGCTTGTTCAACTGGCGGCAATACTTGTCGATCACGGTTTGAGGGGCCGTCCCCCGTTTTTCCGCTACCTTGTGCGTTGCTTCGACTCGCGAACATCCGTTCACTTCGATTTCGTACAGCACTTCGAAAATCTGTGACAATGCTTTCGGGACCCCTTTGATGTCGATGACACTGAGCGCCGCGCCATCCTCCCGGTCATCCTCGTCGAGCAGCAGCCGGCGCAGCACGGAATTGGGGGTATCGACAAAAGGTTCGGCAAACTGTTTCAGATGATTCCAGACGTCAGGGTCGATTTCGATCAAATGCATGTCCATGCCATCTCCTTTCCCCGCGATGCTAGTTTATTTTTAGTATACTAAAAACTTGTTAGTATGTAAAGTGTTTTGGACGGCATCGAAGGGGTGTCGATAGCAGAGTTCCCCAGGGAACGCCGGCGGCGAAACCCGGTGGCGGGGCGGCGGAAATACTCAGGTGAAAGTGGGCGGTGCGGGGTCGGGCCCGGACAATCGGGAGGCTTCGGCGCGTCCCTTTTTTTCGTCAACGAAGTAAAACAGGACGCCGCCGATGAGAAACAGCACCGCAATCGAGCCGATGCTCCAGCGCGATGCCACCTGGCCGTAGTGCAGCAGATCGGCGGCCGAGGGGACGGGGGGCAGCAGGAGGCGTTTGGCCACCAAGCCCACGAGCCCCATCAGGGCCGGGCCGAGGATCGCGGCGAACTTCCCGAGCATGTTGTAAAAGCCGAAATACTCGGCCGTGCGGTTGGCCGGAATCAGCCGCGTGAAATAAGATCGGCTGAGAGCTTGAATTCCCCCCTGGACCAGTCCGATCATGACCGCCAGGATGTAAAATTCAGCTTTCACGGTCACTTGCGTGCTCCAGAGCGTGATCAGAAAATACGATCCGATCGCCAGGAAGATGGCCCGGCGCGCGCCGACAGCCTGGCTGAGCCGGCCGAAACCGAGAGCGGCCGGGAAGCCGACGAACTGAACGACCAGAAGGGCACCGATAAGGTCGGTGGCCTGGAAACCGAGGGCCAGGCCATAATCGACCGCCATGCGAATGATGGTATCGACCCCGTCGATGTAAAACCAGTAGGCCGCCAGAAACAACCACAGGGTTTTCGAGCGGCGAAACCCCCGCAGCGTTGTTCCAAATTGCCGCAGGCCGCCAAAAACCAGGCTGTGGTGCGCGGGTGTCACCGGCCGGACGGCGGACTCGGGCACCCACAGAATGGTAAACACGGTGAAGCCGCCCCACCAGAGCGCTACCGAGAGAAAGGCGCAGCGGACCGCCACGGCGGCATCCGGCAGACCGAAACGCTCCGGCATCAAGGTCATCAGGACGTTGACCAGAAAAAGCAGCCCGCCGCCCAGGTATCCCATGGCATAGCCCCGGCTGGATATCCGGTCGATGTCACTTTCGGGCGCCACGGCCGGCAGCAGGGAATCATAAAAAACGACCGATCCCGAAAACCCGACGATAGCCGTTACATAGAGCAAAAGCGCCAACTCCCATTGGCCCTTGCCGACCAGGAAGAGGCCGGCGGTCATCGTGACGCCCAGATAGGCAAAGAATATCAGCAGTTTCTTGCGCAGCGACGCCCGGTCCGCAATTGCGCCCAGCACCGGTGCCAGCAGCGCGACGATCAGGCTGGCAATCGAGTTCCCAAGGCCCAACTGGGCTGTGCTGACATTGGCATCGGTCCCGTGGCTCCAGTACTGCTTGAAGAAAAGCGGGAAGAATCCGGCCATGACCGTGGTCGCGAAAGCCGAATTGGCCCAGTCGTATAATACCCAGCCCCAGATGGCCTTGCGGTTGCCGCATGCAGTCGCTGCGGCAGGTGATGAAGGTGACGGTGGAAAGTGTGTCATGGAGAACGGTCGGGGCCTTTTGGGCTGCCACGGGGCATGAAAACCGGTTGGGTCGGTTAGGTCAGTTGAGTCGGTTAGGTCAGTTGAGTCAGTTGGGTCAGTTGAGCCGGTTGAATCGGATCCGATCCCCACCAAGCCGTAGGGGCGGGCCTCTGTGCCCGCCCTTTTTGTCGATTCGCCTCCGCTCGTGCGAGTACCCGGAACCTTCCGAACACGTAGGGGCGAAAAATTTTTCGCCCTCACGGGGATTCACGGGGCCGGCTGTGGAGCCGAACAGGTCTTCAGTTCAGTGTGTACAGCCGCTCGTGCAGACGGCGGGCCCGCAAACAGAACGCTTCGAGTTTGGCGGTGATGACCTGCGGAAAAGGTGATCCGTCGCTTTCGATGGCCAGAAAGGGCAGCTCCTCGATGTCGGACAGCACCGTGCGCAGCCGCTGGTCGTAAGGGTGGCTGCTCAGCTTGTCGGCGCTGTTCATCGTTTCGCTTAAAATGGCTTCCGAAAGGCGGTTGGGCATGCAACCGAAAGGCCCGATGGCGATCACGCCGCAGGCGACGTCGATAATTTCCGCCAGGGCGCTGCCGATCGTCAGGATGGCCTCGCCGCCCAGGTCCGGCGACAGGTGGCGGGCGGCCCCGGCGATAATGGCGTCGATGTCGACCGTCGCGGGCGCCACCAGTTCCGAGGAGGCCAAAATCGACTTGATGCGCCTTTCGTAAAATCCCTTGAAGCGGTAGCGCAGCAAAAATTTCAGATACTCGAGCAGCGGCGGCTTGCAATCCACGCGGCCGGACCGGACGAGGTAATCGGCATACAACATCCATTCGCTCACCGGCGAGCAGATCGTGGCAAACCCCGACTCGGCCATTTTCTCGGTGAGGTACTGACGCGAGAGCGCGTCACGGCGGACGAAGATTTCTCCGGCCAGAAAAATTTTCGGTACCGCGACCGGCGGACGCTTGAGACGAATCCGGCGCAGGCGCACCGCCGTTTTTTCGAGGCAGCGCTCGAGGTGTTTGAAGTCGCCCTGACGCAGCGCCGCCAGGACTGCCGCCAGTTCCTCTTCGAATACGGTCATGGCCGCAGCGACGTCGATAGCATTGGCCAGCAGCATCGAGCGGATGTCTTCCAGGACGTCCGACACGACGATCGCCCACCAGCCGCGCCGCTGAAAATCGGTATCGAGGCCGGCGTAAGCGTTTTCCGAACTCAAGGTCAGCAGGGTCACATCAGGCAGTTCGAGCCGCTCGACCAGGTTTTCCATGAAAACCGAATACTGCCCGAAGCGGCACGGGCCGCTGCCGCCGGCCATGAAGTAGACCAGGACCTCGTCCGGCTTTTTTTCATTTTGAACGTAATTCAACAGCGTGCCGGTCGTCAGGATCAGCGGCAGGCACTCCTTGCAGCTCGTGTTGGCGCGACCGGTTTTCAAATCGGCTTCGGTGGCCGGCGGATAGGCCCGGGCATTGAAGCCCTTGCCCTGGAACACCGCGGCGATGCACTCGCTGGCCAGGCGGCCCATGGACGGAAAGAGCAGGGTGACCCGCCGATCGGTCATGTCGATTTTTTCGCCGCGGGAGGTGACGACCCGTGCAACGCCGTTTTCCAGGAGCGTGCGGGCGGCCGTAAACGTTTTCTTGACCGTCGGAAGGCTGTCGGTGGCCGCCAGCTTGCGGTAGGCGGCTACGATGTCGAGAAACGCCTCGATGCGCGTTTCGAGGCCGGCATCGGCCGTGTGGCTGTCGAGTTCCAGTGTCAAAGAGGGCTTGCGGCCCATGATGCCGCGAAAATAGCCGAGGAGAAAAGAATCCGGGCCGCACGAAAAATTGGTGATGTAGACCGCGAAGAGCTGGGGGTGGTTTTTAACGATGCGCGCGGCCTTGGTGATCATTTGCCCGATGCCCCAGTACATGTGCCGCGTGGTTCTTTCCTGTGACAGGGGCAGAAAATCGAGCGGGATCACCGCCACGCCCCTTGTCGCGAGCTTGTGCGGGATGCCCATGTGCGCCTCGTCGACAAAGGCGCTGTAGGGCCGGCCGAAGAGGACCACCGCAAAGCGGTCGGGGTCCCGTTCGAGTTCCGCCAGAGAGTCGCGACCCGCTGCCAGCATGTCGTCGAGATAGCGCTGCTGGCGGTTGAGGGCGACATCGAACGCCCGCCGGGCGCGGCCGGCGCCGATGCCCATCGATCGGGCGGTGTCGATCAAAGGCCGCCGGGCCCCCGCCAGGCCATCCGTCAGGTCGATCAGCGGGGTGAGCACCCGGCTGCCGCGGGCGCTCAAGGCCGCGAGACGCTCTTTGAAAGTGGCCCGCAGGATAAAGGTTTCCCCCTGCACGATCGGACAGACCAGCGAGTTCAGGCGGTTGTCCTGGGTGGGAACGGCCCGGAAGTGGGGCAGGAAGATATACTCCGGCGGCGGATCCTGGGTCAGCAGCGCGTGGAAATATCCGTGGGCCAGTTCGGCCGGAAAGCAAAAGGCGGCGTTGCGCTGGTCGATGCCCTGGCGCGAGCAGGTCTCCGGCAGCACGGGCTCGAAGCCGAGTTCGGAAAAAAAGGACGAATAGAGCGGATAGTAGGTGTTGACCAGAAAGCTGCGGTTGAAACCGATGCGGACCCGGCGTTTCGATCCGGATGCGGACGCCGGCGGCGGCCCGGGGCCCTCGAAGGTCATCCGCTGCCGGAGGCCGACCCGGTCGAGGCGATCGACATCGTAGTGGACCTTGCGCCGCAGGTTGTCGTAGCGGTTGCAGGCGCCGCCGAACGGATAGGTGCCTCCGTCCAGCTCGATCAGCGCGATCCGGCAGCGCCGGTCGCATTTTTCCTTGCCGCCCTTGCAGGTGAACGTCCGGCCGTAGGTCACCGAACGCTCCGCCAGCAGCGCCAGGTCGAAAGAATTTTTTTGCATCAGCCCGGCGGCGATTCGGTTTTTGACCTCCAGGGCGACGCCGAAGGCCCCCATGAGGCCGGGCTCCGGCGGGACGATGATCGGTTTGCCCACCAGCGCCGCCATCGCCAGGGGAACGCCTTTGTTGTAGCAGACCCCGCCCTGCATGAAGACCTTGGTGCCGACGGGGCGGTTGCCCTTGACCCGGTTGGCGTAGTTCATGCAAATCGAGTACACCAGGCCGGCCATGATGTCCGCGCGGCCGACGCCTTCGTGGATGGCGTTTTTGATGTCCGATGCGATGAAGGCGGCGCACTGATCGTTGAAATTCGGCACGTTGCGGCCCTTGAGCGCGATGTCGGCGATATCCTCCATCCGGACCCCCAGAGTCTCGTAGGCCGACTCTTCGAGGAAGGATCCGGTGCCGGCCGAACAGGCCTCGTTCATCGCGTAATCCGACGGCACCCCGTTGGTGATGTAGGTGTATTTGGCATCCTGTCCGCCGATTTCGAAAATCGTGTCGACGGCCGGATCGAAATAAACCGCCGCCGTGGCGTGGGCGATGATTTCGTTGATGACGCCCTCGGTCAAGGCGTGCAGGCCGGCAATCTGCCGTCCCGAACCGCATACCCCCAAGCCTTCGATGTCGATCTCGCGCGGGTCGACCGCCGCCGCCACCTGCGCGAGAATCTGTCGATAGCACTGCCGTGAGGCCGCGATCGGATCGCCGTTGGTGCGCAGGTATACCGAGGCTAAAATGGCGTCGTCTTCTTTGCGAAGCAGCACGGCCTTGGTGGTCGTCGAGCCGACGTCCAGGCCGAAATAGGCCCGGTCGCCGGCCCTGGCCGTTTTCTTCTCGATTGTTTTGAAGGCGACCTGGTCGCTGAAACGCTTCAGCGGCGGCAGCCGATCGAAGGAGGAGACGTCGCTGCGGAAGAGATCGGCCATGGCGGGCAGGGGCCGGGTCTGGTTTTCCAGCGCCCAGAGGGCGGCCCCCAGGGCCTCGAAACAGGCCGCCTCCCTGGGCACGATCAGCCCGGGGATCTGTTCGCGCAGGTAGGCGATCATCATCTTGTTCTGGGCCGTGCCGCCGACGAACATGATGTTTTTACGTTCGACCTTTTTAAGAAGTTCCAGGATCTTGTCGGCCATCATGCGGCACAGGCCGGCGGTGACTTTCGATTTCGGCACGCCCTTGTTGGTGGCGTGGGTACAGTCGGACTTGCAGAAGACCGAGCACCGGCCGGAGACGGCGTAAGGATCCGCGGTTGTGGTCCAGTGACCGGCCTGCTCAAGCGAAACATCCATGCGCCGGAGTTGCTGCAGGAAAAATTCTCCCGTGCCGGAAGCACATTTGTTGCCGGTGATCACGTTGGATATCTGACCCATGCGATCCAGGACATAGACCATGAAGGTTTCGCCGCCGGCCGAAACCACGGCCGGACAGGCGACATCGGCCGGTTTGACGTGCCGGTAGGCGTATTCGATGGCCTCGGGTTCGGAAATCGTGCTCAATTTGACGAATTGTCGGAATTTACGACCCGTGACGGCGATCCGCGGTGTCGGGGTGCCATCGAGAGTCGACAGCACCTGCTGCAGCGCCTGGTGCGGATCACCGCCATGCGGTTGGACTATCCGGTTAACGACACGTGGTTCCGGATAAGCGTGCGAGGGGGTGCCGGCGCACCGGTCCACCTCGACCGCCACCAGCGACAGGGTGGACGCTCCCAGACACAGGCCATAGGATTTCAGCTTTTCGGACTCACAATCGGGTTTCAATGCGGCCCTCCCTCGCTTTGAAAAGCAGCGTCTCGATTCGTGGAAAGGCGGGGTTGCAAGCGACCCGCATGGCGTTGACACACAACTCGTATATATAATGATCCCCGGAGCAGAAGGCAAACGCGCGTCAGTCGGGCCGACCGGTCGGCTGCCGACCTGAAAAGCGCGTGGACGGTCGCGGTCGACAGCCGCGGCGCCGTTTCAATTCGGGCACGCCTGATCCTTTTTAGGACGCACCGCGGCCCGACGGTTGAGCAGGGCTTTCATCACCGCGTGCACGAGCGTGGCCAGCGGGATGGCGAAAAAGAGGCCCCAGATGCCCCACAATCCGCCGAACAGCAGCACGGAGACGATGATGGCCACCGGGTGCAGGTTGACGACCTCGGACAGCAGCAGGGGCGCCAGCAGGTTGCCGTCGAGCAGCTGAATGATCGAATAGGCAATCAAGGCATAGAAAAATTCGTTGGCGAGCCCCCATTGGAAATAGGAGAACAGGGCTACGGGCAGGAAGATCACCGTCACGCCCACATAGGGCACCAGGACCGAGAAGCCCACCATCAGCGACACCAGCATCGTCAACTGCATGCCCAACAGCTTGAAGGTCACATAGCTGACGCTCCACACGATCAGGATTTCCAGGATTTTTCCGCGGATGTAGTTGCCGAACTGCTGGTTGACTTCACGCCACACCTGGCTGGCCAGGAGGCGGTTGTCCGGCAGGATTGAGGCAAACCAGCCCAGGATCTTTTCCTTGTCCTTTACCATGAAAAAGACCATCAGCGGCACGAGAATCAGGTAGACCAGGATCGAGATAATCCCGCGGACCGAGGCGATGGAAAGTGACAGCACCCGTTTGAACAGGTTCGTCAGCTCGAAGCCGATGAAATCGAGCACCTGGTTGACCTGCGCCTGCGAGATGATATCCGGATATCGTTCGGGCAGGCGGCTCAGCTGGTGTTGACCGGCGGCCAGCATCATCGGCAGCTGCTGCACGAGCTGCGCTATCTGGCGCGACAAAAGCGGCAGCAGGAAAATGATCAGCAGCAGGAGGCTGGCCATGAAGATGATGAAGACGATCAGGACCGAGAGCATGCGCGGCACTTTGAACCGGGCCAGGCGCGCGACCATGCCATCGAGCATGTAGGCGATGACGATACTGGCGAAAACGGGTACCAGCATGTCGCCGAACATGAAGATAAAGACGAACCCGAGCACCAGCATGAATCCGAGAACCAGGATCTGGGGATCGGAAAAATGGCGGTCAATCCAGTCGCGAATCAGTTGAAGCATTGTCACCTCTGGTGCGGTTCGGGGTGCCTGGCCGCGTCGGCTCCTTTGCCGCGGGCCCCGGTTGCCGAACATGCCCGATTTCTTACCATATTTTTTTTTGCAGAAGAAACGAAATTTGCGGCCGGGCCGTGGTAAATTTTGCCTTTTGGCGGGATGTCTGCTAATAAACCGGCGGCTTGCGCTGCCCGATCGCAAACGGCGCCCGCCGGGGCGGCCGACCCGCCGCGGAAGTCCGGCGCGGTTCAGTGCACGGTGCCTGCGGCTTCAGGCGACCCGCAGTGTTGAACATTCCTGGAAAGTCGGCCACATCAAGATGTCATATTCGATAAAAAAAAAGGTCGGGATCGCTTCGATCATCATGATGGCATCGGTCTTGCTGAGCCGTCTGATCGGGCTGGCGCGCGAGATGGTCATCGCCTACATCGGCGGCGCCAGCGGGGCGGTCGATGCCTACCAGTTGGCTTTTTTCATCCCCGAAATCCTGAACCACATCGTCGCCAGCGGTTTTTTGTCGATCACCTTCATTCCGCTGTTCTCGCGCTATGTCGCCCGGGGCGAGGAGGCCGAAGGCTGGCGGGTTTTCTCCCTGGTCCTGACGGTGGTGGGGGGCTTTCTGCTCGTGTTCATCCTGATCGCCTGCCTTTTTGCGCCGCAATTGATCGATCTCGTCGCGCACGGACGCCCCGATCCCGTTTTTAAACAGCGCGTGGTCAGCATGACCCGCATCATCCTGCCGGCTCAGTTTTTCTTCTTTACCGGCGGCCTTTTGATGGCGGTTCAGTTTGCCAGGGAGAAATTTGCCATACCGGCCCTGGCGCCGATTTTCTACAATCTCGGCATTATTTTCTGCGGGGTCGTCCTGGGTCCCCGGCTGGGAATGGAAGGGTTTTCATGGGGCGTGCTGGCCGGGGCCTTCATCGGCAATTTCGCCCTGCAATGGTGGGGCGCCCGTCGGGTGGGGCTGACATTTTACCCGGCCTTCGATGTGCGGCACCCGGATGTGAAAAGATATGTCCTGCTCACCCTGCCCCTGATGGCGGGGCTGACGATGATGTTTTCGATGGAAATCTTCATCCGCTTTTTCGGGGCCTATCTGCCGCCCGGCGGCATCGCCGGCCTCAACTACGGCCGCACGATTCTGCTGATCCCCGTCGGGCTCTTCGGTCAGGCCGTGGGCGTGGCCTCGTATCCGTTCATGGCGCGCCTGGTCGCCGAAAACAAGATGCAGGAAATGAATGCGCTTTTAAACGGGGCCCTGCGCTATCTGGCCCTGGTGATACCGTTTTCGGTGCTGCTCATGGTGCTCAGGTACGAGATCGTCCATCTTCTTTTCGAACGCGGCCGTTTCGACGCCGCGGCCACCGCCCTGACCGCGCGCGTCCTCCTTTACCTGCTGCCTGGGGCATTTGCGCTGTCGGCCTACACGGTCGTGGTCAGGGGGTACTATGCGGTGCAGAACACCTGGTTTCCGGCGGTCTTCGGGACCATCGGCGTTTTGTGCAGCCTGCCGGTGTACTGGTATGGCCTGAAGCTGATCGGCGCCGGCGGGATCGCCCTGGCGGTGTCGCTGTCCTCGGTTTTCCAGGTCGGGATGCTCTATGCGCTGTGGAACAGGAAAAGTGCCAACCGCGGCAGCCGTGTGGTGTACACATTTTATCTCTTCATGCTCCTGTTGAGCGGCCTGCTGGGGATCGGGCTGGAGTGGTTCAAAAACCGGCTGCAGGGCGTGTTCGACCAGGCGACTGTCACGGGCAACCTGGCGGTGGCGGTGGCGGTGGGGGTCGTGTTCGCGGCGGCCCTTCTCGCTGTCGGGCGCCTGGCGCACATCCGGGAGATCGACGATCTGATAAAAAAAATCCGCCTGAAATTCAGTCGCGGCAAGGCTATAAAATAAAATCGGTCGCCAGGAATTTGCTCTTGTGATCCCGCACGATGCGGGTGATGATCTGCTTGTTCAAATCCGTTTGCTTGGCGGCCACCAGCGTTCGAATGGAGAAGACCCGCAGGGCGTCGGAAACGGAAAGGGTGCCCTCGGCGGAGTCCTTGCGACCCGTGAAGGGAAACGTGTCCGGCCCGCGCTGGCACTGGCTGTTGATATTGACCCGGCAGACCTGGTTTACCAGCGGGTCGATCAAGCGCGCAATCTGGTCCGGATCGCTTCCGAAAATGCTGACCTGCTGGCCGTAGTTCGAGTCGATCATGTAGGAAACGGGCTCCTCGATCCGGTCGAACGGCAGGACCGGAATCACCGGGCCGAACTGCTCTTCGTGATACACGCGCATGTTGTCGTGGACCGGGTACAGGATGGCCGGGTAAAAGAAACTGCCGCAAACCGTCGCCCCGGCGGGATTGACAACCCGGGCGCCTTGAGCAACGGCGTCCGACACCAGATCCCGCAGGTAATCCGTTTTGCCTTTTTCCGCGACCGGCGTCACGAAAACCCCTTCCAGCCACGGCATCCCGCACGGCAGCGCGGTGACGGCGGCGCTGAAGCGTTCGAGAAACGCCGCCGCGATGCCGGCTTCCACAAAGAGGATCTTGAGCGCCGTGCAGCGCTGCCCGTTAAAGGAAAGGCAGCCGAGCACGCATTCCTTGACGGCCAGGTCGAGATCGGCGCCCTTCAGCACGATAGCGGGATTCTTGGCCTCCAGCCCCAGAACGCTTCGCAGGCGATTGGGGTGGGGATGCAATTTTTTCAAGGCGTTGGCCGTCCGGCTCGTGCCGATCAACCCCAGCACGTTGATCCGGCCGGAGGCCATCAGCGGGGGGATCACTTTTCTACCCTCGCCGTAGATGACGTTGATCACGCCCTTCGGGAAAACATCGCCAAAGGCCGCCAGCAGCGGTGCATACAGCAGCGCGCCGTGTTTGGGCGGCTTCAGGATCACGGTGTTTCCCATGGCCAGGGCCGGGATCAGCGTGGTGAATGTCTCGTTGAGCGGATAGTTGAACGGTCCCATGCACAGCACGACGCCCAGGGGGGCACGCCGGATCTGAGCGATGACGCCTTCCGCGATGACGAAGCGCGAAGAATTGCGATCCAGGTCTTTGAGCGCGGCGACGGTGTCGTTTATGTAGTGAACCGTCCGGTCGAATTCCTTTTCCGAGTCCCGGAGCGATTTGCCCACCTCCCACATCAAAAATCTCACGACCCGGTCCTTTACGTCGATCATCCGAAAAACGAAGCGCTCCAGGTGATCGATTCGTTCGGCCACCGACATGGTCGGCCACAAGCCCCGGCCATGGTCGTAGGCGGCCACCGCCGCATTGAGGGCCTCGAGCGCTGCGGCCGCCGTCAGCAGCGGATATTCACCGACGAAAAAAGGCTTGGGACCGGTATCGTCCGCTACCCGGACGGGCGAGAGCACCTCCTGGCGCGGACCGTCCCAGACCCGGATCTCACCGTTTACGAGATAGCCGGTTTGACGACAGGGGATATCCTTTAAAAGGAGTTGCGGTATATCACCGGCCCGCGGGAAAATGTTTTGGATGGTTTCAATCAACATCATCTTCCCTTCCTTCCGATATGAATGAACCGGCTTGCTGCCGGGAGTCGGTTTTGTTCTATGATATCGGTCACTAAACGCATATTTCGTCGCCGCTGCAACAGTGCTGACGGTACACTGTCTCTATGCTCGAATTTTCAGGCCGGATTTCGTGAATTCATCTTTTTATCAACATCGGATCGATGTAACAAGAAAATATGATTGGCAAGCCGCAGGCTGCCTCCGCTGCCGTTCGCGGGCCAAAGCGGCAGCCCATAATACAAGCCCATCGCGACGGGCGGCCCTCAACCGGGCCGCCCAGCTTCAGCCCTGCCCCAGAGCGCGGCTCATTGTCCATCAAAATCGTTTAATTCGTTTGAACACGCTACGTTCAACGTGGTATGTTTTTCCACCGCGGTGACGCTGGTATTGAAAATCAGGTCGCATGCCGGAGCGGTGTGGGCAGGGTGCAGCAGGCGCGCGCGTCGGCGGCCAGGCGACTGATGGCGAATAGCGCCTGTTTCGTTTTGTCCCACAGGGATGGAAGGACCGTATGACTCGATTGGAAGTCAAACCGCACGCCGAACTCGACAAACCGCTGCGATTCGAGAGGCTGCTGGCCGAAATTTCGACCTTCTTCATCAATCTTGCTGCGGACCGGATCGACAGCGAGATTGAAGCCGCCCAGCGCCGCGTATGCGAGTTCCTCGATCTTGATCGCTCGTCTCTTTTCCAAACACCTGAAGGAGAACCCGGTGCGCTGCGGCTGACCCATGTCCATCAGCCTCCGGAAAGCCGGATACCTCCGGAGGGGATGAGTTTAAGGGAATACTTTCCCTGGTCGCTGCAAAAGGTCCTGGGTGGGGAAACGATCACAATTTCGAAAATGAGCGACCTCCCGGCGGAAGCCGATCGCGACCGGGAGAGTTTCGACCGCTATGGCACCAGTTCCGTCGTGGTCATTCCGTTATCGGTCGGAAGAGGGCATGTATTTGGCCTGTTGACCTTTTCTGTTCTGGGGGAGGAGAGGGAGTGGGCGGAAACGGTCGTGCAGCAGTTTAGACTGGTCGCGCAGATATTTGCAAATGCGCTCGCCCGCAAGCAGGACGAAGAGGCCTTGCGCGAAGGCAAGGAGAAGCTCAATATCGTGACAGATGCCGCGGGAGCGGGCCTGTGGATCATGGAGCTCGATACCGGCTGCGTCTGGGTCACCCCCAAGACCCGCGAGTTGTTTCATTTTGCCCCGGATGAAGATCTGAACTATGAAAGCTTTTTCAAGGTGATTCACCCTGATGATAATGAACAGGTCCATCAGGCTGTGCAGCAGGCAATCCAGTCGGGAGAGGAACTTCGGAGAGAGTTCCGGATCGTGCTGCCCGACGGAAGCACGCGATGGGTGGTGGCTCTCGGGAAACCGGGTTTTGGCTCAACCGGGAAAGCGGATCGTTTGATGGGTGTGTCGCTTGACATCACGGAGCGCAAGTGGGCCGAGCAGGCGCTGCAGGAGCGCCTGCAGTT
>JBAPWQ010000017.1:0-9584 GCA_049283795.1 Desulfobacterales bacterium | reverse complement strand
CGGTGACCCCGTAGCCGATGGCCATGGGCAGGGAGATGATGGCCGCCGCGGTAGCGCCGAAGAGGTCGTTTTTAAGGCTGACAGGATTTACTTCGCGTTGCACGCTTTTCATAACACGGCATTTTATTCATGAATGTTCCCTGCGGCTTGCGGCAGGTCAGCTCGCATGTTTAGCCGGTTTTTCTAATCGGTAAGACTTGTTACGTCGCAGCTCTCATCGATAAGGAAGCGCATGGCAAAAATTTTCAGGAGGCTTTCCTGGAAAAGATCACTGTCTCCTCCTGGGCAATTGTATCAGCTGCGAAACGAATGGCGGCCTGAATGTCCTCGGGAGATAGCTGGGGATACGAGTTCAAAAGATCCGTTTCTGTCGCTTTTTCACTGAGCTTCCGGAGGATTAGTTCGACCGGAATTCTGGTACCCCGGATTACCGGTTTTCCCATCATGACGTTGGGGCTGATCACAATACGACTGTAAATGCTCATGAAATCCATCCTCTGGGAATTATTTTCCTGGGATCATACACGAAGCCATAAGGAACCTCAACTGAATCGATTGACCTGCGACGTGTTGCAGAGGGCATTCTCATTGAAAAGGGGCGTTTGCATTTGACGTCTGCGCTACGGATATGTAGATTATTTTCAGTTCAGGAGGTTAATAATGATCAGCTATACTGCAAAATATACAAAAATTCAAACAGGATATACTTATGCCGGTGAGATCCTTGAATTCGTGCGTTCTCAAATGGCCTGACCGACAGGTGGTGGACCGGGCGGTGCGGTCCTGGACGGTCGAGCAGATAGAGGTGAAACCTGAAATGATCCGTCTCGGGTATTACGGCTCGTACGCGCGGGGCGACTGGGGGGTGGGGAGTGATCTGGATTTGATTGCGGTTGTCAGTGAAACGGTCGAGCCGTTCGAGCGCCGTTTGCTCGAATGGGACCTCAATGGTTTTCCGGTTCCGGTGGAAATAATCGTCTACTCCCTTTCTGAATGGGAAGATCTCGAACGAAAAGACACCAGATTTTTCAGCATGCTCAAACGTGAGGTCATCTGGACCTATGTAAAAGGCGATTAGTTCCGCTCGCGGTCAAAATAACCCATTCCGACCGATGAGTTGACCAGAATCACCGATCGAGCCTCATCTTGTCGAGGTCACCGTCCCACACGAGTTTACCGCGTAATTTTTCGATGCGCTCCTGTTTCTTGATCTGAATCAAAAGCCGCAAGCCGCTCTCCACCACCGCCTTCTTGGTTTTCAACCGGCTCAATTCAATGGCTTCGGCTATGAGGTCGTTATCGATGACGATATTGGTTCTCATAGTGACTTTTTTCATTTTTTTATAACCTGTTGCACGAGCGTCACCGCAGAGATCAATCATTTTTTGTACTAGTCGACTCGGTGTGACGAGTCGTATGCTATGGGCTTCCGGTCGTTGGGCGGACGCCGAGGCGGATCATCTTGCGGCGCAGGGTATTCTTGTCAACACCGAGTTCGTGGGCGGTGGCCACTTTTTTACCGTGATGGCGATGCAGCGCCCGGATAATGGCTGCCTTTTCGATATCTTTAAGGGTCACGTCATTCGAAACGACGGCGGCGTTGCGGGCCGGGTGGAGGTGTTCGGGCAAGTCTTCTATCCGGATGCGGTCGTCCCGGCAGAGCACGAACGCATGTTCGACCGCGTTCTCCAACTCGCGGACATTGCCGGGCCAGTCGTGCAGCATCAAGGCCGCCAATGAATCCCTGGAAAGCCCCGCCACCATACGGTCCTTAAGATGATTGAACCGCTCGACGAAATGATCCGCCAGCAGTGGGATGTCCTCCTTGCGGTCCTTCAGCGGCGGCAGGGAAATTCTGAACACATTGATGCGGAAATAGAGGTCGTCCCGGAATTTCTCCGCTTTTAGCAGATCTTCCAAGCAGCGGTGGGTGGCGGCAATGACACGGGCATTGGTGGGAACGGATATTCCGGAGCCGAGCGGCTCGTAGACCTTCTGCTGGAGCACCCGCAGCAGTCGCACCTGGACGGCGGGCGAGATGTCGCCGATCTCGTCCAGGAAAATCGTGCCGTTCTGGGCCAGGGCAAACCGCCCGGGCTTGTCATTGCGGGCATCGGTGAAGGCGCCCGCCTTGTAACCGAAGAGTTCGGCTTCGATCAGTGTGTCGGGCAATGCCCCGCAGTTGACGGCAACGAATGCTCCCTCGCGATGGAGGCTGTGATTGTGGATGGCGCGGGCGATCAACTCCTTGCCGGTGCCGCTGGCGCCTTGGATCAAAACGGTGCTCCCGCTTTCGGCCACCTGGGGCAGGAGGCTGAAAATTCGGATCATGCGTGGGTTTTTGCTGACGATGTCCTCGAAGGAGTGCTGCCGCCGCAGAGCTTTCTGAAGTTCCTTGATTGCCGAGATGTCCTGAAAGGTTTCAACCCCGCCGATCATGCGGCCGTCCGCATCCTGGAGCAGGGTGGTGCTGACATTGATGGGGATGCGCTTCTTGTCGGCGCGGTAGATATGCACCGGCATATTCGACAGGGGGCTTTGGGTCTCGATCGTCCGGCGCAGCATGCAGCCGGTTTCACAAACGTCGGCGCGGAAGACCTCGAAGCATGGTCGGCCAAGCGCCTGCGCCCGCGGGATCCCGGTAATGACTTCGGCAGCCCGGTTGAAGGAGGTGATGCGCCAGTTCAGATCCACGGTGAACACCCCTTCTGCGAGGCTGTCCAGGATCAGTTCGTGGTGGCGTTTCTGTGTGTCAGCGGGTTTGGTTCCCATGGCTGTCAGCTATTAAGGTTCGGTGTGTCAGGTGCGGTGTGCCTGAGAGCCGATGAATTTTAGGTGCATTTTGTTCCCATTTTATGATTTAGTCAAGATCACACCTGCGCCGTCCATGCGCCGAAACGGCTTTTGATCAAGACAATTTCTAATCCTAACCGTCTAAGATAAAACAAAAACACCTTTACGGTGCGTACTGCCGCAGTTCCGGGCACGGTTGTTGCTCGATCCTCGTGAAATACATTCCCAGTGTCCCTGCGATCAGGGGGAAACATTGCCGATTCAGCCCTGCATTTTTTGCCCCAAAACCCACGACTTTCCGCCGCGAGGGTCGATGCCGCCATCAGCTTCCGGCCGGCTTTGTTCCTTAGGGTTTCCTCGAACCGCCATACCAGTGTTTTGGGACCGGGTTTCTCCGGTCCTGGATGCCTGTACCCAACTGATTATCATTGAGACGGACCGAAAACGGCAGATCGTCCGGCGAACCGTCCCCGTGAAAGGCAATTCCATTTACGAGCGCACCCGCGAGATTAAAAAGCTCAAGATCGAGGTCATCATCTGCGGTGCGGTCAGTGACGCTTTCTTCAACCTTCTGAAAACAAGCCACATTCACCTTGTCTGCGGGATCAGCGGCGATGTCGAGGAAGTGACCGAGGCTTACCGCAGGGGGACATTGACCAATATGCGTTTCCGGATGCCGGGTTTCGAATCGCCTGGCGTTTAAGGGAACATTTTGCACCTTTCCCTCCTCAACGACATATGCATTTTGTTCCCGATAATGTCAACAGTGCACTCCATTACCTCCCAGTAGTTTATTAATGTGTATTAAAACAGCATGATATGAAAAAAACTTTTCAATTCGGCGGCTGGCACCACTGTTGCTAAGAGGTTCTGAGCAAAGCCCGTTATGGGGAGCAAGACCCCTCTGGCTTCTCATGTGTATCAGCCTTTCGGTGGATTTGTTTACATGCTTTCGAGAAAAGAATTTTTTAAGGACCTGCTAATTCAAGCGGTTCGGGTCGTGAACGACCTGGCCGGCGAAGATGAAGGCTGTTCCGGGAAAAGTGCCGGGCCAAAGCATGAGATAGATCTGCCGGCGACCGAACTTTGCCCGTCGCTGCTGGCCATCGAGGCGGAAATCAGGGGCGTCGATTTTCAAGAGGGACGCACCCAAGAATTGCGGCGCGCAATTTATGAGAAGCTGGCCCAAAACAGTCCACGTGACGAGACGGAATCACCCCAGTGACCTTAGTGACCTTTTTTAAGGCCGTTCAGGGTGCATTGCGCCTGCGGCATCACAACGAAAATCTTTCAACCTCTTGTGGACAGGAGCGGGGGGGGATTTAAACGTCATCGATACATTCCTGACCTTAAAAGCTGTAAACCCTTGACCCAACCTGATTGCGAAAGGAGGATAGCATGGAGCGTTTCGGCATAGGTTATCTGGAGGAACGCAAACTGGTCCAGCGCTGGCCGCAGCCGATACCGGCGATTGTGACCCTGGTCCTGACGCTGGCGGCGTTTTATGCAACGTGGTGGATCTTTCAGGATCCCCGTGGCTGGATGCGAATGTACACGCCTTACGTGGGGTACATGTACACCCGCTGGTGGCTGATCATGCTGATCTGGATGGTATACATCTTCAACTACTGGCCGTTCAAGCGCAGCTGGTTGGAAAATACTCATCCGCTCGTCAAGGGGGCGGTCCTCACGGCGGTTTCGGTCATTATTCTGTGGGTGCTCATCAAGGGCTTTTTCGAGACCCTGCTGGGCAATTTCGGCCTGGCCTATTTCAATCCCGGCCAACTGACCAAGCTGCCCGGCGTGACCGAATTTTTCGCGATCGAATACGCGGCCCTGGCCTGCCTGATGTTTGCGGCCATCGCTTCCTGGCTGAGTCCGGCCTGGGTGGTGGCCTGCGAAGAGGTCCCGTGGCAGGGCATGCAGCAGCCGGGCAAGGGGATCAGCATCCTGGTAATGACCTTTTTCCTGAGCACGGTGATCTATTTCATGACCATGCACCCGCACATGGGCATTCTCTACTATCCCTGGCAGTACTTCACTTCGATCGCTCCGCCTTACTGGGAAAAGTTCGCCAACACGGTTTCGGGCAACTTCCACGTCTCCTGGATCATGTGCTGCACGGTGACGGTCTGGATCGTGGAAACCATCTGGGAGCGGTTTCCATTCAAGCTGATCAAGACCAACTGGCTGCGGCGGCTGGTGGCATTTTTCGGCATCATTGCGATTGCCTTCGCCCTGCATTTCTTCCTGTATTTCGCCCAGGAACTGACCTGGGGGGCGGCAATCCGCGGCACCCGCCGCGATGCGGCGCCGGACTGGCGCTGGCTGCATGTCGGCGAGATGGCGGTCTTCTTCCTCGTTCCGGCACTCTACCTCACGTTCTACTGCGGAAACTGGCCCAAGCGCTTCAGCCTGCCGGTGAACGTGTTCATCCGCACCGTCATAACGATAGCCGCGGCGATTCTGCTTTACATCGTTTACTACGCGACGTCGCACGATTTTCTGGGCACGCAGAAGGGGTTCTCCCATCCGCAGCAATTCCCCATGATTCCCACCATCTGGCTGATCAACATCTGGCTGGTTCACCACTGGTTCATGGACAACTGGCCGGCCTGGAAGATGGTGCCGAAGACCGCGGAGGAGATCGCGGCCGATCATGCCGCCGAGCAGGCGCAACTGGTCGATCTGCGGTGGAACCCGGCGTTGGGATGGGGGCTGGGGGCCGGTGTGGCGTGCGGGCTGGCGGTCTATTTCATTACGCTGAACGTGCTGCCCTGGGCCTACAAATCCATCACCATCATCAAATAGCGTGAGACAAGGAGGAACCATGTCTGAAGATAAGGGCAAAATCAGCCGCCGGGACTTTTTCAAGGGGGCGGCCATGGGCGTGTTGGGGGGAACGGCCCTCGGCATGGGGCTTTATTCCTACACCCCGTGGCGCAAGGCGTACTTTCCGAAGGTGCAGCGCAAGATGGCCGACATCGGTGCCTGCAAAAACATCAAGGTCACCAATATCTCGGAAACCAGCTGGTTCACGAATGCGGACCTCATGGGCGACATCAAGGGCGCCGGCGGGCTTCTGGTCAACCAGTACAGCTACAACTGGCCCCCTTTCGGCGACGGGAGCGGGCTCGGCAAGGGCAGTTACGAAAAAGGCATTGCCAAGACCAAACACCTGCTTCCGCACGATCTGGAAGAAGCCTGGGCGATCACCGAGAAGCTTTCGGTGCACCCCGAGAATTCCGGCGGGTTCGCCTGCCTGATCGAGCTGGAGGAGATGAACGGCAAGAAGCACAAGTACCTGCTCGACAGCGGTTGGTCCTACAAGTGGATGGACGAGAGTTTCAAGCGCGAGGGCATCGACCAGATGCTGAAGAACAAGGAGATCGAAGCGCTGTTCATTTCCCACGAGCACTTCGACCACTACTGGGGCCTGCCGGTCACCATGAAATACGATCCGGACATCACCATCTATATTCCCGATGGCTTTTATCCCGAAGGGCTGCAGTATCTGCAGGACGCGGGTCACAAGGGCAAGGTGGTCAAGGTTAAGGCGGGGCTCAACCCGGTCCTCCCGGGTTTTGCGTCGTTTGTGTTTGCGATCCCGATCATCTGCCGGGTATACGGCGAGCAGTCCCTGTATTTCAACGTGAAAGACCACGGTCTGGTCAGTGTCACGGGCTGCTGCCACCAGAGCATCATCCAATTTGCGGAAACGGCGATGAAGGAGATCAAGTACGATAATGACCAGCTCTACGGCATTTACGGCGGGCTTCACATCTCGCCCTTCGAGGACTGGGATCCCAAGTATGACGACCTGGTGCTTTCCCTCGGCAACTACGGCTTCCAGAAGATCGGCTGCAACCATTGCACCGGGATACTGTGCGCCAAAAAGTTTGTTGAGGCAGGTTATCCGGTCATCAAGGGAACCGCGCGGCACCGCTCCAAGGAGGCGGTCTACCTCGGCAACGGCGACAAGATCGGCTTCGGGATCGAGGTGTAAAGGTCTTCAGCCTTCGGCGGCGGGAGGTTGACAGCCTCTTGCCGCCGATTTCGATGGGAGGTGGACGATGGCAACATACCGTTACAAAAGGGCGGTCCTGGCACTGGCAGCCCTTTTACTGGTCGGTATCCTGGGGTGTCCCGGTACGGGTGTCAATCCGGAAATGAAGGATGTGATAGACAATTTTACGGACCGTGCGGCGCGTGAAACGGTCTTGAACAAATACGGGGCGCAGGGCGTGGTTCCCGAGGAGTTGACCCTGTGCGACATGGCCAAGCCCGTGATATCCAAGACGGAGGAAAAAGAAGGCATCACTTACTACACCCTTGAATCCCGGGTGGAAAAGTGCGAGCATTCGCCCACGGCGGTCGGCACGGTGCGCATCTTCGCTATCGGCTGGCAGGGTGGCAAGATAGCCAAGTTTGTCTGGGGAGGTCCCAAGGGGGGCAAGGTGGAATATTGAAAAAGATTGCGCAGCGGCGCATCTGATTTTTCCGGGGCTGTAGAGTAAGGCTGCGGTGAAAGACGAAAGTCGGGGAGATCATGCGTGTTTTCAAGCGCAAGGGCGAGACCTACCATGGGTCCGTCAACACGCCGGCTTGCGATTGCGTTGATGAGGTCTAATACGCGATGGCACCGGATCTGAAGCTGAACAGTTTTTTCAAGGGAAACCTTGACGAAGAACCCGGTGTTGCGCTCCAGGCGCTCATGCGGGCCATTTTGATCCGCACCCAGTTTTTGCCGACGGTCCGGCACGTCATCGGCTGGCGGGGTCTGAAGCAATTACCGGCCGTGGCCGAGGGATGGACCGCAAAGGTTACGGGCTGCGCCGGGGTGTTCGGGCTCTTCTTCTCGGGTGTCGATCCCTTCCCGGGGTGGACCATCGGCCGCTTCGGGCTCTGCTATTTTCCCGACGCCGCGGAGGCCCTGGTCGAAAGATGTTCTGTGAGGGCCGCGGCCATTACGCAGGACGAGGGGTATCGGGACAGCATCCGCGATTTTCTCCAGCACCCGGCGATGTGCGATCTTTTCGGCGTCGGAAGCCTGCTGCTTTCCGTCCGGAGCGATCGGCGCGCTTTGGCGCTGGTCCTGGAAAGTGCTTCCGCACTGCGCACGGTGGCGGTGGACGGCGTCAGGCTGCCACAAGACGGGTGTTTGATGATGCTGGTTGATCCCGGCGGGTTCGATCAGGACTTTCCCGCCTTTGAGACGGCGCGTAGGTTTTTCGATGTTCTGGCCGCCTCCGTGAGCTTCAACCTCGAGCAGGCCCCCGGCTTTTTCACCGAACGGAGGTCCCCTGCAACCCAGCAGGCATATGACGATTCGGGCGCCCAATGGGTGCAGGATGCCCCCGAGCTTTGGAACGCTTTCTTGGCGATAGGCTATGGGGAGGCTGATTTCGATGCCTTCTGCTCGCAGGTCGCGGCAACCGGAATTTCCCCGATTGCGGCCGCCACGGCGACCGGTCCCGAGACGGCTCCCGGCGACTACCAGGACAAGCTCTGGTGGCGCGCCCACCGGTTAAAAGATTCCAAAAGCATCGACAAGAAACTCTTGGGCGTGGATGAGCGCCCGCCGCTCATCATCCTGACGGGGTTTCTGGGTTGCGGGAAAACGAGCTTTCTGCAGCATTTCATCGAATACCAGACCCAGCGCAGCCGCTTCGTGGCCGTGATCCAAAACGAAATCGGAGAAATCGGACTCGACGGCAAGCTGCTCGATTACACCGTCACCGAGATCGATGAGGGCTGCGTTTGCTGCACCCTGGCGGGCAATTTGAAGCGAGCGGTTCAGGGCATCCTCGGAAATTTCTCCCCCGATTATATCATCCTCGAAACCTCCGGCCTGTCCAACCCCTTCAACTTGATAGAGGACATGGCGGCACTGGGCGAGGTGGTGCGGTTCGATTCCACGGTCTCACTGGTGGATGCCGTGAATTTGAATGAAGCCCTTGCCGGCGGCCCCATTGCCGCCGACCAGATCAGGGCGGCGGATGTCGTGATCGTGAACAAGCGTGATCTGGTGGACGACGCGCGGCTGGAGGCTGTTTATCGGAAGGTGAAGGAGATCAACCCCGCTGCCCCCCTGTTTTGCACCACCCATGGCGATTTGAACCCGGCCCTGATTTTCGACATGGATGCTTCGGCCGGCCTGGGCGCGACCGGACTGAGCCCAGCAACGGAGTCCGTGCTTGAAAAGGGGTCGTCCGTTCACCCCGCTCACGCCGCTGCGGGTCTGTGGTCGAAAAGCCTGAGGCTTTCCCATGCGCTGGATCGGGAGAAATTCTTGCAGGTAGTGAGATCGCTGCCGCCATCCGTTTTTCGCGCCAAAGGTCTGCTCGATTTTGAAGGCTCCGACGAGACGATGCTTTTCCAGTGCGTCTGCGGACGATTCGACTTGTCCGTATTTCCCAAGCAAGGCATCCGGGATCGATTCCTGACATTTATCGGCAGCGGTGACGAGCCCAACTTCCAGCACCTGATAGAAGCAATGTCGATGGCGCCGACCCGCGTAAAGTGATAGCAAGGGACATTCGTGCCAAGGGTCACATCCAAAGGGCAGGTGGTCATTCCCAAAAAACTGCGGGAAAAATACGGGATTCGGACCGCCACGGCTATTCGGTGGATTGAAAAGGATCAGGGTATTTTGATTGTGCCCGAATTCGAAGATTCGATTGTGGAAGCGCGGGGGATGCTGAATCGGTCGGGAATATTGAAAGCCTATGTAAAAAATTTGGCTGCGTTATCGGTCGTTGGCGTATTACAATACTGCCGCCTCCCTGGCC
>JBAPWQ010000016.1:0-13315 GCA_049283795.1 Desulfobacterales bacterium | reverse complement strand
GTGTTCGAGCGTTACAACATCACCAACGATGCCGATCTGGCGGAAGCGGCCCGGAAGCAGTCCGCTTATTTGGATTCACAGATGGGCACAATTTCGGGCACAGTCGTAGAAATCCAAAGAAAAAGGGGCTAACCGACTTGCGGCTAACCCCTTTATCTTATTGCTAAAATTGAGTGCCGAGGGACGGAATTGAACCGCCGACACGGGGATTTTCAGTCCCCTGCTCTACCGACTGAGCTACCTCGGCGATTGGCTGGAAAGTGCCATTTCTATTGAAGGCCCCGGGCTTTGTCAAGGATTTTTTCCCATGTCGCCGAAGGCGAACTGCAACAGCGTGGCCGCGGCAACGGCGGCGGTCTCGGCCCGCAGGATCCGCGGGCCGAGACTGGCGGCAAGAAACCCTTCTGCCGCCGCCGCTTCGACCTCCAGCGGTGCAAATCCCCCCTCGGGGCCTATAATCGCAAAGACCTTCTGCGGACAGGCGCCCGGGGTCAACACCTCCCGCAGGTCGATCGGCTGCGGCTGATTTTCCCAGAAAAGGATTTTAACATCGCAGGTCACGGCGCGCATCAGAACGTCCTGAAGGGTGCCAAGCGGCTCTATCGCCATCAGCCGCGTCCTTTGGCACTGTTTGAGCGCTTCGCGGCTGATTTTCTGCCAGCGCGCCAGGCGACCCGCCAGACGCCGAGGGTCGGGAGCGGGGATAGACCGCTTGGCGAAAAAAGGCATCCACCCGGCAACCCCTAACTCGGTCAACTGCCGCGCAAGCCCGTCCATTTTCTTGTCTTTCAAAAAGGCCTGGGCCATGAGGATCTCGACCGGGGATTCGGACGCTGTCGGCACAGTGCCGATGATCTCGACCACGATGCCGTCCGGCGCGAAGCGCTCGATGCGCGCCGCACAGGCCGTGCCACAACCGTCAAAAAGGCCGATGGTGTCTCCGGGATGCAGCCGCAAGACTTTTTGGGCGTGCCGGGCCTCGGCGCCGTGCACGGTCATCTTCGCACCGGCGGCCACTATTTTTTCGGCAAAGAAATAGCGCATGGTGGGTCTATAGCCTCAAATATAGGGTGTTGTAAACGCTTAAAGTCCGCGGATTTCCGGTCGCCCAAACATCTTGACTTAAGCCGCCCCCTATGGTAATCTATTAGAATTAATCAGTAATTTTCATCAACGGTCTTATCCCCCAATTGACGAGGACCTCCATGCAAAACGACGACAAGCCCGCGATGGCGAGTGAAGCGAAAAATCCCCTGAGCGATGATGACATCATCGAATTCGCCGAAACGGTTCTGGCCGATCTGGACGGCGGTGCCCTCGACCAAGATGAGGGTGAAATACCGGCGGAAGATGACGATGACATCATCGACCTGACGGAGGTGGCTGAAAAACCGGAAAACAGCGACGATTTTCTCGACTTGACCGAGGAGATCGGCGCGGATCCGTCCGCGGGAGAAGATATTCTAGAACTGGAGGATTTCGCCGAGACCGCCGAAGATGAGATCGACGCGGACTTCGCGTTGGAAGAGGACATTGAAGAGTTGTCGATTGAAGACGATGCGGTAGTCGAACTCGACGACGAAGTGGCGCTGCCGGCCGATATCTTCGAAGATGATGCGTCCGCTACCGGTTTCGATGCGGAACCGTCCGAAGAAGAAGACCAAGAGGATATCATCGATCTATTTTCAACCGATGAACAAGCTGAAGCATCACCGTCCTCAGTCGACACCCAAACCGGAGTGGAGATCGAACCGGCTTCCGAGTCATCGAATCAGGACACCGTGGAACCCGGCCCGCACGCCGAAGACGGCGAAGGGGAAGTCCTGCTGGATCTTGAAGACCAAATCTCCGATGTCACTCCTGACGCGGTTCAAGCGTCTTCGATCTTTGCGGACCCGCCGGCACCCGAAAACACGATGACCGATGACCCCCAGGAAAAATTGGAACTGACCGAGGCGGACCGACGCATCCTCGAAGAAGAGTTGAGCCTCGATATTGCCGACGAAACGCCAACCGGAACCGGCGCTGATAAAGGTGCCGCTGCCATCGACCCAGACATTCCGCGTCAGGATGCATTCGGCCCCGAATACTGCCGGCCCGCCGCGGGAGATTATTTTGACGCTGCCGACACCGCTAAAACCCAACCGGGTTTCACCGGGACCGCTGGTGAGGGAACGCCCGAAACCTTTGATTTTGATTTCGATGAGACCGGCGAAGACGACAGCCCCGGCGAAAACGAATCGATCGAAGGGACATCGGCTGCTGATGAGGAGCTTTCAGTGGACTCGCTCCTGGCAGATGATGAAGATGTCGTTACCAGTGATGCGCCGAATTTTCCCAGTGAATCTGAAAAAACGCCGGAGACCGGCACCGTGGAACCGGCCGAAGTTACCGATACCGGGTTTGCCAGACAGACGGCGGCAGCCGCATCAAAGACGGATGACCGTTCGAGCGGTGCGCCTGATTTGGAAGCCGCAATCGCGGCGGCTGGTTCCCTGTCCGCTCAGGCCGGATACAACGCCGACCGCGACGAACCGTCCGACCCGTTGAGCGAACCGCGGCCGGAAACCCTTTCCGGAGCGCCGTTCGAAGCGCTTGTCGAGCAGGCGGTCAAAAAATTGCTCGGCGAAAAAATCGATGCGATGCTCGCCGATGCCATCGACAAGGCGGTGACTACGGAAATCGAGCGACTGAAATCCCTTCTACTGGGTAACCTGGATCCCGATCGCTGATTGCCTGACAGGGGCACGGCACGCCGTGCCCCTGCGATTTACCGCCTGATACATTTCATGCCTGGATAGTCCCCTCTTATTCAGTGTACGTCCTTAAATGACCTTTTTTCCTCTGCCCCCATAGAGCACTCGCCGACCGCGACGCGATTACCTGTTGAAAAATCAGCTGTATTTTAATAAGGATGGGCCTTGTTTTTTGATTCTGATATCGCCGTCGCATGGGGGACGCCCTCCGGCGGGCCTCATTTTGGAAGGAGAAATATGGGTATGAGCCGGGACCTGTTGGACAAGGGCTACGAACCGCAGGCAGTCGAGAGCCGCTGGTATGAATTCTGGGAGGAGCAAGGTCTGTTCGACGCGCATGTCGATCCTTCACCAGGGAGTTTTTCCATTGTCATTCCACCACCGAATGTCACCGGCGTCCTCCACATGGGGCACGCCCTGAACAACACTCTGCAGGACATTTTGTGCCGCTACCGGCGGCAGCGGGGCGACAACGTCCTATGGATGCCCGGCACCGATCACGCCGGCATCGCCACCCAGAATGTCGTCGAACGCAAACTGGCCGAGCAAGGCCTTGACCGTCACCGGCTCGGCCGCGAAAAGTTCATCGAAGCCGTGTGGCAGTGGCGCCGGAAATACGGCAGCGCGATCACCAACCAGCTGAAGCGGCTGGGGGCCTCGTGCGACTGGAAGCGCGAGCGCTTTACCATGGACGAGGGCCTCTCGCTGGCCGTTCGCAAAGTGTTCGTCCAGCTTTACGAAGAGGGGCTTATCTATCGCGGCAACTACATCATCAACTGGTGCCCGCGCTGCGCCACCGCCCTGGCCGACCTCGAGGTCGAGCACGAGGAGATCAACGGCCACCTCTACCACATCCGCTATCCTTACCAAAACGGCTCCGGGGGCATCGTCGTGGCCACCACGCGCCCCGAAACCATGCTGGGCGACACGGCCGTGGCGGTCCACCCGGACGACGAACGCTACCGCGATGCGGCGGCCGAAGCCGTCCTCCTGCCGCTGACGGACCGGGTCATACCGGTCATCAGGGACACCTATGTGGACAGGGCCTTTGGCACCGGGGCCCTGAAAGTCACCCCGGCCCACGACGCCAACGACTACGAGATCGGACTGCGCCACGACCTGCCGGTGATAAAGGCCATCGGCGACGACGGCCGGATGACCGCCGCGGCCGGAAAGTTCGAAGGCCTGGAGCGCTTCGAGTGTCGCAAGGCGGTGGTCGAGGCGCTCAAGGCCGGCGGGCATCTGGTTAAAATCGAGGACTACCGGCACGGCGTGGGCCACTGCTACCGATGCAAGGACATCGTGGAGCCCAATCTTTCCCGGCAGTGGTTCGTGAAAACCGGTCCGCTGGCCGAAAAAGCCATCGCGGCGGTCAAGGAGGGCCGCACCCGCATCGTTCCCGAAACCTGGGCCGCCACCTACTTCGACTGGATGACCAACATCCGCGACTGGTGCGTGTCGCGTCAGATCTGGTGGGGTCACCAGATTCCGGCCTGGACCTGCACGGGGTGCCGGGAATTGATCGTGGCCATGGAGGCCCCGGCCACATGCCCGGCCTGCGGAAGCGCCGCGCCGGTGCAGGAGACCGATGTCCTCGACACCTGGTTCAGCTCGGCGCTGTGGCCCTTTTCCACCATGGGGTGGCCGGAGCGCACACCGCTCCTAAAGATCTTCTACCCGACCTCGGTGCTGGTCACCGGCTTCGACATTCTCTTTTTCTGGGTCGCCCGCATGATGATGATGGGCCTGCACTTCATGGGCGACGTGCCGTTCAGGGATGTGTACGTCCATGCCCTCGTGCGCGACGAGGAGGGCAAGAAGATGAGCAAATCGAAGGGCAACGTCATCGACCCGCTGAGCGTGATCGACACCTACGGCACGGATGCCTTCCGGTTCACCCTGGCCGCCTTCGCCGCCCAGGGGCGCGACATCAAGATGTCCGAGAAACGGATCGAGGGCTACCGGCACTTCATCAACAAGCTCTGGAACGCCGCCCGGCTGTGCCTGATGCACCTCACCGAGGAACACCCCGCCCCTGCTTCGGACAGCCGGTCGCTGCCGGACCGCTGGGTCCTTTCACGGCTCAAGGCGCTGACCGCCGCGGTCTCGGACGCCATCGACGGCTATCGCTTCAACGAGGCCGCCGGCGTGCTCTACAACTTCGTCTGGCACGAGTTCTGCGACTGGTACCTGGAAGCCATCAAACCGGTGCTCTACGACCGGCAGGGACCGGACCAGAAGGCGGAGACCCTGGCGGTGCTGCGACGCGTGCTTGGCGACACCCTTGTTCTGCTGCACCCGTTCATTCCATTTGTCACCGAGGAGATCTGGCACAAGCTTCCGGGTGCCGAAGGCTCGATCATGCGCGCCGTCCATCCCCTGGACGACAACCGCTCGGCCGCCCTCGCCCACGACCCACAGGCCGAATCGCAAATGAAACTGATCTCGGACATCATCACCGGCGTGCGCAACGTGCGCGGCGAAATGGACCTACCGCCCGCCCTCGAACTGACCGTCGAATTTCATTCGGAAGACGAAACGGTGCGCGCCACGGTCGCGGAGCATCGCGACATCATCACCAACCTGGCGCGGCTCAAAGCCCTTGACGTCACGGCGCCCGGCCGGAAACCGGCCTCGGCCGCCACGACGATCATCGCCGGCGGCACGCTGTTCGTTCCGCTGGAAGGCATCATCGATTTTGAAAAAGAAGCCGATCGGCTTCAGAAGAGAATCAACAAGGTCAATGCCGACCTGATGCCGATCTTCAAGAAGCTGAACAACGAGGACTTTCTCAAGAAAGCCCCGGCAGACGTGGTGGACGGGGCCCGGGAGAAACAGGAACAGCTGCACCTGACCCTCCAGAAGCTCGAAGCGACGCTGGCGAAGGTTAAGGAGCTGTCGGTGTGAGGTGGTGTTGGTGTATCGTGTTCGGTGTTTCGTGTTTGGTGTTGCGTGTTACGGGTTACGGGTTTCGATTGCCGATATCAGATCGGTTTCGGATACCTATTTGCGAGTTTCAAGTTTCGAGTTTCTATTCGGGATGCGGGTATGAGTGGCATCGAAAAACTGATCGACCTGGCCTTTGAGGAAGACATCGGGTCCGGGGATGTGACCACCGAAAACCTGGTTGCGCCCGAATCCATGGGAAGCGGACAGATCGTCGCCAAGGAGCCGCTGGTGCTGGCCGGCCTCGAGGTTGCGCGCCTGGTTTTCGAACGACTCGACCCCCGAATCACCTGGCAGCCCCACCGCGCGGATGGCGAGACGGTTGCCGCCGGCACCGCGGTCTTGACGGTGTCGGGAAAGCTGCGGGCCCTGCTGACGGGCGAGCGGGTGGCGCTCAATTTTCTGCAGCGCCTTTCCGGCATCGCCACCCAGGTGCGAGCCTACCTCGCCGAAATCCCGGCCGGCGGCGCCCGCCTGGTCGACACCCGTAAAACCACGCCCGGCTGGCGGGTGCTCGAAAAATATGCCGTTCGCATCGGCGGCGCGGGTAATCACCGCATGGGACTTTACGACGGCGTGCTGATCAAGGACAATCACATCGCAGCCTGCGGCGGCGTCGCCGCGGCCGTGGAACGTATCCGCAGACTCGTGTCGCATCTGATGAAAATTGAGATCGAGGCCGCCACCCTGGAGCAGGTCCAAGAAGCACTGGCGGCCGGGGCCGAGGTCATCATGCTCGACAACATGGACATCGATCGGATCGAAGCGGCGGTGGCCCTGATAAACGGCAAAGCCCTGATCGAAGTCTCGGGCAATGTCACCGCGGGCCGGCTGGCCCGGCTGGCGCAAACCGGGGTCGATTTCATATCCGTAGGCGCCCTGACCCATGCGGCGCGCAGCGTCGACCTGAGCATGCGCATCGGCCCTGCGGGCTGCAGCGATGCCTGAAAAAAGTTGGGCCGGTAAAAGGATATAGACACTCGGCCGATAATACATGATACCGATTCGAGACACCATCGCGACCCGCCACAGGCCGGTCGTCAACCTCAGCCTGATCGGCATCAATGTTGTGGTGTTCCTGGTGCAGATGACGCAGGGGCCGGAAGCCGATCGCTTCGTCTATATCTATGGGCTGGTGCCGGCCCGGTTTTCGGACCCGCGCATCGCGGCCTACTTTTCGCCGCTGCAGCAGCTCTTTTCGCTTCTTTCCTTCATGTTCCTGCACGGCGGTTTCTGGCACATTCTCGGCAACATGTGGTCGCTCTATATCTTCGGAGACAATGTCGAGGACCGGCTCGGACACCCGCGCTACCTGGCTTTTTACCTGATGTGCGGATTGGCGTCGGGCATCTCTCACCTGCTCCTCAACTGGCATTCGACCATCCCGACCATCGGGGCCAGCGGGGCCATTGCCGGGGTCATGGGCGCTTATTTCATCCTTTTTCCGACCGCCAAGGTCCTGACCCTCATTCCGATTATTTTCATTCCCTGGTTCGTCGAGATTCCGGCGGCCTTCTTCCTCGGCCTCTGGTTCCTGCTTCAGTTCATCAGTGCCGCCGGCAGCCACGGCGCCGTCAGCGGCATCGCCTGGTGGGCCCACATCGGCGGTTTCGTATTCGGTATCGTGTTCCTGAAACTGTTTCAGCTGCTGCCCTCCACGGGCATCGCCGAAAAGCTCGGCCCCGTCACCGAAAAGACGACCACGCGCCACCTGCAGGTGATCCACCCGCGCGGCAGCGGCGACACGCCCGACCTGCACGGCTTCATCGAACTTTCAGCCCGCGAGGCCCTGGCCGGCACCCGCAAACTGGTCAACATCCCCTGGGGGTTCTACACGCGGATGCTCAAGGTGACCGTGCCGGCGGGAACCGCGGAGGGCAGTTCACTGCGTTTGAAGGGAATGGGCCGCCAATTAACGGGCGGTGCGAGGGGAGATCTGATTTTGAAGGTGCAAATAAGGTGACATAAGCTTAAAGATAAAGGTTCTAGCCTTTTGCATTTTCCCTTTCGCCCGCCTCATCGTCGGCTTCGAGGGCGGTGACCCGATTGCGGCCTTTCTGCTTGGAGAGATACATGGCCTTGTCGGCCCGCTGAATGAACGCGGACAATTCCTCGTTTTCGACGTACTGGGTCGCCCCGACGCTGATCGTAATCGAGATCTGCTTGCCGTCTTCCGGCAGAAACACTTCCGAACGGACCACGTTGCGGATACGTTCGGCCACCAGCAGCGCTTCCTCGCAGCTGGTTTCCGGCAGGATCACCGTGAATTCTTCGCCGCCGTAGCGGTAGGCCGAATCGAGCTTGCGCAGGCAGGACTTGATCACCTGGCTGATGCGCACCAGCACCTTGTCGCCTTCCAGGTGGCCGAAGCCGTCGTTGTAGTCCTTGAAATGATCTATGTCCAGCAGCAGCAGCGCCAGCGGGTGCTTGTAGCGGTTGAAGCGATCGACCTCGACCTCGAGCTGGCTGTAGAACGAGCGCGAATTATGGAGTTTCGTCAACCCGTCGGTGATCGCCAGGCGCTGCAACTTCTCCATCATCCGCACGCGTTCCTGGGTCAGGTCGCGCTCCTTGAGGACGCGTTTCAGGCGCAGCAATAACTCTTCGAGCCGCACGGGCTTGATGACGAAATCGCTGGCACCCATGTTGATGGCTTCCTCGTAGGAGTAATCGCCGCTGTAACCGGTCATGACGATGACATCGGAGTTGAAGTTGCCCTTGATGATCTTGGTCAGTTCCAGGCCGCCCATGCCCGGCAGCATGATGTCGGTGATGACCACCTGAATGTCGCTGCCGTTTTTTTTCAGGTACCCCAATGCCTCTTCGGCATCCGAAGCCATGATGGAGTTAAACCCCGCCATCTGAATGAACTCGTTCATCGAATCGCGGACACCGACCTCGTCATCCACGATCAGTATGTTGGTTTTTTTTGTCGCTGGCGCCATAAGAACTTTTTGGGCAGTGGACTGGCTGGGGTCTTTTTTTACCGGGGTTGACATATTTGGAGACAATCTGATAGGTTAGCCATCCCAATCAGAATCAGTAGCGAAAAAGTATAAACTCAAAACAAGGCAGTGTCAACTCAGTTTTAAAATTATCCAATCGCCACAGTAGCTTGTACTGAAGCCGGTCGAATTTCGGCTTTTTCTCCCTTTCAGACCCATCACCGCCCGGCAGTTGCGCCCGTTGCAGCATGCACGCCCGCGTGTCCCCCGCCCGGTGCCGGTAACCGCGACCGTGGAGCAGCAACGCCGCAGACGGCTTTATTATGAAAAATATACGAAATTTCAGCATCATCGCCCATATCGATCACGGAAAATCGACCCTGTCGGACCGCCTGATACAGGCCACCCACATCGTTGCCGAGCGCGATTTTCACGACCAGATCCTCGACACCATGGATATCGAGCGCGAACGCGGGATCACCATCAAGAGCAACTCGGTCTGTCTGCCCTACCGCGCCAGCGACGGCCGGGACTATCGCCTCAATCTGATCGACACCCCCGGCCATGTGGACTTCAGCTACGAAGTGTCGCGCGCGCTGGCCTCCTGCGAAGGCGCCCTGCTCCTGATCGATGCCAGCCAGGGCGTCGAAGCCCAGACCCTGGCCAATCTCTATCTGGCCATGGAGCACGACCTGGAGATCATTCCGGTCATCAACAAGATCGATCTGCCGTCGGCCGACATCGACCGTGTCAAAAAACAGATCAACGAGGATTTGGGCCTGGACCCCGACGAGGCCCTTCTGGTTTCGGCCAAGGAAGGCACCGGCATCACCGAGGTCCTGGAAACGATTATCCGCCGTCTGCCGCCGCCCGTAGGAGATCCGGAAGCCCCATTAAAAGCCCTTATCTTCGATTCTCACTATGATGCTTACCGCGGAACGGTGGTCCACTTTCGCATTTTCGACGGACGCGTGGCCCCCGGGGATGTCATCCGGTTCATGTCCAACAACGCCGCCTACCGGGTGGAAGAAATCGGAATTTTCCAGATTGACATGGTGCCCCAGAAATCTCTTGCAGCCGGCGAGGTCGGCTACGTCATCGCCGGCATCAAGACGGTCAGCGACACCCGCTGCGGCGACACAATCACGCTGCGCAACCGGCCGTGCGAAAAGGCGATGCCCGGGTTCAAGGAGGCCAAGCCGGTGGTCTTCTCCTCCATCTATCCCGTGGCATCCGACGCCTACGAAGACCTGGCGGTCGCCATCGAAAAGCTCAAGCTCAACGACGCCTCCCTGGTGTACGAAAAGGACACCTCCGTGGCACTCGGCTTCGGGTTTCGCTGCGGATTTCTGGGGCTGCTGCACTTGGAGGTCGTGCAGGAAAGGCTGGAGCGCGAATACGACCTGTCGTTGATCCTGACGGCACCCTCGGTCCGCTACAAGCTTACCATGAACGACGGCACCGAGCTGGTGATCGACAACCCGGCGCACTACCCGGACCCGACCCGCATAAGCGTCACCCGCGAACCCTACATCCGGGCCACGATCATGATACCGGAGCGGTACATGGGCGCGGTCATGAAGCTGTGCCTCGACCGGCGCGGCACCAGCATCAATTACCAGTACCTGACAAGCGAAAGGCTGGAGATGGTTTTCGAGCTGCCCCTGGCCGAGGTGATCTATGATTTCTACGACAAGCTCAAGTCGATCACCCAGGGTTACGGTTCCTTCGACTACGAACTGCTCGATCACCGCGAGACCGACCTGGTCAAGCTCGACATCCTGATCAACGGCGACCGGGTGGACGCCCTCTCCCAGCTGGTTCACCGCGACCGGGCCGTCGAACGGGCCCGGATGGCCTGTGACAAACTGCAGCAGGAAATCCCGCGGCAGATGTTTAAAATCGCCATCCAGGGCGCCATCGGCGGCAACATCATCGCCCGCAAGACGCTGTCGGCGCTCAGAAAGGACGTCACCGCCAAGTGCTACGGCGGCGATATCACCCGCAAACGAAAATTGCTCGAAAAGCAGAAGCGCGGCAAGAAGCGGATGAAGATGGTCGGCCAGGTCATGATACCGCAGTCGGCATTTCTCTCCGTGCTGAGAACCGACACGGACTAAATAATGGTTCAGGGTTCAAAGGTTCAGGGTTTAAGGGTGGTCGGGGGCAATAAAAAGGAATGTGATTTTTTGATAAAGGGCTTGCCATGGGAAAAACAATCGCCGAAAAAATCTTCGCCGCCCACCTGGTCGACACGCCGGCGGCCGACGTCCAGGTTTTGAGCCTGGACGGGGTGTTCTGCCATGAAATCACGACCCCGATCGCCATCAACGATCTGGTGCACCGCGGGCGGGACCGGGTCTTCGACCCCGGAAAAATAAAGGCGGTCATCGATCACGTGACGCCGGCCAAGGATTCCAAGACCGCCACGCAGGGCAAGATCCTGCGCGACTGGGCCCGCCGCCATGGCATAAAGGATTTCTTCGACATCGGCTGCAACGGCGTCTGCCATGCCCTCTTTCCGGAAAAAGGCTTCGTGCGGCCGGGTCAAACCATCATCATGGGCGACTCGCACACCTGCACCCTGGGGGCCTTCGGAGCGTTCGCCGCCGGGGTCGGCACCACCGACCTTGCGGTCGGCATCCTCAAGGGCGTCTGCGCCTTCAAGCACCCCAAAACGATCCGCATCGATATCTCCGGCCGGCTGCGGCCCGGAGTGTTCGCCAAAGACGTGATCCTTTCGGTCATCGGCCGCATCGGCGTGAACGGCGCCACCGACCACGTGATCGAATTCGCCGGGCCGACCGTTGACGGCCTGAGCATGGAAGCCCGCATGACCCTTTGCAATATGGCAATCGAGGCCGGCGCCACCTGCGGGATCTGCGCGCCGGACGAGACCACCGTGGCGTATCTGTGGGAGTTCATCGCAGGCGAATTCGCCTCGCGGACGGCCGCGCTGGACGCCTACCACGCTTTCGCCGCCGACCCGGACGCCGGGTATGAAAGGGTCATCGACCATCGGATCGACGACCTGGCGCCGCAGACCACAGACGGCTTCAGGCCCGACACCGTCAAACCGGTCGATCAGATGACCGGCACCCCCGTTGACCAGGTGTACATCGGCTCCTGCACCAACGGCCGCATCGAGGACCTGCGGGTGGCGGCCGAAGTGGTCAAGGGGCGCAAGGTCGACGGAGCGGTGCGCGCCATCCTTTCCCCGGCCACACCGAAAATCTACCGCCAGGCGCTGGCGGAAGGACTGATCGCGATTTTCATGGATGCCGGTTTTTGCGTCACCAATCCCACCTGCGGCGCGTGCCTGGGCATGAGCAACGGCGTTCTTGCCGCCGGCGAAGTCTGCGCCGCCACCACCAACCGCAACTTCAACGGCCGCATGGGACGCGGCGGCAAAATCCACCTGATGAGCCCGGCCACGGCCGCGGCCACGGCCATCGCCGGGCGAATCACCAACTCGGAGCTGTTCACAGGATGAGGCTGGGGATGATTGGGGGTGAAGCGATGGCAGGGTGGAACAAGGGACATTCCAACACTCCAGTGTTCCAGCATTCCAGTATTCCAGCTTCCCCATTGTTCCAGCTTTCCATCGTTTCAACTCTCCAGAAACTCCGTCGCTTCATAGCCACTATATCCGGTTTTACTCAAAAACCGTTTTTTCTTAATCGACCAGATGGAGAATCACCCGATGAAAACCTTCGGCGGCGACGTTTTGTTTCTCGACCGGGCCGACATCAACACCGATGAAATCATTCCGGCCAAATACCTGACCGAAAACAGCAAGGCGGCGCTCAAGCCCTATCTGCTCGAAGACCTGGAACTGAAAGGCTTCGACCAGCGGCGGGACCTGCCCGGAAAAAGCGTGATCGTCGCACGGGAGAATTTCGGCTGCGGCTCCTCGCGCGAACACGCCGCGTGGGCCCTGGAGGTCAACGGCATCCATCTGGTCGTGGCGCCGAGTTTCGCGCGCATCTTCCGCCAGAACATGTTCAACTGCGGCCTGCTGGCCGTCGAACTGCCGGCCGGCACCATCGAGCACCTTTTCAGCACCTATGCGGCCCTGGCCACCAGGATGGATATCGATTTCGACCAGGCGCAGCTGACCCTGCACGCCCCCGGAGCCAAAGAAACGGCGTCTTTCAGCATCTCGGATTTCGACCGCGCACTGGTCATGGCCGGGGGCTGGCTCGAATATGCGGATGGGAAGTATTGATATATTGGGTGGTTGGTGTTTGGTGTTTTGTGTTCGGTATTTGGTGGATGGTTACGGGTTGCGAGTTGCGGGTTTCGGGGGAGAGATGTGATCTATGGAATGAGACTGTGGGGGCACCCTTGTGGGTGCCCGGTGGTTGGTGGGTGGTGTGGTTGGTGTTTTGTGATTGTGTTTGGTGTTTGGTGTTCGGTGTTTCGTGGTTGGGTAAGGGGTGCAGTTGCGGATCAGTGACATCATCGAAAGGGGGCGAATATGGCGGCTAAAAAGATTTTGATGCTGGTGGGCGACTTCGTGGAGGATTACGAGGTGATGGTGCCGTTTCAGGCGCTGCAGATGGTCGGGCACGCGGTGCACGCCGTCTGTCCGGACAAGAAAGCCGGCGACACCGTCCGCACGGCGGTGCACGATTTCGAGGGCGATCAGACCTACAGCGAAAAACC
>JBAPWQ010000015.1:0-5744 GCA_049283795.1 Desulfobacterales bacterium | reverse complement strand
CTGCTGCCCGCCCGCCTGGCCGCCATTATCCGCCGGCATATCGACCGCGCCAAAACGGTCGTCGCGCCAATCGACCTGGAGGGTGCCGCCCGCACCGCAAAGTGGCTTCGACTGTCGGTCAAGAGGGCTCAGTGAAAGGGTTTTCCGAGGTTCGACCCCCGTCTGTTTTTACCGGCTTTTTTTGCGCCGCCGCTCGCGCCGCGCACCGCCATGCGGTGACGGCCGGTGCCGGTTGCGACCGGTTCAATTCGGTTGATGGCCCTTCCATTTTATGCTACCGTCCGAAAAATTGTCGGCATTTGAATCCGAACAACCCCTTGAACCGTCCTTTTTGCGCCGTTTCGGCGCTCGACGCACCCCTCGGTGAAAAAGCCATTCGCCGGCCATCGTCCGCAATTTTCCTCGTGGCCCTTGGGGATGAGATCTAATGACCGAGATTCACGGTGAGATGGCCTCCACAGCCACCACAGACCCCATGCGCCGCCTGGTGGTGCTGCCGTTCAAAAAGTCGGTCGAGATTTCATTCAAAAACATCCGGGTGCGGTTTTTTCGCTCCATGATCACGACCCTGAGCCTGGTTCTGGCGGTGTCGTTTTTGTGTTTTACCAATGTCGACATGAACGTGGCCGACGGCCTGCTGGCCGCCGGTGATCCGGACCAGCGCCAGGCGTTGATCAACGCCGGATACGATATCGGACCCCAGGACACCAGCGTGGCCGCCACCGCCAAGCAGCGCTGGATCGTGATCCTGTCGCTGGTTGTCTGCGTCGTGGGAATCGTGAATGCCCAACTGATGGCGGTTACGGAACGTTTCCGGGAGATCGGCACGATGAAATGCCTCGGGGCGCTCGACCGGTTCATCCTGCGGCTCTTTTTTCTCGAAGCCGGGATGCAGGGGCTGGTCGGCGGCACCATCGGGGCGATTTCCGGGGCCGTCTTTTCGCTGCTCACCGCCACGGCCAACTTCGGATTGGTTGTGTTGACCCAGGCCTCGTGGGCCGCCGTGGCCGGATCGGTGTTGTGGGCCACGCTGGTGGGTTTTTTTCTGAGCCTGGTCGGCGTTTTTTACCCGGCGATCGTGGCCGCAAAAATGCAGCCCGTGGAGGCGATGCGCACGGAACATTAAGAAGGCCGTCATGGAAAACGAGAAACACAATATCGTCCGGGTGTCCAAGGTCACCAAGTCCTTCAAACTGGGAAAGGTCGACGTCCAGGCCCTCAAGGGGATCGATCTCGAAATCCAGGCCGGCCACTACCTCTCCATCATGGGACCCTCCGGGTCGGGCAAGAGCACCCTGTTCAACATGATCGGCGGACTGGACAAGCCGACATCCGGCAAGGTTTTCATCGACGAGGTGGACATCGCCCAGCTGGATGCCTATGAACTGGCCTGGCTGCGCTGCCGCAAGATTGGCTATATCTTCCAGACCTTTAACCTGATCCAGGTCATGACGGCCCTGGAAAACGTGACCCTGCCGATGACCTTTGCGGGAATGAACAGCGACGAGGCCACTCAAAAGGGCATTCGCCTGCTCGATCTCGTCGGCCTTGGCGACCGGTTCCGGCACAAGCCATCTGAGCTTTCCGGCGGACAGCAGCAGCGGGTGGCCGTGGCCCGGGCACTGGCCAACGATCCGGCCATCATCCTGGCCGACGAGCCCACCGGCAACCTGGATCTGAGCACGGGCGAGGAGGTCATCGCCCTGCTCAAAAACCTCAGCAAGGAACGGCTGGTGACGGTCATTTCCGCCACCCACGATTTCAAGATGCTGAACGTGTCAGACCAGGTGGTCTGGATCAGGGACGGCCGCGTCGATAAAATCGAAGACCGTGAAGAACTGTCCATTTCCCTGGGAACGATCGGAACCAGAGAAGGCCCCGAGTTTCATGAGTGACGGCACCTTTCAGGGCGGCCTCGAGACCGTCGCCCGCTTTTGCCGCAACAACCGGAAGCCGCCGAGTCCATTGCCCATGGCATCTTGCGCTGCAAACATATGTCAACACTCACTGTCAACGGCGACACCCCGGCGGACCGGCCGGCATCCGCACGCGCAGGCGCTCGTGATCGGGTGGGCGGCCGTGCTGCTGTTTTTTTTCTTCCGGCCTTCCGCTGCCGCCTTTCAGGCCCCGCCGGCGGACGCTTTCCTGAGCGACATCCGCGAATTGGCCGCCCTCGGCGATCGCAGCACCGGAACGAGCGGATGCGCGGCCGCGGCCGCGCTCATCAGGGAGCGGTTCACGGGGCTGGGGCTGGAATCGGTCGGCTCGCACCTGTTCGAGGTGCCGGTCATCCTGCATCAGGACAGCCGCCTGTTTCTGCCGGATCGGCAATTGAGCCTGCCCGTGCAGCCGGTGATGCTGAATGCCGTGACGCCCCAGAGCATACCGGACGAAGGGATCGAGGGCCCGCTGGTGTACGTGGGCGCCGGTGAACTGCACCAGTTCAACGGCAAGATCGTGGAAGGATCCATCATCCTGATGGACATCGATTCGGGGACGAACTGGCTGCACGCCGCCTCTCTGGGGGCCGCGGCCCTGATCTATCTCGACCGCGACGCGACCCCGAAAATGCACTACGAGGACAAGTTCGAGTTGACGCCCGTTTCCTTTCCGCGCCTGCGCATGGACCGCGATGCGGCGCGGCGAACTTTCGGAAGCTTCGAAACGGCCGCGGAAGGCCTGGTCGCACGCTCGGTGAAATTGCATTCGAAAATCGAATGGCAGGAGTCCACGGCCGAGAACGTTTACGGGATAATACCCGGTGCGGACCCGGCGCTCAAAGATCAACTGGTCGTCGTGGAAGCCTTTTACGATACGGGCGCCTGGGTGCCGGGCTTGGCACCCGGGGCCGATGAGGCCGTCGGAATCGGCACGCTGCTCGACTTGGCGCGCAGGCTCAAGCAGACGCCGCCCGGCCGCTCGGTGCTGCTGTTGGCGACCGCCGGACACGCCCAGACCCTGGCCGGCATGCGCGAGATGATCTGGAGCGTCCGGTCGCGCAGCCGGGACCTGCGGGATGTCCAGAAGCGGCTCAAGAATACGGCCGATGCGAGTCGCGAGGCCGAGGCCCTGCTGGCGGAGGCCCGCGAGCGCGGCGTCTCGGATTATCTCCGGGAACAATCGTCAGCGGCCGCAGCGTTGCTCGAAGCAATCAACGGTCCCCTCAAAACAGAAGTCGATGTCATCACCCGAAAACTCATGCAGCTGCGCCTGGAAAGCAAGGGCGAGGAAAATCAGGACCGGATCCTCGAATTGGCCGGGGAGCGACGGGTTTTGCGGCGGATTCTCTGGCGGGGCGACGGTGACTCTCTCTTGCCGGAGGAGACGGCGGCCATCGAAGGGTTGATTCCCCGGGCCCTGGACGAATACCGGCGCATCGCCGCGGATGCCCGCCGGCGGGAAAAATTGATCCGCAGCGCCAAGTCATTTCGCAATCTGGCCAAATCAAGGGAGATTGCCGCCATCGTATCGCTGCACCTTTCAAGCCACGGAGACGGATTCGGCGCTTTCAACTACGGCTGGCTCTATCCGCTGCGGGCGCGGGTCAACCGCACGGCCGACTACCGCATCCTGGACGACGTGCTGCGCCAGGGCGCCGAGGGATTGCCGGCCGGGGAGGCCGGCGGGTCGCTGTATCGCGACACCCTGCGCCCCAGCCGCCTGAATTCCTGGCAGAGCTTCTTTCTCGACCGTCCGCCCCTGGGGGGCGAGGTCAGCGCGCTGGCGGGCTATCTCGGGTTCACGCTCGTCACGGTAAATGACGCCCGGCCGTTGTGGGGCACGCCGGGCGATCAGCCCGCAACCGTCGACAGCAGTTATGCCGCCCGCCAGAGCAGCCAGGTCGGGGTCCTGATCGATGCCATCAGCCGGGCGCCGCGGCTCCACGACGGGGGCCTGCCGCGGGACGGGTTTGCGACGATCACCGGCCGGGCGCGGTTCCTGCGGCTCGGAGAGCTGTTTCCCGACCAGCCGGCGCCGGGCGCGGTGATCATGGCTTTTCAGGGCCAGGGGCGCTACTACGCCATGGTGGATGCCGGCGGCATGTTCACCCTCAAGGGGGTGGCCACCCGGAAACTGGTACAGGAAAAAGTGGTTATCGAAGCCTACCGCTTCGATCCGGAAAACGGGCAGGTCGTCTGGGCCGTCGATAAAAAGCAGACCGGAAAAATGGCGTATCGGATGAAGGTTCAGCGCGCCAGCGCCGAAACCAACCTGGTGATGTTCGGTTGCCAGCAGAGCGTTATTTTCGATCTTCTCGAACCGCGCACCTTCCAGTACATGAACAAGTATCAGCTGATCGACGCCCGCCGGGAAGCCCGGCCGGTGCGCTACGCCTTCAGCCGACTCGATACCTGGTCCTCCACCGTGGCCGCCCTGTTCCTGGAACCCGGCACCCCCTGGAAACTGACGCTGTCCCACACGGTGCTTGGCTGGAGGCTGCTGCTTCTCAACGCCGATCCCGCCCATCCTCAGGGGCAGGGGTATCTGATCGACGAATGGCCCTTCCTTCACCGGACGAACTATAGGGTGGCCCGTGACATGTGGGCGCTGCTCGGGCCGCGGATAAGGGCCCTGGAAGAACACGGCATTTACAACGAACGGATTGCCGCCCTGCAGCAGGAAGGCGTGGCCGCCCTGGAGCAGGCCCGCCAGTTTGCCGGCGATCGGGACTACGAACGCTTCAGCCGGGCCGCCTCCCGCTCCTGGGCCCTGGCCACGCGGGTTTACAGTGATGTCGAGGACACGCAGAAGGACGTTTTGTTCGGCGTCTTGTTTTACATCGCCCTTTTCGTCCCGTTTGCCTTCTGCATGGAACGGCTGCTGTTCTCGTTTACCGACATCAACCGGCGCATCCTCGCGTTTTGCGGAATTCTGCTGCTGCTGATCGCCGTAATCTACAACGTTCATCCGGCCTTCCAGCTGGCCTACAGTCCCACCGTGGTCATCCTGGCCTTTTTCATCATGGGCCTATCGGGGATCGTCACCCTGATTATTTTCTTCCGGTTCGAAGAGGAAATGATCAAACTGCAGCAGCGGGCCCGGCATTTGAAGACCGTTGAAATGGGCCGCTGGAAAGCCTTCGTGGCGGCTTTCCTGCTGGGGGTCAGCAACCTGAGGCGGCGGCGGCTGCGCACTGCGCTGACCTGCGCCACGCTGATCATTCTGACCTTTACCGTCATGAGCTTCACCGCGGTGAAATCCCTGCGACAACACACCCGCCTCCTGTTTCAGGAGCGCGCCCCCTACACCGGCTATCTCTTCAAAACCGTCAACTGGAACGACCTGCCGCCCGAAAGCCTGGGCACTGTCGGCAATTATTTCGGCAGCGGGGCCATTACCGCGCCCCGCATATGGCTCGAGGATGAAGACCGAACCCGCTCATTGGGCCTGACGCTGCAGCACCGGGACCGGCGGTACACGGCCTTTGGGGTGATCGGCCTGTCGGCCGACGAGGTGCGGGTGACCGGAATGGATAAAATACTGGTGGGCGGCCGATGGTTTGAGCCGGACGAAAACCACGCGGTCATGATTTCCGACAAAACGGCGCAGGAACTGGACATCGACCCGCAGCTGGGGCAGGCGGCCGAGGTGCTGCTGTGGGGAATGCCTTTCCGGGTGGTGGGGGTGTTTGCGGGCCGCAGCCTGGCGGATGCCACCGACCTGGACGGCGAACCCCTGTCGACGGTCACTTTTCCCAGCGAAATTTCGATGGAGATGACCGAAGTCGAAATGGAGGCCATGGA
>JBAPWQ010000014.1:0-3025 GCA_049283795.1 Desulfobacterales bacterium | reverse complement strand
GCCCTTTCTCGGACACCAGGGTGTAGACCATCTTCTCGTTGACATCCAAAAGCTTGGCCACCTCTTTGGTCGAAAACAGATCTTTCATCATCCTATAATCTTTTCATCTTTCACGTGTGGTTCGCTGCGCCCGGATATATTAATTTCGGTCGCTCGCTGTCAATCAGTATTGCCTCAAATTTATCAGGATAACCAATAATAACTATAAATAACAAAGAAATGGTATAGCACCTCTTCAGGCGCCGAGAACGGTCTTGTCCGGGTAGGGGCATAAGGCGTCGAGGGGACAGGCGGGGCATTTCGGCCGGCGCGCCCGGCAGGTCTGCCGCCCGAAAAAGATCATCCGCAGGGAAAAATCAGCCCACTCGCTGCGGGGAACGAGCTTCATCAAGTCGAATTCGATCTTGACCGGATCGGTGTTGGCGGTCAATCCCAGACGCCTGGAAACCCTTTTGACATGCGTGTCCAGGACGAGGCCTGGCCGATTGAAGGCGGCTCCCAGGATGACGTTGGCGGTTTTGCGGCCGACGCCGGGCAGACCGACCAGCTCATCCAGGCTCTCCGGCACCCGGCCGCCGTATGTCTCTATCAGCACTCGCGCGCAGGCCTTGAGATTTTTGGCCTTGTTGCGAAAAAAGCCGGTCGAATGGATCAGGGCCTCTATGTCCGGCAGCGACGCGCGCGCAAAATCCTGCGGGCTGCCGAACTGTCGAAACAAAGCCGGCGTGACGCGGTTGACCTGCCGGTCCGTGCATTGAGCCGAGAGCATGGTGGCCACCAGCAGCTCGAACGGACTGCCGAAGTCCAGTTGAGACTTGACTTGCGGGTAAAGGGACTTTAAGATTTTCCGGACTTCAGCGGCGCGCCGCCTGATTTTCAGCGTGTCCTGCATTAAACGATTCCGATCGGAACTGTATTATGACCGCACCGACCAAACCCGCCCAGGCGCTGGGGCTGTGCTCCGGCGGCCTCGACAGCACGTTGGCCGCGCTCGTGCTTCGGCAGCAGGGCATCGCCGTGGAGTGGGTCAGCTTCGAAACCCCCTTTTTTTCGGCCGCCAACGCGCGTCGCGCATCCGAAATCACGGGCATCCCGTTGACGGTCAGCACCATCACCGACGACTATCTCGCCATGCTTCGCAATCCTCAATGCGGATACGGCCAGAACATGAACCCGTGCCTCGACTGCCACGCGCTGATGTTCAGGAAGGCGGCCGTTATCATGCAGGAAAAGGGGCTGGACTTTCTGTTCAGCGGTGAAGTCGTCGGACAGCGCCCCATGTCGCAGACCAAACAGTCCCTGCGCTACGTCGAAAAGAATTCGGGCTGCGACGGGGACATCCTACGGCCGCTCAGCGCCAGGCTCCTGCCGGAAACCGCGGCGGAAAAAAACGGTCTCGTCGACCGGGCGAAGTTGCTCGATATCGCCGGCCGGTCCCGCAAGCGCCAGATTCAGCTGGCCGAGGAGTTCGGCCTCACCGAATACCCGGCCCCCGCCGGCGGCTGCCTGCTGACCGATGAACGATTTTCCACGCGGCTAAAGGATCTTTTCGACCACCAGGAAACCCTGCGTGAAGACGAGCTGCACCTGCTGCGCTACGGCCGTCATTTCCGGCTCAAGAACCGCGCGAAACTGATCGTGGGACGCGATGAGGCCGACAACGACAACCTGCTGCGCCATCACGACCCCCGGCGCGACACGGTGATCAGGCTCAAAAAGTATCCCGGCCCCATCGCCCTGGTGCCGGGCGCCGCCGCCAAAGACGTCATCACCCTGGCCGCTTCCATCTGCGCCGGCTACAGCCGGGCCCCGGCTTTCACGCCGGTCGAGGCCGAGGTCACCTCCGGGGGCACGCGTGAAACGATTCGCATTTTGGGGCTGCCCCCCTCCGACGTCCGCCGCTTCCTGGTATAGGCTTTAAGATAAGGGTTTTGGCTGCGTTATCGGTCGGCGGCGTATGACCTATACAGCCGCCTCCCTCTGGCCTTGCCAAAAACCCTTATCTTAAAGCCTATACGGCTGCTGTGCGGATAAGGGTTTTGGCTGTGTTAGCGGTCGGCGGCGTATGAACCTGTAAAGTCTTCTCCCTCTGGCCTTGCCAAAAACCCTTATCTTGAAGCGCACAATTGTCCGCAGGCGGCCGAAATATCTTCTCCCTTGCTGCGGCGCACCATTACCGTGTAGTGTTTGTCCAGCAGGACCTGCTGGAAGCGGTCGATGACCGATTCCGGGGGCCGCTCGAATTCGCTGCCCGGGTGCGGGTTGAACGGGATCAGGTTGATCTTGGCCTTGATCCGACTCAGGAGGGCGGCCAGGCGGCGGGCTTCGGCTTCGCTGTCGTTGACGCCTTTGATCAGAATGTATTCGAAGGTGATGCGCCGGTGCGGTTTCAACGGGTATTGGCGGCAGGCGGCCAGGAGCTTCTCGATGGGATAGGTCTGGTTGACCGGCATCAAAAAATCGCGGGTGCGGTCGTCGGTCGCATTCAGGGAAACGGCGATATTGGCGCTCGTCTCCGACCCGAACCGGATCAGCTGCGGCACCAGGCCGGCGGTGGAAAGGGTCAGGCGCCGGCCGGCAAAACGGAATCCGAGGCCGTTGTCGGTCAGCGTGTTCAGGGCCGCGGTCACGTTGGCGTAATTGGCCAGCGGCTCGCCCATCCCCATCAAAACGATGTTGGTCAGCCGCTTCGGTTCGGAAAGGTCGCGCTGAATATCGCGCACCTGCGCGATGATTTCACCGGCGCTCAAATTGCGGACGAGCCCTCCCTTGCCGGTCAGGCAGAAGCGGCAGCCCAGGGCGCAGCCGACCTGGCTTGAAATACACAGGGTGTCGTGACCGGGCTCGGGCATGAGTACGCTTTCGATCCGCTTTTTGTCGTCGAGTTCGAACAGATACTTGCGCGATCCGTCGCGGGAGGCCTCGACCCGCAGCGTCGCCAGGCGCCCGATCTTGAAATGTTGCGCCAGGTTCTCCCGGTCGGCCTTGCTCAGGTCCGTCATCTGATCGAAGCTGTCCAGCTGGC
>JBAPWQ010000013.1:0-5166 GCA_049283795.1 Desulfobacterales bacterium | reverse complement strand
GCGGCCTGTTCTGGAGTGGCCTGCCGATGGCAATCGCCTTGCCCGGCGCCGTGGCGGCGGTCGTGGTGGTGGGCCTCCTGGTGGAACGCCTGGGAATCCGGCCGTCGCGTTCGCAAAACCACCTGGTCCTGATCTTTCTGACCATCGGCATCTCCATTATTCTGCGCGGCGCCATGAAGCTGGTGTGGGGCAAAAACCGCATGGCCGTCCCGCCCCTGGCGGGCGAGGAGCCGCTGCGCATCGCCGGCGCCGCCATCCTGCCGCAGGCCGTGGCCATCCTGATCATTACCGGTCTTGCCATCGGGCTGCTCGTGTTTTTCTTTCGCAGCACCCGGCTGGGTCTGGCCATGCGTGCCGTCGCATCGAACCAGACGGCAGCCGCGGTGGTGGGCCTGCCGATCGGGCGCCTCAAAGCGGCCAGCTTCGCCCTGGCCGGCGGGCTAGGCGGGCTGGCCGGCGCACTTGTCACCCCCATTACCACGCTGAGCTATGATGTGGGCGTCATGCTGGGCCTCAAGGGCTTTGCCGCCGCCATCCTGGGCGGATTCGGTTCTTTTCCGGGCGCCGTCCTGGGCGGCATCGGGCTGGGACTGCTGGAATCCCTGTCGGCCGGGTACTGGAGCAGCGCCTATAAGGACGTGGCGGCGTTCGTGGTTTTACTGCTGGTCCTGTTCATCCGGCCCAAGGGAATACTGGGAAAATGACCCCCATTATTGTGTCGTCGGGGGTCAAGGCGGCACGGCGAAACTCATGATGACACCCAAAGACACTCTCTTTTACTTTCTCTACCTGCACCGCACCGGTCTGACGGTCCTGGCCCTGTCCATCCTGCTGCTGGTCTGGCCCCTGCTGGTGAGCAACCCTTACAACCTGGGCTTGTCGAACCTGATCGCCCTCTACGTCATGGTCGTGCTGGGGCTGAACCTGTTCATCGGCTATGCCGGACAGATCAGCCTGGGCCATGCCGCCTTTTTCGCCATCGGAGCCTACGGATCGGCCATCGGCACTACCACCTTTGGTGCACCGGCCTGGCCCGTGATGATCGCCGTGGCCCTGGCAGCCGCCCTCATCGCCCTGGCGGTCGGGCTGCCCGCCCTCAAGCTGAGCGGGCACTACCTGGCGATGGCCACCCTGGGCTTCAACATCGTGGTGTATACCATCCTGGTGCAGTGGGACAAGGTCACCGGCGGCCCCAGCGGCTTTTCCGGCATCCCCTATCTGGCCATCGGGCCGGTGGTGATCGACGACGAAATCCACTTTCACTACCTGGTGTGGACCTTCACCATGCTGGCTCTTCTGCTGTGCCTGAACCTGGTGCGCAGCGGGGTGGGGCGCGGCCTGGCCGCCCTGGCCGAAGACGAAACCGCCGCGGCGACCCTGGGAGTGGACACGCGCCGCGCCAAGGTCAAAGTGTTTATCCTCTCGGCCGTGCTGGCCTCCGTGGCCGGCAGCCTCTATGCCCACTGTTACGCTTTCGTGAGCCCGGACTCCTTCAGTATCTTCGTCTCGGTCGATTTCGTGATCATGGTGGTGGTGGGCGGCATGGGCTCCATCTGGGGCACTCTTTTCGGCACGACCCTGATCACCCTGCTGCCCGAATTGATCGAGGGCCTGGACCATTTTAAAGACATCGTCCATGGGCTGATCCTGGTGTTGATTCTGCTTTTTCTGCCCCAGGGACTGGTCACGGGCATCGTCGAGGCCGTGCAAACGCGGCTGGCCTTGAGTCGCCGCCATGCTTGACGTGGCGAACGTGAGCAAATGGTTCGGCGGCCTGCCGGCCCTGCAGGATGTCTCGTTTCGTTGTGAGCCGGGGCAAATCACGGCGCTCATCGGTCCCAACGGTGCCGGCAAATCCACCCTGATCAATTGCATCAGCGGCGTGGAGAGGGGTTGGACCGGGACCATCCGGCTCGAAGACACCATCATCGCGGCGCTGCCGGCGCACGAGATCGCCGCTTTGGGCATCGCCCGCACCTTTCAGAACCTGAAGCTCTTCGCCCGATTGTCTGTGCTGGACAATGTCCTGAGCGGCTTGACGGTTGACGCCGAACGCTCCTTTATCGCCTCCATGCTGCGGCTGCCGGCCCTGCGCCACCAGGAGCGGCAGCTTCGCCTGCGCGCCATGGCGGCCCTGGACGACTTCGGAATGACACGAAAAGCCCACTGGCCGGCGTCGGCGCTTTCCTACGGCGAAAAGAAACGGGTCGAACTTGCCCGGGCCTTCGTCGGCAGGCCCCGGATGGTGATGCTCGACGAGCCGGTCGCCGGGCTCAACACAGGCGAAACGGCGCAGATTGCCCGCCACATCAGCCGGCAACGCGGCGCCGGCTATACGATGCTGCTGGTGGAGCACGACATGGAACTGGTGATGGCGGTGGCCGACAAGGTGGTGGTCCTTGACAACGGCCGCTGCATCGCCTGCGGAGCGCCCGAGCAGGTGCGCCGCAACCCGCTGGTCCTGGAAGCCTACCTGGGCCGCATGGCGGCCACGGCCTGACATGAAGACCGACGTGCTCTGCATAGAAAACCTGACCGCCCACTACGGGGCTGCACAGGCCCTGTTCGGCGTGAACCTGTGCATTGCGGAAAAAGAGACCGTGGCCCTTGTGGGCGCCAACGGCGCCGGCAAAAGCACCCTTCTCAAGTGCATTATGGGTCTCATGCCGACCTCGGGCGGCCGCCTGGTACTGGACGGCAAAATGGTTTCAGGGGCATCCGCGCGGCAGATGGTCAGGCGTGGGCTGTCCCTGGCACCCGAAGGGCGGGAATTGTTCCCGCACCTGAGCGTGACCGAAAATCTGGAACTGGGCGCAGCCGCTCTTAAAATCGGCCGCAAGGAAATCGCCCGGCGCCGGCAGGCGGTCTACGACCGATTCGGCCGCCTGGCCGAACGCCGGAACCAGGCCGCGGGCACTCTGTCCGGCGGCGAGCAGCAGATGCTGGCCATCGGGCGCGCCCTGATGGCCCGGCCGCGGCTGCTGCTGCTCGACGAGCCCAGCCTGGGTCTGGCCCCCTTGATAACCGATGAGATCTTCGACGTCATTCATCGACTGGCCCGCTCCGGCGTGACCATCCTGCTGGTGGAACAAAATGCCGCCCGGGCGCTGTCGGCCTCTCACAAAGCCTTCCTGATGGCCGGCGGGCGAATCGTGCAGCAGGGACGCAGTGAAGACCTGCTGGTCGACCCCCGGCTGCGGGCCGCCTTTTTGGGCGCCGCCAGCGGCGAAAAGCCGGAAGCCAGCCGGCTGGGAGCGGCCGGACTCACCAACATCCGTTTGGAGAAACCCGCTATGCATCGACACACCTTTATGCCCGATTTTCCCGATGACAAGGCCCTGGCCACCCACCAGCTCGAAGGGCTGCGCTGGACCGTGCGGCACGCCTTCGAAGGCTCCGGTTTCTACCGGCAGCGTCTGGAGGCCTCCGGGGTGGTCCCCGAATCGATTCGAAGCCTCGAGGACATCCGGCGGCTGCCCTTCACCACCGCCGACGACCTGCGTGAATACTACCCCTTCCCGCTGCGGTCGGTTCCCTTCGAGCAAATCGTGCGCATCCACGCCAGCTCGGGCACCACCGGCAAACGCAAGATCATCGGCTACACCCAGAAGGACCTGGACGACTGGGTCCACTTCTTCGCGCGCTGTTACGAGATGGCCGGCGTCACGCCCCTGGACCGGGTGCAGATCGCCGTCGGCTACGGCATCTGGACGGCCGGGGTGGGATTTCAGCTGGGGTGCGAAAAAGTCGGCGCCATGGCGATCCCGGTGGGACCGGGCAATATCGACATGCACATCCAGTTCATGGAGGATGTCCGCTCGACCGTTTTTTGCAGCACCGCTTCCATGGCCCTGCTCATGGCCGAGGAGATCCACCGCCGCGGCATCGCCGACAAAATCAACATCCGCAAGGTCATCTACGGTTCCGAGCGCAGCTCCAAGTCCATGCGCCGCAAGATCTCCGAGCTTTTCGGCGGCGCCGAACTCTTCGACATCACCGGCCTCACCGAACTCTACGGGCCCGGCACCGGCATCGAATGCCCCGATCACGACTGCATCCACTACTGGGCCGACTACTTCATCCTGGAGATCATCGACCCGGAAACCCTGCAGCCCCTGCCCGAAGGCGAGTGGGGCGAGATGGTGGTGACAACCTTGAGCAAGGAGGCCGCCCCCCTGATCCGCTACCGCACACGGGACATCACCCGCATCATTCCCGGCCCCTGCACCTGCGGCTCGATCATGCCCCGGCACTCGCGCATCAAGGGTCGCAGCGACGACACCATCAAATTCCGCGGCGTCAATATCTACCCTTCGGCCATCGACACCATCTTGTCGGCCATTCCCGGCCTGGGGTCCGAATACCAGCTCCACCTGACCCGCGACGGCGCGTCGGGAAAAGATTTCATGAAGCTTACCATCGAGCGAGGCCAGGCGGTGGATACCGGCCGGACGGCCGAACTGGTGCACGAGATCGGCTACCAGGTCAAAAAACAGCTGCTGGTGTCCGTCGACGTCGAACTGGTCGATTACTGCCGCCTGCCCCGCACCGAACGCAAGAGCCAGCGGGTGTTCGATACGCGGATAATGGATGACATTGTGTGAAAAAATGAACGTCGAATGGCAAATAAAAGTAAAAAAGAAAAAATGAAGAAGCAGATATATGACTTGGAAGACAGGCTGCTCGAGTATTCCGTGCGGATTATAAAGATCGTCGCGCAACTTCCCAAAACCAGAGTGGGCAATCATGTGGCAGGACAATTGCTGAAATCCGGAACTTCGGCGTATCCTAATCATGGAGAAGCCCAGGCTGCGGAGTCACCCAAAGACTTTATCCATAAACTTCTAATATCATTAAAAGAACACCCACAACACCAAAAAAGGAGCATAAAATGAAAAAAATGAATCCCCTGGTTTTTACCGCCGTCGCCCTGACGCTGGCCCTGGCCGGGAGCACCGCCGCCGCGCAAGAGACTGTTAAAATTGGCGCTTTTTTCGATTTGTCCGGCCCGGCGGCCTTCATCGGTACCCCCACCAAGCTGGTGGCCGAAATGGCCGTAGATAAAATCAACAAGGAGGGCGGGATCAACGGCAAGCCGATCGAACTGATCATCGGCGACACTGAAGGCGATCCGGCCAAGGCCGTCAACATCGCCAAGAAGTTCAT
>JBAPWQ010000012.1:0-15541 GCA_049283795.1 Desulfobacterales bacterium | reverse complement strand
AATTCGGCCGCCGCCTGGGCCTCGGCCTCCGGCGCCGGTTCACGCAGCGGGTGCAGCGCCACGATCGTGGCCGCCACCGGCGCCTGCGGATAGACGATCGATTTGCTGATGACGCCCCTTTTCCAGCGCGGGTTTTGCTTCTCTTTCAGGCCGAAGAAAATTGTGACCGGTCCCCAGATAGAGGCCACGGCCGTGCCCAATCCAGCCACGATGAAAATGAGCAGCATCGTTGCCACGACATGGCGGAATCGGTACAGGCGCTTGACTGCGGGCCGCGGAGCGGAAATGCTCCCGGTTGCGGCCAGGTGCCGGGCGTTTTCCCGACTGCCGGGCCACAAGCGCTCGGCGTGATCGAGAAGCCGTTTGCGAAAGGCCATCTCCGCCAGCGGGGAGTATGACTTGTAGGTCAGCGGGAGACGATCGTACTCGTCTATGGCGCGCTTGATGAATTTGAGTTTTACGGCCGGTTCGGTGACGACGGCCGACAGCTCTTCGATGATGCGCCGGTAAGTCGTCGGGGGAAGCTTTTTCGGGTTTGCCATGTCGATACGTCAATAGGGAATCACGACCAGCAGGCCGGGTCATGGTCGTGATTCCTTGCGCCATATTTCAGAAGACCCTTGCGTCCGGTACCTGCCGCCGCCGGAAACCGTGTTGCAGCAGCTCGGTGCCCAAGCTGGGCCGATACCCCGCGGGCGCGCTTCCCCCCCCTGCACCCATCCGCATCAATTCTCGTGCATCGCGGCCATCAGCGCGCCTTTGGCCGTGGCGGTCAGCGGGTCTTTGGCGACCCGGATCTTGCTGAAATCCAGCGGAATGTTTTCGGCCTTGAGAACCTGCTCGAAGCGATCCTTGAAACCGCTCACTTTCGCCGTGCCGCCGCTTAAAACGACCGGAATCGGACGGTCGACCTTGTTGGTGTTCGACGTCGTCAGGATACTTTGTTTGAGCGCCTTGACCAGGGTAACGATAAGATCATCGTAGTAAACCTGCAGGGCGTCTTCGACGCTGCTGCGGGGGGTGCGCTTGAGATCGAACCCGTTTTCCTTGAAACTTCTCACGCGCGTGTTCACCATGCCGGTAACCGACGCCACGGCATCGTCCAGATAGTCGCCGCCCTTGGTGATGCTGAAGGTAACCAGCGGTATCGAGAGATACGCCAGACAAACGTTACACATGCCGCCGCCGGCGCTGATACCCAGCCCGGTAAAATTCTCGTCTTCCAGCTCGGCGAACACCACGGCCAGGCCCTCGTTGATACTGCGGGTCGTAAACCCTTTATTCGACAAATGGCGATTGAGCAAGGATTCGTGGTAAATAATATCGGTCGGGGAATCCTTTGGAGCGTCGGGGACCGAAAAGATCAGCTTGCCGGTGCTGATCGCGGCCGAATCGATGAGATCGTCGATGGCTCTCTTGATAATTTCCACCGAATGGCTCTCGTTGGGATTCAGCAGCCCTTTGCGCATCGGACGCCGGGTTTCGGAATTGAGCATGTCCGCGAAGGTTTCCGCTCCGTCGCCGTAAACGATCAGGGAATTGTCGATCTGGTGATGCTTGATCTGATTCTGGTTCAGTATTCTCTTGGTAAAGCTGGAATACTCCACCGCAATAAAGGCATTGCGGTGCGCAGCATATTCGATGTGGTCATTTTTCTTAACGGCGGTCACGATCTTGGAGGTGCCGATGTCGATCCCGATCGCATCCGCACTCGCAGTGGCGGTCTTGGTGAAAGAATTTTCACCGGCACCGTTGTCGGCGGCCGTGTCGCCGGCGGGGGTAGCGCTCTGATCCTTGTTCTTTCGTTCTGTCATGAAAATGTCTCCTTTTTGCGCATGTGTCCATCAGTCAATAATGAGGCCATGGGATGCTTCCCGAACCTGAAAGCGAGCGTTGCCGAAGATAATTAACTAAAAATACTGCGAATAATAGAAACCGGAAACTCTCTCGACCGACCCATCGCCCGAGTTTCGTTTTCTCTTTTCGCCCGCTGCCGTCATGGAACCGGCAATGACCTACGCAAAGACTGTGCCGGAAAGGTCGATAACTTATAAAATATAATATTTACAGATAGTTATATTAATAAGCGACCGGATTTTTTCGGTATAACGACAGAAAAATGACGGCGGGTCGAAAAGACGGGGGAACCTTTGTAAGGGGGTAAAGTCCCGATTTGCGGTGCCCGGACATCACTTCGGAAAGTCTCCGCGGATGATCTGATCGTTTAGTGCTTAAACTGACCCCACATGCTCCCGATAAAAAGGGCCACGAAGAACAGGTTTACCGCGCCGGCAAGCACAAACCCTTCAGCAAAGCCGACCGATTCGATCAAAGGGCCCCAGCCGACGGAGCCGGCCATCAATCCGAAATAAATAAAGCTGTTGTAGCCCCCCAGGGCCAGCCCCCGGAACCGGGATTCCGTTGTTTCGGCGATCAGTGCCCCGATGGAGGTAAACGCGATGGCCAGGCTTGTGCCTAAACACGCTGCTGTGAGCAGGAAATGAAAAAAAGTGCGGGCATAAACGAATCCGGCAATCGACAAGGTCGCCAGGATCGTACCAGCCGCGGCCTGGAGTTTTCTTCGACCCAGGCGATCGCTCAGTGCCCCGAAAGGGATCCGGGATAAGGCATTGGCGACGGATTGGAGCAGGAAAACCATGCCGATCTGCCCGGCGTCAAGCCCTTTGTCGTGGGCCAGCAACGGCAGGTAGGTAAAGAAGACGCCGCCGATGATGTTGGCCCCGAATGTCGCCAGCCAGCACCCGATCAGCGGCCGGTTTGTGAGCATCCGGATAGTCTTCGGGTGTGACATCAAAGCCGTGTTCGCAGAAACGGCAAGCGGTGCCGGCAGAAATCGCCGGACCGCCCATATATTCAAGGCCGACAGGAAGGCTCCCGCCAGAAATACCGATCGATAACCGAGCCCTTCCCCCAAGAGGCCGCCCGCTGCCGGCCCCATTCCCAGCCCGCAAAAAAGGGCCGTGGTGTACCAGCCATAAGCCCGGCCCAAGTGAGTGGGTGGCGATATTTCGGACACCCATGACATCATGGTGGGTCCGAAAGCCGCGATGCCGACCCCCAGCAGCAGATAGACACCGGCCAGATGAAAGAAAGAGTGGGCGAAGAACAGAAGCAGCATACCCGCGAACAGGATCAGGGTCCCGGCCAAGGCCAGGCGTCGGCGACCGACGACATCGGAAAGCATTCCCGCGGGCAGCGCCAATATTCCGGCCATGAGATAAAAGGCGGCATTGATCACCCCGATCCGAGACGTCCCGATGCCAAGACCGCTGGCGTATAAGGGAACCACCGGCAACCGCATGGATATGGCAAAATAGCAGCCGAATGTGACCAGACAGCAGATGGTCAAAAGCCTGGTAAACGCTTGCTGCTCGGACTGCGCGTCGTCGTTGGGCAATTTCAGACAACCTTTACCGCGGGTAAACGGGTTCAGCAGCGCTATACCAGCATGAACCGAGCGATCCTATTCGAAGCGCATCGATTTCCATAAAACCGGAGTGGCGCCATAAAATAGTTGAATTCAGACGAAAATTCCATTTAGAGTTGACAATTGTCGTTTGGTGTGGTCGAAAAAAGAGACATGATTTTCAATTATATCCAATTGAATTCAGGAGGCCTTCTTGCACGGTTACGGTTTCGAAGCGATATCGGCACAAAACGGCTGGGCGATGGCCATAACTGGCATTGTGATCGTGATGGTGGGTCTCGCCCTGTTGTCTTTTGTCATTTCCCAGCTCCACAAAGTCGCCGCCCTGCTGGAAAATGGAGTTAAAAAAAGATCCGTTGCGGTCGCCGCGGTCCCGCACAGGCCGCAACCGGTCACGGTTTCAACAACGCCGCACCTGGATCTGGCCGAGGCCGGAAAACGCCTGGCACCTCTGGCGGCCGAACTCGGCGATTCGTTCGAATTGCAGCACCTCTACGAACTGGCCAACAGCAATGCGCTGCCGCATGTGCACCTGTCGATCAGAGGCCTTAGGGACTCCGGGGTCATCATTCCGGCCGGAGACGGACGATTTGTCTGGTCGTGACGCTTTCTTCCCCCACGCCCGCCGCCCATCAAAATGACATATTGGAAAGAATAAATTAAATGGAACTTTTTATCCAATTCTTAACGAATACCGGTTACTGCCTGGCCGATTTTCGCCATGTCATCATGCTGGCCGTCGGATCGGTTTTTCTTTACCTAGCCATTGCCAAAGAGTACGAACCGCTGCTGCTGCTGCCGATCGGTTTCGGCATTCTGGTGGGGAACATTCCTTTTTTCAAAGGGTTCGGGTTGGGGATCTACGAACCCAACAGCGTTTTGCACTACCTGTATTTCGGTGTCACCAGCGGTGTTTATCCGTCAATTGTCTTTCTCGGCCTGGGCGCCATGACCGACTTTTCCTCCCTCTTGGCAATGCCCAAACTGATGCTCCTTGGGGCGGCCGCCCAAATGGGGATTTATGTGACCCTTTTAAGCGCCCTGGGTTTCGGTTTTTTACCGAACGAAGCCGCCTCGATCGCCATTATCGGGGGCGCCGACGGCCCCACCTCGATTTTTCTCACCGCCAAACTGGCCCCCCACCTGATCGGCCCGATCGCCATCGCCGCCTACTCCTACATGGCCCTGATTCCCCTCATTCAACCACCGATCATGCGACTGCTGACAACCCGCGAGGAACGCCGAATCCACATGCCGGATATCCGCACGGTATCACGGACGGAAAAATTGCTCTTTCCGGCGGCTGGATTGATCCTGTGCTGTTTCCTGGCTCCGGCATCGATTCCGCTGCTGGGGCCGTTTTTTTTCGGCAACATTATGAAGGAATCAGGTGTCGTTGACCGGCTGGCGCAGACCGCCCGCACGGCCATTATCGACACCGCCACGATCTTTCTGGGTTTCACGGTCGGCGCCAGTACCCAGGCCGATGTCTTTCTGACCACCAAATCGGTCGGCATTTTCTTTTTGGGCGCCATCGCCTTCAGCATCGCCACGGCCTCGGGCGTGCTCTTCGCCAAGATCATGAATCTTTTCATGAAAGAAAAAATTAATCCGCTTCTGGGGGCCGCCGGCGTTTCGGCCGTGCCGGGCTCGGCTCGGGAGGTGCACCTCGTCGGCCTCAAATCCGATCCGACCAATTATCTTCTGATGCACGCGATGGCCTGCAACTCATCGGGTGTCATCGGTTCGGCCATTTGCGCCGGCATCCTGTGGAGTTTTCTGGCCGCCTGATGCGACCCGCGGGGACTTCTTTAGTCTTGACTTGACCGCACCGATGAGCGATTAAAATTTAAGGTGCCGTTTTTCAGCACATCACACGATCCCACGCACAAAAAAGGAGGTGTGTCATGCTGGCCAGGATTATCATCAAACGCCGGTTTAAAACGGTAAAGACACGGGAGATCGTTGCGCTTCTGACGAAACTGCGGTCCGCCGCCATGAGCCAGCCGGGATATATCTCCGGCGAGACCCTCACTAACTATGCGGACCAGCAGGATGTGTGCGTCATCGCGACCTGGCAGAGTATGGAAGAGTGGCTTAAATGGAAAAAGAACCCGGAACGAAAAAACATCGAGGCCATGCTTGAAATTTTTCAATTGGGGCCGACGGTTTATGAAGAGTATTTATTGGGGACCCCTTTCCAAAAGTGATAAACATTCCCGTCACCTTAACGGTTGACGGGAATGTTTTTACCAAAGTTACTCTTGGCCTTCCTGTTTCAACAAATCGCGATACCAGCACGAAAATTCAAACATCGCCACAAACCGATCATCTTCGTTGATAATCCCCATCGCGATTTCCAGGACGCCTCTGCCGTAAGCGTTGCTGTAAGTTTCCAGGGAACGCGACTGCAAAAACTCCCGGATCAGCATCTGGGTCGTGCGCTTCGTTTTGTCGCGGCGAATTTCAATAGGGTCCTTCGGCTCCTGAAACGGGTCCCATTTCTGATAGCCTTTTTTCAGGATATGCTTCTGCAGACGCGGAGACATGGTCTCGAAAACGGCTTTTTTCCGCTGCTCGACCTCTTCCGGTGAAAACTCGGACATCATCAACTCCTTTTGACCTGTTTACCGGCGGCATTTTCATCTTTGCCTCCGGTTTTGTAATCGATCCCGAGATATTCCGCGTCGAACAGCGTGAGCAACACCATCGACAGCGGCATGAGCAGGTCGCTCAATTTGATGAACTTGGATTCCATGTCCCGCACGAGTTCGGCCGTAATCTGCTGCAATTGCTGGTGGACCAGGTCGAGATTGATCGTCGGGTAGGAGCGCCCCTCCTCGAAGCCCGACAGGCCGCAGGTGTGACCGGTGCCGCCAATAGCGGTCGGAATCCCGTAGAAACGGCAGGTTAGAGGCCGAAACTCATACAAGTCGCACAGGTCCTGATCGTTGAGAAGCGCACAGGGAACCCGCATGGAGGCCAATTCCCGCAGGATGTCCTGTTCGGGTTTCCCATTTTGAAGGTCACGGCCCGCCTGGCGCTTGATCCGGACAATTTGTCGGTCAACCTTGTTGGCCTTCTCGAGCAGCGCCTCGCGCTGCGGGCCCTGGTATTTTTCGTTGAATTTCTGGTTGATGTAGAGCGCCTCGATCAGGGTCAGGTCAAAAAGGGCATGGCAGCAGTCCGCGCAGCCGCTGCGGCACTTGACGTTGGCGGGGTATTCGCTGGAAACCCGCTGAAAAGCCTGATCGGCCAATTGCACCAGCGCTTCATAGCGCCTGAGGTACGGGGTCAGGTCAAAATCCATTCGGTCACTCCTTAATGTTTCACGTGAAACAATTGTTATTTACCGATACAGAACCGACTGAAAATCTGCTCTAAAATGTCGGGGGTGACACCAAGACCGAGGATTTCATCGCAGCAACCGACCGCCTCGCGCAGATCGAGGGCTACCAGTTCACTCGTTTGATGTTCCTGAAGGCCCTTTATGGCCGTCATAACATGTTTATGACATTTTTCAAGCGCCTGCTGGTGCCTGAGGTTCGGAATGGCATCGTGGTCCTGGGAGTCATGGCCTGTCGCTCCGGCGGCCTCGGCGATGCGTTGCTTCAATTCCTCGATCCCGTCGCCGTAAAGGGCCGAGATCTCCATCGCATCCGCCGTGGCCCATTCTTTCGGCAGCATCGCCTTGGCGCTTCTACGATCCCCAATCAGGTCGATCTTGTTGACCGCCACGATAACCGGTTTACCCAAGCAAATTTTCCAAATTCTGCGATCATCTTCCGCCAGTTCCTCGGATCCATCAATCACCAGCAAAATGAGATCGGCGGCTTCCAGGCACCGTCTGGTCTTCGACATCCCGATTATTTCGATCGGATCGGCCGCTTCGTGCAAACCGGCCGTATCGGTTACTATCACCGGAACGCCCAGCACCTGAAAACTGTCTTCGACAAAATCCCGCGTCGTACCGGGGATTGCCGTAACAATGGAGCGCTCCTTTTCCAGAAGGCGGTTCAGCAGCCTCGATTTGCCCACATTGGGCCTTCCCGCAATGACCAGTTTCCATCCGTCGCGGAAGATGCGTCCGTGCGTGCAGCGCTCCATCAAGCCGAAAACCGGCGCGGCGACCTGGTGCTGCAGCCTGGCCGCGAGGTCGGCCGAAGAAAGGATTTCGGACACATCGTCGGGAAAGTCGATGGCTGCCTCGATCGGGGTCGACAGCTCCAGCAGAAGGCGGCGGATGTTTTCCACCGCCTGTCCGAGTCGTCCGGCAACCTGTTGGGTGGCGATTTTGAGAGCGGCCTGTGTCCGCGCGTTTATAACGTCGATAACGGCTTCGGCCTGGGTCAGATCGATGCGGCCGTTGAAGAAAGCCCGCTGCGTGAATTCACCGGGATCGGCCATCCGGGCCCCCTGCCCCAGGACGAGTTCCAGGATCATGTGCAGCACCGCCGCGCCGGCATGGGCCTGGATTTCGGCAACATCCTCACGGGTGTAGGATCGCGGTGCCCGCATCACGGCCAGCAGCACTTCGTCGACAGAAACCCCGGTGGCCGGATCGACAATATGACCATAATACAGCCGGTGAGAGTCGAACGGGCCCCGCGACCGGATGCCGGTGTCATGGTCTTCGCCGTGGGAATTGTGAGGGCCGGCTCGAAAAAGGATTGCGGCTATTTTGAGCGCTTCGGGACCGGAAATTCTGATAATGCCGATCCCGCCGATTCCGGAGGGCGTGGCGATCGCAGCGATCGTGTCTGTATTCATGCGACGGGTTTGCTAATTCGGCATCGTCTTTCAATCGCAGGCGAGTTTCTCGGCCTGCCCGACATGTCTTGCTTCGAATTCCATTGTGCCGTCATGCCGTCAAGCATTCTTTTTGGTGATGTAATATTGCTGGGATATGGACACAACATTATTCACCAACCAGTACAAAACAAGTCCGGATGAAAAATTGATGAAAATAAAGGTGAACACCACCGGCATCAGCATCATCATTTTGGCCTGGGTGGCATCTCCCATCGGCGGTGACATTTTTTGCTGCAGAAACATGGTGGCGCCCATTATCAGCGTGAGAACCGGTATGCCGTAAGGCGGGTCCATGAACGGAATGCTGAAGTCAAAGTGAAAAAGCCGATCGGGTGCCGACAAATCGTTGATCCACAGAAAAAACGGTGCGTGGCGCAGTTCGATGGCCTCGTAGAGCATCCGGTACAGGGCAAAAAAAACGGGGATCTGAACGAGCATCGGCAAACAGCCGCCCAGGGGGTTTATTTTGTAGGTTCGATACAGCGCCATGGTTTCTTCGTTAACACGCTTGCGGTCATCCTTGTATTTTTCCTTGATCTCTTTGATCAGCGGCGCCAGTTTTTTCATATCGCTCATCGACTTGTAGCTCTTGGTGCCCAGGGGCCACAGCAGGAGCTTGGTGAGCAGGGTCAAGATGATGATGGCAATGCCATAGTTGGCGACCACGTTGTGGTAAATAAAATTCATCAGCCACAGGCAGGGCTTGGCCAATATATCGAACATGCCGAAATTGATCGCTTTGCCGAGATTGTGCCCGTATCCGTTGAGCAGGCTCATGCTCTTGGGGCCCTTGAATATTTTAAACTCGAAGCTCTGTTGGGTTTCGGGTTTGATCGTCGTTTCCGGCAGGATGAGTTGCGCGACGATGAGGTTTTTTTCACCGTGCTGCAAGTGAAAGGTGGCCTCGGTCGGTGATTCAGGGATAACGCTCGACATGAAATAACGGGTTTGAATGGCGATCCAGTCGATGACGCCATCGAAGGTGTTTTTATCCTTGATATCCTTGATGGTGATCTGCTTCAGGCTGTTGTTGATAAAAGCACTGGGACCCTCGAAACCAACGGCCCTGCGGTCTTGAGGGGCGATGCTGTTGAGCGTGATCGCCAACCGGCCGGTCAGCGGTTGAGGGGCACCGTTTTTAACATCGATGGTCAACCCGACAAGGTAGGTCGCCGGGTCAAACCGGTAGCGCTTCTCGATGACCAGGCCGTCCGGAGCGCTCCAGGTGAAGACCAGGTCTTTGGAGGTTTGCGCCACATCGATTTTGGGCGCGGCGGTGTCGGCCGTAAACACCGCATTTTTCAGTTCCGCGCGACCGCCTCCCGCAAAGCTCACCAGCAGCGTTCCACCCTCTAACCCGGGCGATACCAGTTGTTTGAGCGCTGAATCCTTGTCTGCATGCTCCCGGAACTTTTTCAGCACAAAGCTTTTAAGGGCGGCGCCGTCCTCGGAAAATTCCGCCCGATACAGCGGTGTGTCGACGGTTATCGTGCGGCCCGTTTTGGGAGCGGATTGCGCCGGTACCGGGCCGGCGCCCGGGGCCGGCGGCTCTGTCTGGGCGTAAGGTTTTTCCGTGGTCACCTTTTCATCCGACACCGCGGACGGCGCCGTTTTTTCCGCCGCCCTGCGAACCGGCTCTTGGGGAGCAAAGAAAAACTGCCACACGATAAAAACCAGAAAGGAAAGGGCTATGGCTATAATTACGCGCGCGTGATCCATGGAATTCTCCTAAGTGACGTCAAAGGGGCCCGTTCTCTGTCTCTCGAATGCAATCGTTTTTTTATCCGCCATACGGATTTCAAGCGGCCATTCGCCGTACACGGAGCCGGTGGATATTTTTCTTTCGCCACGGTTGAATAATCGGAAATGAGGGCTGAATAGAATTTTCCAAGGTTTGCAGGCTGTCGGGCGGCCACTGGGGTTTGGGCTTTTCGGGGCTAAGGTACCGGATCGAAGCCGCCGGGATGAAATGGATGACACCGCAACAGAAGCCGGATCGCCAGGCAGGAGCCCTTGGCGACGCCGTGGCGGTCGATCGCCTGGTGGGCATATTCCGAACAGCTCGGGTAAAACCGGCAGGCAGGACCTAAAACCGGCGACAGGATCAACTGGTATCCTCGAATCAAGGTTAAAGCCGTTAACCTGGCGATAGTGTATATTTTATTTGTCATAGCGCTGAATGCCGGCGAAGAGTTTCGCCAGAGCCGAACCGACCTCGCCCCAGGACAGGTCGGCCGCATCTTTTTTGGCGATGATGTTGATATCCCAGGCGCCGGTCATCCGGGGCCGCATGCGACGAAAATTTTCGCGCACCATCCGTTTGACACGATTGCGCCGGACCGCATTTCCGACCTTGCGACTCACGGTGATGCCGATTCGCAATCGACCCGTCCGAGATCTGGAATACAGAAAAAGAAAATTCTGATTTTGAATTTTGTTTCCGGTCCGCGACAGGCGTATAAATTCCGACCTTTTTAACAGGCGCGCGGTTTTTGGAAAAGAGAAGGATACCAAAATTCGACAACATACTGACTTTATTTATTTTTATTCAGGTCATCGCCGGGCTGACAACCGCCGGTGCCCGGCCGGTTTCACTGCCGCCTCGATACCGTCATCAACAGCGGACGGCCCCAACCCCATTAAACGCACAGACGCTTGCGCCCGCGGGCCCGCCGGCGGTTAATGACTCGTCGTCCGCCCTTGGTGGACATGCGTTTTAGAAATCCATGGGTTCGGGCCCGCTTCAGGACGCTCGGCTGATAGGTTCTTTTCATTTATGCCCTCTCTTTCCTCTAACGTGCCTTATTAGGATTTCTTCGGGCACTGGTGAGTGTCTCTTGGATAAGGGCTGATTTTTCGCCGGGCAACCATCGGCGAATCATCCTGCCATCTTACTGGACACAGGGTGTAGATATTAAGCCTTGCTTCTTCAGGATACGCCATGCCTGAAAAATAAAGGCCCACTAGTTGACAATTTAAACCATAACCTTGGAAATCAACCACAGGAAGTGGGAAATGTCAACTTTAAATGTATTAACTGCAAGTTCCCGGTTCGAGTCACCGCAGATCCCTGCACAAACTCGTTCAATTCTGCCAGCTGTCGAATACTTCAAATTCTTCGATGTGGTAGCCGGGGTTGGGATATATAACAATCTGTTTTCCGGTTGTTTTTTCGAGGTTGCCAATCAGGCTGCTCTCCTCACCATGCAAAAGTTCCGCTATCTTGGGATTGACTTTGAGCGTGAGCCGCGTTCCGGCGGTGTCCCGGCTTTCACGCAGAAGATCGCGATAAATGTTGTAGCAGATGGACTGCTTTGAAATGAGATAGCCTTCCCCTTCGCAGTAGTGGCAGGGCTCACAGAGCATGCGCGAGAGCGGCTTCTTGTTTCGTTTGCGGGTCATCTGGATCAATCCCATCTCCGATATGGGCAGGATATGGGTTTTGCTGCGATCTTTGTTGCACGCCTCCATCAACTCGTGAAATACCTTTTCCTGGTTGGCTTTTTTTTGCATGTCGATGAAATCGATGATGATAATGCCGCCGATATCTCTCAACCGCACCTGGTAGGCGATCTCTTTCACAGCTTCGAGATTGGTCTTCAGGATGGTCTCCTCCAGATTGTGTTTGCCCACGTACCGGCCGGTGTTCACATCGATGGCCACCAGCGCTTCGGTGTGCTCGATGACGATATATCCGCCGGATTTCAACCAAACCTTCTTTTTCAAGGCCCTTGAAATATCCCCTTCGAGCGTGTAGGCGTCGAAAATAGGCTCGATACTTTGGTGTAGCTCAACATTATCTTTCAGGCGCGGCATGTACGTGTCGAGAAAGGTCAGAATTCTCTCGTAGCCCTCACGCGAATCGATCACCAGGCTCTCGGCCTCGTTGATCAAGAGGTCCCTGACTGCCCGCAGGCTCAGACCGAGTTCCTGGTGGAGCAGGTTGCGCACCGGAGCGGTCTTGTTTTTTTCTTGAATGTTGGCCCAGAGGTTGCTCAGGAAGGTCATTTCCGCGGCCATTTTTTCTTCTGAAATGTTCTCGGCCGCTGTCCGGACGATGTAGCCATATGGTTCGCGCCGCAGACTCAAGACGATTTCCTTGAGTCGGTTTCTTTCTGACACATCTTCAATACGGCGGGAAATGCCGATGTGATTCGACGTGGGCATCAAGACCAGGAACCGGCCGGGCAGGGATATGTGGGAGGTGACGCGCGCGCCCTTCGTGCCGATGGGTGACTTGGCCACCTGCACCATGATCTCCTGGCCTTCGGTGATGAGATCCTCGATGTGAGCGTCGTGGTGTTTTTCCGGATCGGGCGCGTCCTCCAAGGGTTGGGCCAGTTGATCTTCCGGCAGATTTTCCGAAACTTCTTCCGCATCACTCAGAAACTCTTCGAAGGCATCGATTCGGGCACTCAACACATCATCCACGTAGATGAATGCCGCCTGGTTCAAGCCGATGTCGATGAAAGCGGCCTGGATGCCGGGCAGAACCCGTTGGATCCGGCCCTTGTAGATGTTGCCGGCAATGTCAGACTCATCCCCGCGTTCGATGAACAATTCGACGATGGTGCCATCCTCCAGGAGGGCAACCCGTGTTTCGTGAAAAGCTTCGTTGATGACGAGTTTGCGGTGCATATGCCTCGTGTGGTTTCCCTGTAAAATGATCGGCTCCGGTAGGAGCGGGTGCTGGGGACATCCCATCCCAAAACTCGGTCTTGAACCCGCCGGTACCGTCACGATTTTTCCTGATTGTGGTGCCACAAATCAAGGTTTAAAACAAGAAAAATATAACGGTCATAGGAGGATAGCGCCGATCAGGATGGGCAGATCTTCTGTTACGGCCGGCCGTCCTTCGGCAAGGGAGCTGCTGCCCGAGCGGGGCTAAACCGTACCGGAGGCCCTTTCTTTTCCCGCCTCTAAATGACTGGATGACGCCAGCTTGATGGTGCGCAGTCGGGCCATGTCCCCGGCTGAAATGGCGAAAAGATCGCCCACCACATCGCTGGGCCTCACGCCGCCGCCCGAAGATCGCAGCGTGAGTCGCACCTCGCCGGTCGATATCCATTCGATGGCCGCCACCACCTGGCGCAGATCGATTTGCCTGACTTTTCCTTTGTGGTTCTTCCGGTCAACCGGCCATGTCGCCTTTTCGAAAAACATATCGACATGTTCTCTGTGAAAAAGTTCCGCGTCCGCCGTCAACCGATAGGTCGTAAAGAGGGTTTCGGGTCGGCGATATTTAGCCGACAGAAACCGGCCGGCCACAACCCGCAAACCATCGGGGAGCTGATCATTGAGTCGCGCGACGATCCTTTCGGCGCTCGTTTCGCCGCCAACCGCCACCAGGAGCAATTCCGCCAGGCTCTCCATGCCGACCGGAAGGGCATCCTGAAAGGACAGTTTCGGCTGAGGATGAAAGCCTTGCGAATACTTCAGCCGCAGGCCGAGGCGGCGCAGGGCGCGCACGAAAATACTCGCCATCTCCAGATGGCCGAGAAACCGGCCGGGCCCCGTTTTGGAAAACGTGATCAAAAACTGCCGCTCGTCACCGGATTTCATATGTTTCGCGTCGACCGGCGGGGGAGTATCGAGCCGGCAACGGTCAAACACCACCGGCGCCACTTTTTCAAAGTCGCAGACCCCGCAGCTGTTGCAGGCCCCCGTGCGGCAATCTGCGGTCAATTCCCCGGCAAGCGCTCTTTGAGCTTCCTGCCACAGAAACTCTTTGGTGACACCGGTGTCGATGACGTCCCACGGCAGGGGCTCGTTGGCATCCCGCCGGCGATTTGTGAAAAAATCGATATCCACCCCGGCGCTCTCGCACGCACCTTGCCACTGGCCGAAATTGAAATGGTCGCTCCAGCCGTCGAACCGGCATCCGCGGTGGTAGGCAGCCACCAGCAGTTTTCCCAACCGGCGGTCGCCGCGGGCCCACAACCCCTCCAGCCGGCTCACCTCGGGGGGCTGCCATTTGAAACGAAGCCGCGTGAGGGTCAGCTGGTCCTTGAGACGGTTTATTTTCAACCGGGCATCGTCCAGCGGAATCTGTCCCTCCCACTGAAACGGCGTGTGCGGTTTGGGGATGAAGGAGGCCACGCTCACGTTGAGCTGCCCGTTTCGGCCCCGCGGCGGCTTGAGCCCCCGCAATCGCCGCACCAGATCGACAATCGCCGTCAGGTCATCGTCGGTCTCGGTCGGCAGGCCGATCATGAAATAAAGTTTAATGACCTGCCACCCGAGCCTGAACGCGTTTTCGACCGTAGCAAAGATTTCCGCTTCGTCGATGTTCTTGTTGATCACATTGCGCAGCCTCTGGCTGCCGGCCTCGGGTGCGATCGTGAAGCCGGTTTTCCGCACCTTTTTAATCAGGTTCATCAATTCCGGTGTCAGTGTCCCCGCCCGCAGGGAAGGAAGCGATACCGCCACGTGGTCTCCGGCGCAGCGGTCCATCAACAGCCGCATCAGCTCTTCGATGCAGCTGTAATCCCCGGTGCTCAACGACAGCAGGGATAGGTCTTCGTAGCCCGTCAGCCCCAGCGCGCGCTCGGCCTGTGACATGAGGGTCGTCACCGAACGCTCCCTGACCGGACGGTAGATCATCCCCGCCTGACAGAATCGACACCCGCGCGTGCACCCGCGGGCCACCTCCAGGCGCAGCCGGTCGTGCACCGGCCGGCCGAAGGGCACGACCGGTCGCACCGGAAAATCCGCCGCATCCAGATCGGCAATAACCGTTCTTTTGACGTGCGTATAATTGGGAAATTTCGGCTCGAGCTGCTGAAGACCCCTGTCGTCGTAAAGGGGCGAGAAAAATGACGGTATGTATACGCCTTCAATTTCCGACCACTGCCCCAGAAGCGCCGCTCGGCTTTTTCGGCCGTTTTGATTCCATGCCAGCCATTTTTCGACCATCAGCACGATCGCCGTTTCACCGTCCCCGATGAGCATCGCGTCGAAAAAATCGGCCACGGGTTCAGGGTTGCAGGTGCACGGACCGCCGGCGATGATGAGCGGGTCGTCCGGCCGGCGCTCTTCGGCCAGAAAGGCGATGTTTGACAGATCGAGCATGGTGAGGATATTGGTGTAATTGAGTTCGTAGAGCAGACTGAAACCGATGATATCGAAATTCCCCAGGGGCGTCCCGGACTCCAGGCTCGTCAGCGGCCGGCCCAGAGTCCTGAGCCGGGCTTCCATATCGCGGCCCGGGGCAAAAACCCGCTCGGCCACCGTATCGGATCTCCGGTTGAGGATGTGATACAGGATCTGGAGTCCGAAATG
>JBAPWQ010000011.1:0-6885 GCA_049283795.1 Desulfobacterales bacterium | reverse complement strand
CCGATGACGCGGCCGTCCTCGACCAGCACCTTCTGGGGGGCGGCGAGGTAGGCGATTTTGACGCCTTCGTCTTCGGCCGCCTGGATCTCTTCTTCCCAGGCGGGCATCTCGTCGCGCGAGCGCCGGTAGACGATGGTAACCGATTCGGCGCCTAGTCGCACCGCACAGCGGGCCACGTCGATGGCGACGTTGCCGCCGCCGATAATGGCCAGATGCCGGCCTACGGCGGCCTTGCCGGTCAGGTTGACTTCCCGCAGAAAATCCACCCCCTGGCGGACTCCGGTCGATTTTTCGCCCGGAATGCCCAGGTCGATGCCCTTGTGCGCCCCGATGGCAACGTAGACCGCCTTGAAGCCATGGCTGCCGAACAGGTCGTCGATGGTCAGATCCGGCCCCAAAGGCGTGTCTGTCTTGATGTCGACACCCAGGTTTGTGATCAGTTCGATTTCCCGGTCGAGCACCTCGCGCGGCAGGCGGTGCTCCGGAATGCCGACCCGCAGCATTCCGCCGGCCTCGGGCAGGGCCTCAAAGATGGTCGACTTGATTCCCTTGCGCGCCAGGTGATAGGCCGCCGAGAGGCCGGCGGGACCCGAGCCGATGATCGCCACCGTTTCTTTGCGCGGCGGCCGGCACTCGATTTCGATATCCCGCGGATCGAATTGATCGGCGGCCAGCCGCTTCAAGTCGCGAATGGCCACCGGTTCATCGACCTCGCAGCGGCGGCAGGCGTCCTCACAGCCGTGGGGACAGATCCGTCCCAGGACGCCGGGCAGGGGCAGGTCCTCCATGATTATTTTGAGGGCTTCCTTGTACTTGCCCTCGCCCACCATCTGGACATAGCCCTGAACATTCAAGCCCGCCGGGCAGGCCAGACGGCAGGGCGCCTTGTCCGCCTTCTGGATGGCGAAGGCGCCGGGAATCGCCTGGGCATATTTCTTGTAAGTTGCCTTGCGCTCCGAAAACCCCTGGTCATATTCGTTGGGCATGGACACCGGGCACACCGCGACGCAATCGCCGCAGGACGTGCACTTTGCCTCATCGATATACCGGGGTTTCTTGCTGATGATGGCTTTGAAATTACCGGGGGACCCTGCGACCTTTTCAACTTCGGCGCAGGTGATCAGATTGATGTTGAGATGCCGGCCGACCTCGACCAGTTTGGGGGAGATAATTCACATCGCACAATCGTTGGTGGGAAAGGTCTTGTCCAGTTCACTCATGACACCACCGATTGCCGGTGATTTTTCTACCAGGTGAACCAGATAGCCGGAATCGGCCAGATCCAGGGCTGCCTGCATTCCAGCGATCCCTCCTCCGACAACCAGTACCGAACCAACTGCTTCGCTTTTACTCATAGCAACTCTTCCGATCCTTTATGGGGCCGCCCGCAGGGGATGGGGTGCATCCTGGCTGCCGACGGCGGTTATATGGTGCCTATCCGCGATCTATATAGGCCGCATGACGGGGGTGAAAAAGGCGAAAGGCTGAAGGCAAAAAAAAGGTTCTGTTGATCAACTGCCGTTCGCCGTTCGCCTTGTGCCGTTCGCCGTTCCAATCATTCGCCGTTCCGTTCATTTACCGAAAAAGTTTTATGACATATACCCAAAACTACTGTCAAGGTCTTTGTATTTGGAAATTGCAAATCTCCCGGGGCCGTGTTAACTCAATTGGCGGCCGCCGACCCGGGCCGTCGGTACGTTGACCGGGGCACACGGCCGCGGGCCGGACTGGCCCTTTGATGTCAAGGATGGTCTGCATTTTTTATTGCGTGACCCCGTCACCAGGAGGTTTTTCGGGATGACAGACAATGCGCCGCGTGGCGTGACGCCCGACATGGAACCGGCACCCATCAACATCGCGCTTGTCGGCGCCGGGGACCTGTGCATCGAGGTGCTCGTAAAGACCGCCCTCGACAGTGAAAAAGGCCCGGTCAACGCCCGGATCCTGGCCGTGGCCGATGAAAATCCGCTGGCCCCCGGCATGCGGATGGCCGCCAAGCTGGGGCTTGAAACCGTGACGGATTATCATGACCTTTACGACCCCCGCTTCCAGATCCAGCTGATTATCATCCTGATACCCGATCCCGACATCCTTAAGGACATCCTCACGACCCGGCCGCCGCAGATCCGTATTCTCGCCTGTGAGGTTTTCGAGCTGTTCTGGAAGGCCATCGGCGTCGAAGAAAAAAAACTGCGCGAACGCAACCGCGAAGTCGAAACGATCCTGAACGGCCTCGAGGACTTCATCCTGGTTCTCGATCCGCAGATGGACATCATCGACGTCAACGACTCCTTCCTGAACAAAATGGGCTACACCCGCGAAGAGGTGATCGGCCACAAATGCCACGAGGTATTCCAGAGAGCCAACCTGCAATGCAACCGGGACGAGGTGGTCTGCCCCCTGAACCAGGCGATTCGCAACAACGGCCCCAGCCACCGCACCATGACCCGCCGCGACCACCAGGGCGACCTGCGGTACTTCGAGGTTTCCGTTTTCCCGATCTGGGAAAAACAAGGAAAAATATCCAGATTCATCGAAATCAGCCGTGATATCACCGCCCGTAAAAAAGAGGAGGAGGAACTCACCCGTCGCCTCGAGAAGATGGTCGAAGAGCGGACCCGTCAGCTGGAGGAAACCCATGCCAAGCTGATTCACCAGGATAAAATGGCGTCGCTGGGAAAACTCTCCGCGTCGGTCGTCCACGAAATCAACAACCCCATCGCCGGGATCCTCAATTTGATCCTGCTGATCAAGCGGATCAATGCGGAAGAAAACATCAAGCACCCGGAAACCGGTCGCTTCGATCACTATCTGGAGTTGATGGAGACGGAAACTAGGCGGATCAGCCGGATCGTTTCAAACCTGTTGGCCTTCTCGCGCCAGGCGAAAATGGAGCGGGCCCTGCTGGACGTCAATCGCCTGATCGAAAAGACCCTTTTGCTGAATGCCAATCTCATCAAAATCAACACGATACGGGTCGAGCAGCGCCTGGCTCCCGATCTGCCCTCGATCGTCGGTTCCGCGGATCAGCTTCAGCAGGTTTTTATGAATATCGTCTCCAATGCGGTCGAGGCTATGGAAGCCAAGAAGGACGGCATGCTGACGATCGAAACCCGGTTTGCGCCCGGCAACAAATCTATTCAGGTGATCTTCAGGGATACCGGCATCGGCATACCCGAGAACCGCCGTCGGCGTCTGTTCGAGCCGTTTTTCACCACCAAGAAAAACGGCAAGGGCGTCGGGTTGGGGCTTTCCGTGGCCTACGGGATCATTCAGGAGCACGAGGGTTCGGTGCAGGTCGCATCGACGCCCGGGGAGGGGACCGAATTTACGGTCGAACTGCCTTGGGGAACCGAGCAAGGCCTGCAGAAAAAAGGTGGAGGCCGGGATGAGTGACACCAGGATTCTGATTGTCGATGATGAAATAATCATGCGCGAATCTTTGGCCGACTGGCTGGCACGGGACGGCTACGCCGTGGAGACGGCTGCCAGCGGCGAGGAGGCACTGGATAAGTCGAAGGTCACCCGGTACGATATCATGCTGGTCGATATCAAGATGGGGGGCATGAGCGGAATGGAAGTCTTACGGCGGGTCAAATCCGAGGATGCAGATGTGGCCATCGTCATGATCACGGCCTACGGGTCCGTTTCGACGGCGATCGAAGCCATGAAAAACGGCGCGCACGACTACCTGCTCAAACCCTTCGACCCGAACGAGATGGGGCTGTTGATCGAAAAAATCATCTCGCAGCAGGCCCAGATGCGGGAAAATGTTTACCTGCGTGAAGCCTGGAAGGAACGGGCGCGGTTCGAGAGCATGATCGGGCAGTCGGCGGCCATGCAAACGGTTTTCGATATGATCCGCGATGTGGCCGCGACCGACTCGACAGTTTTGATCACCGGGGAAACCGGCACCGGCAAAGGGCTGGCCGCCAAGGCCATCCACTCCAGTAGCCCGCGCGCTGCAGGCCCGTTTGTGGCCGTCAACTGCGGGGCCATTCCCGAACATTTGATGGAGACCGAACTGTTCGGCCACCAGAAGGGAGCCTTTACCGATGCCAAGGAAACCAAGAAAGGGCGCCTGGAACTGGCGCACGGCGGCACTCTTTTTCTAGATGAAATCGGTGAGATCGGCATGCGGATGCAGATCGATTTGCTGCGGGTCCTGGAGGACCGCGTGTTTTACCGCGTGGGCGGCACCCAGCCCATGGAAGTCGACTTTCGCGTGATCGCCGCGTCGAACCGGGACCTGAAGGCCGCGATCAAGCAGGGCATTTTCCGGCAGGACCTGTATTACCGCCTGAATGTTATCGCTTTTGAAATGCCGCCGCTGCGCGAGCGTAAGGAAGACCTGCCCCTTCTGGCCGACCATTTCGTGACCCGGTTTTCTCAGGAGACCAACAAACCGATGGACGGCATCAGCCGGGCGGCGATGGATGAAATGATGCTCCACGATTGGCCCGGCAATGTCCGCGAACTCGAAAATGCCATAGAACGGGCCCTTGTCATCGGCAAAGAGCGCAAAATCCGCGCCGAGGACCTGCCGTTTTTCTGTCAGCAGAACAGTCTCCTGCCGGCCAACGATTCCCTCAAGGAAGTCGAAAAATCCCACATCCTGCGGGTACTCGAGCATAACCACTGGAACATCGCCCGCTGCGCGAAAGTGCTCGAAATCGATCGCTCGACCCTCTACAGCAAAATCAGACGCTATCGTCTTCAGAAATAAAATTGATCTCCCGGCCCGCATACTGCATTCTCGTCGCCCCCATCGGAAAAATCGATCCCGCGCTGTGCGATGCGGTCCGGTGCGCGATCGAGAGCATCTACGGGCTGCCGGGCGAGGTGCAGAGCATTTTACGGGCCGTCGATTTCGCTTTCAATCCCGTACGCCGGCAGTATCATTCGACCCCGATCCTGGCGCAGCTGGCGGCGTCCGCGCCGGCGCGGGTCCTGAAACTGGTGGCGATCACGCCCGTCGATCTTTTCATTCCGATCCTCACCCACGTCTACGGCGAGGCGCAACTGGGCGGCAAGGCCGCCATTATTTCGACCCATCGGCTGGCAGATGACGCTCCGGCCGCCGGCAGCGATGCCGCGCTGCTGTGCCGGGCGGTCAAAGAGGCCATTCACGAACTGGGCCACACCTTCAAGCTGCGTCATTGTCCCGAGCGCAGCTGCATCATGCACTATTGTCGCAGCATCAAGGATGTGGACCGCAAGTCGGATCAACTCTGCCGGCACTGCAAGGTCCTGTTGCAGGACGAGTTGGCGCGCTTGGGGGTAGAGGCCAGCCTCTAAGGAGAGGCAACCGACGGTTCTCTGCACGCGGGTTCTTTATCCTTGCGTCAACCAGGCTTCCACGTCATCTTTCTTAAGGACCTTGCCCGCGATTTTGACTTTGCCGTCGACGACGACCGCCGGGGTCACAAAGACCCCGTAGCCCGCGATTTCCTTGATGTCGGTGACGTGATCGACGAGCGCCTCGACACCGGTTTCGGCCACGGCCGCCTTGACGATCTCCTCGGTTTCGTGACACTTTTTACAGCCCGGTCCGAGAACTTTGATTTCCATTTTTACCCCTCCTTTATATAAGGACGTTGAACAGGTAGCCGACCAGAAGAATCCCCACGCCGACGACCCCGATAAAGGTGGCGATGAGGCGCGGTTTGAGAACTTTGCGCAATATGATCATCTCCGGCAGGGACAAGGCGATGACCGACATCATGAAGGCCAGCACCGTCCCCAAGGCCGCCCCTTTCTCGAGCAGGGCATGCACCACCGGAATGATCCCGGCCGCGTTGGAGTACATGGGAATGCCGAGCAATACCGACAGCGGGACCGACCACCAGGCCGATTTTCCCATGAAGCCCGCCATGATCCCTTCGGGCACATAGCCGTGAATGGCGGCGCCGACCGCGATTCCCAGAACGACGTACAACCAGACCCGGCCCACGATGTCGCGCACGGCCAGGGTGCCGGCCTGGATCCGTTCAACCCAGTTTTTCCGCGGCTCCGGGACGCCATTGCCGCCCGCCTGGATGTCAAATACCCACTCTTCGAGGTGTTTTTCCATGTGCAATCGGCCGATGACCCAGCCGGCAACCATCGCAATCATAAGTCCCATGCCGAAATAAATGGCCGCGACCTTCCAGCCGAACAAACCATACAGGAGCACCAGCGCAATCTCGTTGACCATGGGGGCCGCGATGAGAAAGGAAAACGTGACCCCGAGCGGCACTCCGGCGGTGACGAAGCCCAGGAAAAGCGGCACGGCCGAGCAGGAACAAAACGGCGTGACCACGCCGAGCAGTGCCGCAAGGACGTTGCCGGCCGATTCGCGCTTTCCGGCCAGTATCCGGCGCGTGCGCTCGGGGGTAAAAAACGAGCGGACGATGCCCACGCCGAATACCACGAGCGTCAGCAGCAGCAGCACCTTGGGCACTTCGTATATGAAAAAGGCGATGGCGCTGCCGAGATGGCCGGCCGCCGAAATCCCTAATATTTTCAGCAGACCACCCGTGGCAAGATCGGCGACAGGGGACAGGTTCAGGTAAACGCCCCACCAGGCGCCGAGCGCCAGAAGGCTGATCAGGAGATAGGTGCGGGTGCCCGCACCGTTGTCGGGACCGGACGGCCCCTTCCTTTCGCCGGTCGTGCAGCAGGTTGGAGAATCAAGCGTATTCATTCAATAACTCCCTTTGCAGTCTTTTATTTATATTTCGCCATATGACGATATGTTGAGTTTAAAAAAAATTAATTGCCGCAGATGAATTCCCGGCGGATTCCCGGCAGGCGGTCCAACAGCGCCGTCAGCTCGGGATCATCTTCCAGCCAGTGCCGCAGGTTTCCGAGCAGACTGGCCACATACGGATTCCTGGCCCCGTC
>JBAPWQ010000010.1:0-9397 GCA_049283795.1 Desulfobacterales bacterium | reverse complement strand
GAGGTGAAGAGATGACAGAGTCTCGCCAGGCCATCGGCGGCAGGGGCGAAGCGCCTGCAGATGATCCGCACCCGAAGAGTGGCGCAAGCGCGCCGCCGAAGCATCCCGGGAAGATGAAACGTACGCTGACCCCTGGCAACTTTTTCAAGACGGTCGCCAACGTCGTGGCCTCGGGCCCCGTCCTCCTCGCAGCCCTGTTCAGACCGAAAACCTCTGCCGCGCTGCGCGAGAAGGTCATGCTCGGCGTGACTTCGGTCACCGACTGCCGCTACTGCCAGTGGGGTCACACCCACTGGGTAATGGCCCATGGAGTGCCGATCGAGGAGGTCAGCCAGATCCTTGGCCATCAGATCGAGTCGCTGAAGGTAAAGAACCCGGCCGAGGCCGCGGCGATCCTGTTTGCTCAGCACTACGCGGAGAATCTCGACCAGTTCGATCCGGAATCGATAGAGAACCTGCACAAGTATTACAGCGCAGCCCAGGTAGCCGAGATCCTCGCTTACGTGCGCGCAATCACGCTCGGCAGCCTGACAGGCAACACCGTGGACGCCTTTCTTGGCCGCAACCGCTGAGTGGGGGTAACGATATTTCGTGGGAGGGTCATCAATCATGAGCAGCCCTGATAAGAAAAAAAGGAACTGGAAAAAGATTCTATTCGAGGAAATGGTCGAGTACTGGATCAATGTCGCATATCTCGCCCTGGTGTTCGCCGTTTTCACGTGGTACCGCAGATTTCTTCTGGCTGCCCATGATATCACCTACACGAATTACGGGGTGGCCGTGATCGAAGCGCTCATCCTTGCAAAAGTCATCATGATCGGGGCAGTGCTCCGCCTCGGCCGCGGCCTTGAACACAAGCCCCTGATCTATCCCACCCTTTACAAGACGGTCGTCTTCACACTCTTTGTCGCAGTGTTCACCCTCATGGAGCACGCGATCAAGGGCCTGTTGACGGGGAAGGGGTTCACGGGAGGTCTCGTTGACTACTTTGGGAAAGGACCCCATGAATTTTTCGCCGGGTGTCTGATCATTTTCGTGGCTTTTATCCCATTCTTCGCCGTCAAGGAGTTAGGGCGGGTGTTAGGACAGGACAAAATAGTGGCTCTTTTTTTCCAGAGAAGAGCCGACCCGTTAATGGAGTGACCTTGGTCGGAAGTGTGAAAGCAGGATGAACAGTCATACCATGAGAGGATGAATGCATGAGTGCGGCCCATAAGTTTCAATGGCCCACGGTGTTTTCGGGCTTGCGAGGATTCACCTGGGCAAATTTTCCCAGCGAGATCTCCGCCGGCATTACCCTGGCGGCGTTGATCATCCCCCTCAATATCGGATATGCGCAGGTGGCCGGGTTGCCTCCTGTGTTTGGCCTCTATGCGGGCGTCATTCCACTTGCGATATTTGCCATCTTCACCAGCTCGCGCCATGTCGTGGGCAGCCCGGATGCCCCCATTGCTGCGATCATGGGAGCGGTGCTGATCGGCTTTGCTCCCATAGGAGACCCGCTGCGGGTGCAATATGCCCTGGCCCTGGCGCTGATGTGCGGCCTGCTGTTTTTTGTGTTCTGGATTTTTCGGCTGGCCTTTCTCGCCAATTTTCTGTCCCGGGCGGTGTTGGCCGGCTTTATCACCGGTCTGGGGATCGAGGTGTTGACCAACCAGGTCAGAAGGATCCTCGGGGCTTCTCATTTAGAGGGAACGGGATTGACGGCGATCGCCGAACAACTCCATGGTGCGATGGCCACTTCCGTTGACACCACGGGCTATTTTGTGGAACTCATCGCCCTGTTTGAGTCCATCCCTCATGCGAACCTATACTCAGTTGCGATCGGGCTGGGCGCTTTTATGATCGTGCGGTTAATGAAAGCATACGTGCCCAAAGCACCGGCGGCATTGATCGCATTGATTCTGATGACGCTCACCGTAACCGTGTTCGACTGGGACCAAAAAGGGGTTAGCGTGCTGGGGACAATGCCGTCGGGACTGCCATCCCTGACGCTGCCCAACGTGTCGCCGGCCGACTATTTGCGCTTGCTGCCCGGTGCCATGGCGGTGGTCGGCATTACGCTGTGCGAGGCATTGCTGCTGGTCCGCAGCTGCAGCCGCCGGCACAACACCAAGGCGGACGGCAACCAGGTGTTGTTTGCCTACGGCATGACCAGTATCGCCAGCGGTTTCACGGGTTCACTGGTCTCGGGCCCCAGTGCCTCGCGCACCGCGGCCATGGACGCCGCTGGCTCCCGCACCCAACTATCCAGTCTGGTGGCGGCAGGGACGGTCGCCCTGGTCATGGTCTTTTTTACTGATGAGCTGGCATACCTGCCCACCGCGGCATTGGCCGGGGTTGTCGCCAGTGCCGTGTTGAACCTGATTGAAGTCGAGGAACTTAGAGAACTGTGGCAAATGCGCCGGTCTGAATTCTGGGTTGCCGCCGTCTGCCTTCTCGGAGTCCTTGTATTCGGGCCATTGCGGGCGGTCATCATTGCGTTTCTGCTTGCCACGATTGATCTGCTCCGGCGGGCATCCCGGCCCGGCACTTGGGTACTGCAGGAAGCACCGGACGGCAGTCATTTTGTGCCTGAAGAAACAGACCATGCCCCGGATACTTCCGGTTTAATCATTTATCGCTTTGGCGCACCGCTCTATTTCGCCAACGCCACTCTTTTTGAGGAAGAGGTAGAAAAGCTGGTCACGCAAGCGGCCACCCCCGTCAAATGGTTTGTGCTGGATGCTGAGGCGATGGTTGATATTGACACCACCGGTGAGGAAGTCCTGCATCAGGTTCTGATGTGGCTGGCCCAGCGTGGCGTTACCGTTGCACTTAGCCGGGCCAATCAGCCGACCTCTGCTTTGCTGGCGCGTTATCATCTGCTGGAATTGATCGGGAATAACCGGCTGTACCCGACCAACCGCCATGCAATCGCGGCATTTCGCCGGGAGACGGGGGAAGCCAGAGCGGAGTGAGACGCGCTCGTAATAAGTGAATGCTGAACGCGGTAACATCAGGACCGCATGCGGCAAATCAGGTTCATGCAGGCGGCCGGGCTTGATTGTATAGACAAACCGGCACCAGAGAAAGGAGAAAGAACATGAACAACTATCGATCCAACTGGCTGGCTACTGCAGCGCTTTTCATGCTGACCATTGTCATTACCGTTGCGATGGTCGCCGCGCTGCCCGGTACGTCGAACGCGCGTGACCCAGGAATCAATCAGCCTGGCGCGGCGGGCAACGTTGGGGGTGACCCAGGAATCAATCAGCCTGGTGCGGCGGGCAACGTTGGGGGTGACCCAGGAATCAATCAGCCCGGTGCAGCAGGCAATGTTGGGGGTGATCCCGGAATCAACCAGCCCGGTGCAGCAGGCAATGTCGGGCGTGATCCCGGAATCAACCAGCCCGGTGCAGCGGGCAATGTCGGGCGTGATCCTGGAATCAACCAGCCCGGTGCGGCGGGAAATAGGAGGGGTATCCGCCGTTAGTGACGTTAATCCATTAGAAAAGGCCGGAAATTCTCCGGTTGAAAAACTATACCAATCGAAGAAGGAGGCAAAAATGAAAACATGGAGACAAAAAACGAGCGCCTGGAAAAGGCGGATCGCCGCGTCCTGGTTCGCTATAGGAGTGTTGGCCCTGTTGGCTGCCTTTTCAACGGACGCCCGGGCCCAAGCGCCGGCGGTGGATCCGGCCGCTGTCCAGATATTGAAACGGATGACCGATTTTCTCGACGGATTGCAGCAGTTCAGCGTGAATACGCAGAGCATCATCGAGGAGTTGCACGTTTCGGGGCACCGGGTTGATTATGACCTCTCAGCGGATGTGACCGTCAAGCGGCCGAACAAGCTGCGCGCCGCGCGCACAGGCGAATTGATGAACCAGCACTTCTTCTATGACGGCAAAACCCTGGCACTGTACAACCCGTCACAAAGGGTCTATGCGACCAAGACAGCGCCTGAGACGATCGAGAAGATGATCGATTTCGCCCGCGAAACGGTCGGCATCCTGCTCCCTGCTGCCGATCTACTCTACCGCAATGCCTTTCCGCTGCTGATGCAAGATGTGACCCTGGCGGTGGTGGTCGGCAAGACGGTCGTAGGCGGGGTCACGTGCGATCATGTGCTCTTCAGCCGCCCGGGTGTGGATTTCCAGGTCTGGGTTGCCGAAGGCAAACAGCCATGGCCGCGCAAGTATGTTGTCACCGAAACGGCAACTGCCTCGATGCTGAGCATCACGACGTTCCTGAGCGACTGGAACCTTGCCCCTGCCGTGGACGAAGCCCGGTTCAGCTTCGTGCCGCCCAAGGGGTCCCAGGCGATCTCTTTCTTGCCACCCGATGCAACCGGCGGGTCCAACCGCTGACACCGAAAGGAGGAAAACCATGAAACTGATATGCAAGATTGCAGGAGCACTCATTATTTTTTTCTTGATGTTTATCGCTGGCCTACCGAATCTGTCCGAGAAAGTGGTGCCCGAAGCGCAGGCGTTCCGCGGCCGAGGGGCAGCCTTCGTCATCGGGGCCGCGGCCGGCTCAGCAGGATCCTCAGCGGCCGAGGCCGAGGCGGCAGCCGCCCAGCAGCAGGCGGCAGCGGCTCAGCAACAGGCTGCCGCTGCGAAGAAGGAGGCTGAGGCGGCCAAGAAGGAGGCTGAGGTCGCCAAGAAGGAGGCCGCCGCTGCAAAGCAACAGGCCGCCGCCGGGAACCCGTTGCCGATTGGAACCGTCGTTTCCTCTCTTCCTCCAGGATGTGTTTCCACCCCGGTGGGCGGGGTGAATTACTACCAGTGCGGCGGAAACTACTACCAAGCCGCTTATGAGGGAAGCACCCTGAAGTATGTAACGACGAAACCAAAATGAAAGCATCGCGAATCTAATGAGCAGTATGACTAGATCCACTGGACCGTCTTCCCGGTCCTCAATCAGCCTGCTCTGGTCGAGACGTTCGAGTTAGGGGACACGCTGCGAATCAGGTTCATCCTGGCGGCCGGGCCTGTCTTTCAAGAAGCCGTTATTGCCGCCGGTCTGGTGATGTGTGAGGAGGGCGGAGCGCTGCGACGCAGGCAGTGACCCGACGAACTTAAGAACTGAGAGGAGGATCGTATGCACACACAGCAGGGAGCAATTCGCGGCACGAAACTCATTTTGATCGCCTCAGCGCTTTGGCTCTGCGTGCTCGGCGCCGGTGAGGCCGTTGCGGGAGGACTCCTGCTTTACGAGGTCGGCACATCCGACGTAGGACTTGCTTCGGCCGGCTGGGGGGCGCGGGCGCAGGACGCCTCAGCCATACTCACCAACCCGGCCGGCATGACGCGTCTCGAGGGCTCGCAGGCCCTTCTCGGAGTGCAGGCGCTTTATGGCGACTATGGGTTTTCGATCGGGTCTGGGACTTCGTCGAGCCTCGGCACCAATGACGGCGGCAATCCTATTGGCTGGTTCCCGGGCGGTGGCGCGTTCTTCAGTTACAGCGCCTCGCCCGACCTCAAGCTCGGTTTCGCCATGACGGGAAACCTCGGTCTTGCCGGGAGTTACGACGAAGACTGGGTGGGCCGCTACTACGTCCAGGACATCACGCTGCTTGGACTTTCGTTGCTGCCCTCGATCGCCTACAAGGCGACCGACAAGCTCTCGCTCGGGGTGAGCGTGAATGCCATGTACGGAATCTCCAAGTACAAGTTGGCGATCAACGTCCCGGATGCGCAGCGGCCGGGGAATTTCGAGCCGATTCACCGGGCGGAAACCGACGCAGGGATGAACTTTGAGGACCAGACCTGGGGCTGGGGCGTCATCCTGGGGCTGCTCTACGAGTTCAACGCCGGCACCCGGCTCGGGTTCACCTGGAACTCGCAGATAGACCTCGACTTCAGCGCCCCGCCCGAGTTCTCAAACCTGGGTCAGCTCGGGGCCACTCTTCAGAACGCGGGGCTGTTGAACCCGGATATCAACATGGGGATCAAGGTTCCGCAGCAGTTTATGGCGAGCGTCTTTCATCAGCTTAACCCTCGATGGGCGCTGCTGGGCAGTGTGGGCTGGCAGCAGTGGTCGAAGTTCGGCCAGCTGGAGCTCGGCATCGACAACACGGCCAATCCCACCAGCCTCACGAAGGAACTCGACTTCAAGGATACCTGGCACTTCGCGGCGGGCGCGCAATACCGCCTGAGTGACCCGTGGCTGCTCAATTTTGGCGTGGCCTATGACTCAAAATTCCAGAGCGGCCCAACGGTTTCCCCGATCCTTCCGGTGAATGATGCCTGGCGTTTCGGTACCGGCATCCAGAACCAAGTGAGCAAGACATTCAGCTGGGGCGTTGCGGCCGAATACGCTTACGGAGGCACGCTCGACGTAAACGAGCAAAGTGCATCGTCGGTGCCGACGGGCGGCCGGGGCGATCTCGCTGGCTCGTACCCTGATACAGGCATTTTCTTCCTCGCCGCCAATTTCAACTGGGTCTTCTGAAGGGATATTATCCATGAGCCCAGAGGTACCAAGCGAGGTTATGCCGCCGGAAACACCAATACTGCCTGGCGAGGAACGCCACCCTCCGCCTCGCCCGCGCTTCTCCCAGAGAAGGCTTGCTTTGGCCTTCACTGTGGCTGCACTGGCCGACGGGCTTGCGGTCTTTTTGACGCTCGCGCCGCCGGTACAGTGGGCAGTCGATCTGATGACAGCCATCTTGCTGTTCATGGTGCTGGGCTGGCAATGGATCTTGCTGCCCGGCCTGATCATGGAAGCGATCCCCGGCCTCTGCATCTTCCCTTTCTGGTTGCTTGTGGTGGGGTCTGTGGCCATGTGGGGGACTGCGCGACGATAACTGAACGGGAAAAATACGCAAGCGATGAGGTCTTTTTTTGAAATGAAATTCGACCGGCAGAAAGGTATAGACACATTCAAATCAGACAAATCAGACAAATTTAGATGATTGCCAATTCTGTGGAGAAACCATAACACCCGCAAAAAAAAGGAGTGACACTTATATGAACAAGAAAAGTCCAAAATCAGTGAAAATGTTTGTGCGCTGTATGGTCGCCGTGGCGCTGTCCTTGATAGTCCTATTGGGGATGTCCGCGGTAGTGAGCGCCGATGAGGCAGATGCCAAGCGGATCCTCAAGGCCATGTCCGATTACATGGGAGCGCAAAAGTCCCTCTCTTTCGACTTCGATGCCACCCTCGAGGTCGTCACCAAAGATGACCAGAAACTCGCCCTGGCGAGTTCAGGCACTGTGATTCTCAACCGGCCTGACAAGATCCGTGTCACGCGCGCCGGCGGGTTTGCGGATGTGGAGATGTCTTTTGACGGGAATACGCTGACGCTGCTGGGCAAAACCCTCAATCTCTATACGCAACTCGATGTGCCCGGCACGATCAATCATCTGGTCGACGAGTTGAGGGATACATACAACAGGCCGCTGCCGGCCGCGGATTTGCTGTTGACGAATTCCTACGATGCGCTGATGGCCGATGTCGTCGACGTTAAGGATCTTGGCAGCGGTGTGATCGGCGGCGTTGAATGCGACCATCTCGCTTTTAGAAAGAACGAGGTTGATTTTCAGATCTGGATCGCGCAAGGGAAGCGCCCTTATCCTTTCCGCTATGTCATTACCTCAAAGCTCATCAGCGGTGGACCGCAATACACGGTTCAAACTAGGGACTGGAAGACTGGAGGCGAGGTGGCCGCAACCGATTTTAGCTTCAAGAACCCAACCAAAGCCGATAAGGTCGAGCTTAAGGATCTAAAGGGTATGAATGATTTACCAGACAATTTCATGAAAGGAGACGCAAAATGAGCATGTTTAAGGTGTTGGGTGTCGTTCTGATTGCCGGGGTCATTATAACTTTTGGATCTGAGATTGGAGAGCGGATTTCTCTCCCCGGGGCTCAGCGTCTGGTGCCGACGGCCGAAGCCGTCGTCGGGCGTCCGCTGACCCCGGTGAGCGTTGCCGGGGTGGCACGGCGCACGGTGCGGCGCTGCGCGGTAGGCGTGTACAACTGTTAGTGTCGTATCATTTTTGAAGTGTCTCGACTGGCCTGATCGACGTAAGTGGGCGTGAATATATGAAACATAGACCAACACTGACGACGTTCATTTTGTTATGTTCGCAGGCTTGAAATATCTACTATCGGGCGACAATAGATAAGACGATTGATATTTGAATAGACACTATACCTTCCAACGTCTTCATTTTTATATCGAAAGGTGAGATAAAAGCAAGCGTATGAACCAAACCGTTAAAACTCCTTTAATTGACACCATCCTCAGGATCGTCGTGCTTTTCCTGCTCATAGCCTGGTGCATCGGGATCATTCTCCCCTTCCTCGAGCCCGTGATCTGGGGGGCCATCATTGCCATCGGCCTGCACCCCTTCTTTGCGATGGTAAAACGCTGGGTGGGGAACAGGAATACGCTGGCAGGGGTCTTGTTGATTCTGCTGATGCTTGTTATTCTCCTGCTGCCAACCACCTTGCTGGTCAAATCGCTGGTTGAGGGGATACAAAGCCTGGTCACCCAGTTCAGGAATCAGACCCTTGTGATCCCTCCCCCCGACCCGTCAGTGGTGGGATGGCCCCTGATCGGAAAACCTGTTTCCCAAATATGGTTGCTGGCCTCCCAAAGCCTGGAATCGGCTATCACGACCTACAGGGAACCCTTGTCGAAACTGGGCCTGACACTTATCGGGCCGATAGGCGGTTTCGGGAAGGGCCTCCTCATGTTTTTCGTCTCGGTGATCATCGCTGGCGCATTCCTTATTAAAGCTGATGCTTCGGCCGATTTTGCGCGCAAATTGATCCATCGCCTGGCCGGAGAACGCAGCGATGAAATGATCTCTATCACAGGAGTGACTGTAAAGAATGTCGCCAAAGGCATCCTCGGGGTTGCATTTTTCCAGTTTATTACCGCCGGTACGGTATTCGTGTTGGCGAATGTACCTCTTCCAGGACTCTGGGCCTTTGCTGTGCTGGTTTTTGCCATACTTCAATTACCTTCGGTTATTGTCATCTTACCCGTCATCATTTACCTTTTCTCGGTAAAAGAGCTTGCTCCGGCTGTCCTGTGGGCGATTCCACTGCTGGTCATCGCCCTCTCCGATAATGTGCTGAAACCCCTGCTGATGGGAAAAGGTTCCACCGTGCCAATGCTGGTCATTTTCCTCGGCGCCATCGGCGGATTTGTCTTCTCCGGCTTGATCGGGCTGTTCACCGGGGCCATCGTTCTTTCAGTCGGTTACAACCTGATGGTGCACTGGATCGAGGAAGGGCAGAACTGACAGAATTCCCTATTTCGGGCACTGGGTTGGTATCCTGAAGCTGTCCATAATATAGAATTGATATTGTTGTCGAAAAACCATAAAACCTTCGAAGAAGAAAGGGAACAAGAGCCATGCCAAAGGGTTTTGATGATAGTAATCACTACCAG
>JBAPWQ010000009.1:0-5008 GCA_049283795.1 Desulfobacterales bacterium | reverse complement strand
TGAAAAAGGGCAGCAAGGACCGCTATTATCAGACCGAGCAGGCCGAAGACGACAAACTGGTCCCGGAAGGCATCGTCGGGCGCGTGCCCTACCGCGGCAGTCTTTCGGCCAATATCCACCAGTTGATTGGCGGGGTGAAGGCCGGCATGGGTTACTGCGGCTGCCGCACGATCGAGGAGCTGCGGGAGAAGGCGCGCTTTGTCAAGATCAGTGCCGCCGGGATGCGTGAAAGTCACGTCCACGACGTGATCATCACCAAGGAAGCCCCCAACTACCGCCTGGAATAAAATCTATAGCTGGTGTTTGGTATTTTGTGTTTGGCATTCAACACAAAACACCGACCATACCCGCAACCCGCAAACAATGATTTAAAGCCGACCTCCGAGGACTCGTTAACGATCGGGCACCCACGAGGGGCGCCCCTACGGCTGCATTACCTAAACACCAAACACCAAACACCAAATACCAAACACCAAACACCAAGCACGAAACACGAACCCCGCAACCCGTTACCGAGCCGCGAGCACCCGATGACCACCGACACTCCATCCGATTTCGTCCATTTGCACGTGCACTCCCAGTACAGCCTGCTCGACGGCGCCATCCGGATTCCCGACCTGTTGCGGCGGGTCACCGAGTTCGGCATGACATCCGTGGCCCTGACCGATCATGGCACGATGTTCGGAACCGTCGAATTTTACGAAAAAGCGCGCAAGGCCGGCATCAAGCCGATTATCGGCTGCGAATGCTATGTCGCCCCGCGCCGGCTGACCGACAAAACGCCCCAGGACCACAAGGGCCTCACGCACCTGATACTGCTGGCCGAGAACATGGAAGGCTACCGCAACCTGTGCCGCCTGGTGACGGCGGCGCAGCTGGAGGGTTTTTACTACAAGCCGCGGATCGACAAACAGATCCTGGCTGATTACCACGACGGCCTGATCGCCCTGAGCGCCTGCCTGCACGGCGAGATACCGATCCTGATCCGCCGCAACCGCATAGAGGAAGCCGATGCGGCCGCGCGCCAATACCTGAAGCTCTTCGGCGAGGGCAATTTTTTCCTCGAAGTCCAGAACAACGGGATCGATATCCAGGAGACGGTCAACCAGGGCCTGCGCGACATGAGCCGGCGGCTGTCGATTCCCCTGGTGGCGAGCAATGACTGCCACTATCTCGACCAAAAACATGTGCGCGCCCACGACGTGCTGCTCTGCATCCAGACCGGCAAAACGGTCAACGACACCGAACGGCTCAAGTTTCGAACCGACCAGCTCTATTTCAAATCGCCGCCGGAGATGAGCGAATTTTTCGCCGACTACCCCGGCGCGCTGGCGAACACGGCCCTGATCGCCAAGCGCTGCGAGCTGAACTTCGACTTCGACACCTATCACTTCCCTAAGTTCGAGGCGCCTGAAAAACAGGGTGAGGCCGAGTACTTCGAGGAGCGGGTGCGCCGGGGTTTCGATACCGTGATGCGGCAGGTCAAGGCCCGCAAACCGGATGTGAACTTCAAGGAGTACCAGGACCGGCTCGAATACGAAATCGGCGTCATAAAGGAGATGGGGTTTCCCGGATATTTTCTGATCGTGGCCGATTTCATCCGCCATGCCAGGGAAAACCGGATTCCGGTCGGTCCGGGGCGGGGGTCGGCGGCCGGCAGCCTGGTCGCCTACGCGCTGGGGATTACCGGTCTCGATCCGCTCGAATACGGGTTGATCTTCGAGCGCTTCCTAAATCCGGCCCGCAAGAGCATGCCGGATATCGACGTCGATTTCTGCATCAACGGCCGCGAGGATGTCTTTAAGTACGTGGTCGAGAAGTACGGCGGCGGCGATTTCGTGGCCCAGATCATCACCTACGGAAAACTCAAGACCCGCGCGGTGATCCGCGATGTGGGCCGCGCCCTGGACATTCCGCTGCGCGAGGTCGATGCGATCGCCAAGATGGTGCCCGACCGGCTCGGGATCAGCCTGGACGCCGCGCTCACCGAAGAGCCGCGGCTGGCGGCGATGGTGGCGGAAAGAGCCGACGTGGCCGATCTGATCGAGGTCTGCCGGGTCCTGGAAGGTCTGCCGCGGCATGCGTCCACGCATGCGGCCGGCGTGGTGATTTCCGACCGGCCGCTGGTGGATTATCTGCCGCTGTATCGCGGGAAAAAAGGCGAGGTGATCACCCAGTACGACATGAAGATCGTCGAGAAGATCGGACTGGTGAAATTCGATTTTCTGGGACTGCGCAATTTAACGGTCATCGAAAACACGCTGGCGCTGATCAAACGGCAGGGCCGGGTCCCACCGGACATAGAGACCCTCGACCTGACCGACCCGGACACTTACCGGCTGCTGTGCGCCGGTGACACGACCGGGGTTTTCCAGCTCGAAAGCTCGGGCATGAAAGACCTGCTGGTGCGCTTGAAGCCCGAATGCTTCAACGACATCGTCGCTTTGGTGGCCTTGTATCGTCCGGGTCCGATGGACAGCGGCATGATCGAGGACTATGTCGACTGCAAGCACGGCCGCAAGGAAGTAAAATATTTACTGCCGCAGCTGGAGCCGATCCTCGCCGAGACTTACGGGGTCATCGTTTACCAGGAACAGGTGATGAAGATCGCGGCGGCGCTTGCCAGCTACAGCATGGCCGAGGCCGATGACCTGCGCAAGGCCATGGGCAAGAAGATCAAGGAACTGCTGGCCCAGCACCGCGAACGGTTCGTCAAGGGCGCGGTGGCCAACGGCATCGCCGAGGACAAGGCGGTGCGGATTTTCGAGTTGATCGATAAGTTCGGCGGCTACGGGTTCAACAAGTCCCACAGCGCGGCCTACGCGCTGATCGCTTTCCAGACGGCCTTTCTCAAGGCGCACTTCACGGTCGAGTTCATGGCCTCGCTTCTGACCAGTGAAATGCATTCCACCGATGGCGTCGTCAAATTTATCGCCGAGTGCCGCAGCCATGCCATACCGGTGCTGCCGCCCGACATCAACGAGAGCGACAAGGAGTTCATCGTCACCGGCGATGCGATCCGTTTCGGCCTGGTGGCGGTCAAAAATGTCGGCGAGGGCGCCATCGAGGCCATCATCGCGGCCCGCAGCGCCGGCCGGTTTTCGTCTCTGTTCGATTTCTGCGAGCACGTCGACCTGAAAAAGGTGAACAAGCGCGTGATCGAGAGCCTGATCAAGTGCGGGGCCTTCGACGCCACCGGCGCCCGGCGTGCCCAGATGACCGCGGGCCTCGAGGAGGCCCTGGAATACGGGCAGCGCGTTCAGAAGCAAAAAAACGATCCGCAACTGGGCCTCTTCGACCTGGGCGAGCACAAGCCGGCGATCAACATGCCGGAGCTGCCCCAGCTTCTGGAATGGGACGAGCGGCAGCGCCTGATCTTCGAAAAGGAGGCCCTGGGCTTTTACATCTCCGGCCACCCCCTGAAAGATTACGAAGCTGTGCTGGAGAAGTTCACCAACGTCAATGCGCTGAGCATCAAGGAGGGCACCGACGGCGGGGTGGTCCGAATCGGGGGCATCATCGCCGCGGTCAAGACCATCAAGACCAAAAAGGGTGACACGATGGCCTTCGTGACCATCGAGGACATGCACGGCACGGTGGAGACCGTCGTTTTCTCCGCGCTGTATGCCGCAACCGCCGATATTCTGCGCGAGGACATGGCGGTGCTGGTTCAGGGGCGCCTGCAAAAGGATGAGCAGTCGGTCAAGGTCATGGCCGATGCCATCATTCCCATGGACAGGGCCGAGGAAACCTGGACCGCCAGCATTCATTTTCACCTGGACACGACGCGCACCGACCGCCAGGCGCTCATCGGGCTCCAGGAAACGTTCCTGCAGCACCCGGGCTCGTGCCGGGCCTACCTGCACCTGCGCGACCCGCGGGGCACCGACACGCTGATCGGCCTGCCCGAGCGGATCAAACTGCGGGCCGGCGCGCTGCTGACCCGCCAGGTCAACCGGCTGCTCGGCTACAGCGCCGTCGAGACAATCTGCAGTGCGATCGCCGCCGCGGCGCCGAACTCCGCACCCTATCGCAACGGTCGCAAAGGATACAGACCCAATGGCAGAAATTGAAACGCCCGTCTACGCCGTTTTGCTGGCCGGCGGCGTCGGCACCCGTCTCTGGCCGGTTTCGCGGCAACTGAGCCCCAAGCAGCTGGTCAAGTTCATCGGCCGGGATTCTTTGCTTCAGGCAACGGTCAGGCGGCTGCTGCCGGCAGTGGCCGCAGACGCCATCCGGATCGTCTGCGGCGGCGAGCACCGTCACGATGTCGCCCGCCATCTTCGGGAAATCGGCATTGCGGCCGGCGACAAGATCATCTGCGAGCCCTGCGGCCGCAACACCGCACCGGCTATTTTACTGGCGGTCCTCAAAATTCTGCAGCGCGAAGAAGATGCGATTCTGTGCGTTTTTCCGGCCGACCACGTGATAAAGGACGCGGCCGTCTTTCATGACCGGCTGCGGTCGGCGATCGACCTGGCCGACAGCGGCTTTGTGGTGACCTTCGGCATTACGCCCCATCACCCGGAAACCGGCTACGGCTATATCGAAGGCAGCGGCGAGATGGCCGGCGGTGCGCTTAAAACCAGGCGCTTTGTCGAAAAACCGGACCTGGCGACCGCGCGGCAATATCTCGCGGCCGGCAATTTTTTCTGGAACAGCGGCATGTTCGCCTTCAGGGCCTCGGTCATTCTGGAAGAATTCAAGCACTACCAGCCCGAACTGCTGGACGCGATGGCGGGGCTCGACCTTTACGGTGACCGGCTCGACGTGGCCGATTACATGCGGTTGCCCGACATCTCGATCGATTACGCTATTATGGAGCGCACCCGCAAGGGCGTCGTGCTGCCGTCCGACTTCGGCTGGAGCGACATCGGCTCCTGGAAATCGCTCTATGATTTTTTGTCCAAGGACAAGGACAACAACGTCCTCGACGGGGATGTGATCGTCCAGGAAACCCGCAATTGCTTTATCATGGCGCATGAGCGCCTGATTGCCGCCAACCGGC
>JBAPWQ010000008.1:0-29446 GCA_049283795.1 Desulfobacterales bacterium | reverse complement strand
GTATTAATATCAGAACGGCCCCGGTGACCGTTTTGGGAGGTGGGAAGCGGAATACCGGTATCATCTTGATATCATTTAAAAAATGAGAAAAAAATTCAAAAAGTCCTGCCGAGCGAAGTGATTTGGTTTATATTTTAAATAATTCCAGAACTCTAGCCAGTCAGCCGTCAGGGATTCATCGGGAAGCATTTACCATTGAGGACTTACGGAAGAAGCGGGAGAGGGCGCGCCCCCATTTTAGCTCGCGTCGGGCGCCGACCGGTCGCGAGGCCGGCGGGAAATTGCGGGCAGCGTTCGTTTGCGGACCGGGCGCGGCCGGTGCCATCGAAGTCATCACAACAAGGCGGTCGTTACGGTTTCGGCCGGTTTAAGAACTGCAAGCGCTCCTCGCCCTTGTGGGCGGTGACCGTGTCGAGGCGCCACTGCCGCTTTGCATCCGCTGCTTCGCTTCGCAGGCGGCACATGCGGGAATGGCAGACCGGACAATCGTTCTCGATGCAGGCATCCAGGTGAATCAGGGCGCTGGCCCGCCCCCCGAAGTGGTCGATGACGAGGGCCTCCACCTGTTTGGCTTCCTCGTGGGCGGCTTCCAGGCAGCAGTCCCGGGGCAGCACCAGGTGCATGTCGATGTGGGTGTGGTCGCCGGCTTTCCAGGCCCTCAACTGGTGGATGTCGATCCAGTTGGCCCGGCGATTTTGGATCAGCATGTCCGAAAGGCTTTTCAGGACCGACGGGTCCGCGGCATCCATAAGCCCGTGGAATGCCTGCCGTACGAGCGCGAATCCGGTAATCAATATGTTCAGTCCGACCAGGCAGGCCACCAGGCCGTCGAGCCACAGCCAACCCGTCCACCTGACCAGCAACAGTCCCGCCACGACCCCCACCGAGGTGTAAACATCCGTGAGCACGTGGCGCCCATCGGCCACGAGCGTGATGGAATCAGTTTGCCGTCCGGCCCGGACAAGGCTGAGGCCCAGGATCAGGTTGACGATGCTCGTCGCCACCAGGATCAGCAGGCCGGCATCGAGGTGCGGCAAAGGGGTGGGGGACAGAAGGCGTGCGATACCGGTTTTGAAAATTCCGAAGGCGGCAACGATGATGAGGGCCCCTTCGAATCCGGCCGAAAAAAATTCGATTTTGCCGTGGCCATACGGATGACTCTCGTCGGGCGGTATGGCGGCCATGATGATACTGCCGATCGCAAAAGCGCTGGCCACAACGTTGATAATCGATTCGAGCGCGTCCGAAAGAATGGCCGAAGAGCGGGTGAGGTGGAAGGCGTAAAACTTGACCACCATCAAGGTCAATCCCACCGCAAAGGACAGCCCGATGTAAAACAGCCGGCGGCGCTGGTCAGTTGCCATGGGTGCATCGGCTTGCAGAAAGGGGAACATTTGGACTCGATGTAATTTAATACTTTACTGCATCGTCGCAAGAGTCAACAGTCAATATCCGGGATGTTATGTCAAATCGGTTCCCCGGAGACAAGCGGAAAGAAGCTCTGCGTGCGAGAGGTTAGGGTCACGGCACCAAATTCATTATTTCACGAGGCGGGCGGGGGGTTGAGTTGATAGATGAAATAGGCGGCCACCAGTTTCTTGTATTCCTGCAGGACCCTGGCCACATACGCCGCGTCCGTCCACCACGGAAGCGGCGGCCGCGGCTCGGAATCGACCGGGTGATAATAGAATTCGAAGCGGCCGGGCTGGCTGAACTGCTCGAAGGCGATTTGGGCCCGTCGCATGTGATAGGCCGAGCTGACGATGATGGCCGAGGTCAGATTCAGGTCGCCCATGATGCGGACGGTCTTGAGCGCTTCCACATAGGTGCCGCCGAACCGGTCGATCAGCGGGTCGTCCAGGGGCGTCGATCTTCCGATAAAGACCTTGTCCTCGGGCAGGGCGTCATGCAGGCCGTAGTGCCGGACGGTCCAGGGCCAGTCGATTGCGGCATGGCGCAGGGGCAGAATGAGGATGGCGCCTTTGCCCTGGCGGAGCAAAGCGGATCCCGCCTCGATGCGTTCCTTGTCCTCTTTCGCCAATCCAGCCAAAACGACGACGGCATCGGTCTGTTGATCGGGTGCGTCACTTTCGACGCGCAAAAATTTTTCTCCCCCCAGAAAGAAAGTGCCGAGGAGAAAAACCGTGCCCAGACAAACGGCGATAAAGATGTTGCGGTGTTTTTTGTTGAGCATCCGAAAACCGTGATACCTTTTCCTCCCGCCCGCGGTTCGCATGCGGTGCGCGTTACGTGGCGGACCGGCAAAATGACCGGTGCAGATGACCCGGCCGGTTCGGCCACCTCCCGCACGGGCGGGACAATCAGGCTTCATTTTAAATCACATCTGCCCGGATCCGCAAGGAATTTGCTCGGCAGCGCTTTTTCAACGCTGCCGGCTGGTTGACCGCACCGCTCGAGTGTTGGTATGGATAGGATAAAAAGATTCACACATTTAGCCCCGCTGCCGCAATGACCGCCGCCCGCTTCCGGGCGGCGGACACCGACAAGAGGGGGGAGGGGGAATAATGGTGACCGTTGACACCCATCAGAGGATCGACCACCGGCTCTGCGGCCGCCCGCTCGGCACCGGACCCGGCACCAGCCGGGTCGCAATGGAGACCACCGCCGAAATGATCGTCGATGCGTCCGGCCTGGTGCACGGCGGGTTCATCTTCGGTCTTGCAGACCATGCGGCCATGATCGCCGTCAACCACCCCAACGTCGTGCTGGGCGCGGCCGAGGTCAAGTTTATAAAGCCGGTCAAGTCCGGAGAGCACGTGACGGCCGAGGCCCATGTGGACAGCGGTTCGGAGCGCAAAAAAATTGTGGCCGTCACCGTCAAAAAAGGCGCGGAAACGGTTTTCACCGGGACGTTTACCTGTTTCGTGCTCGATCGACACGTGCTGGCGTGATAGCGGGGCTCGCCCCCGCAGCCGCGAGGGGGGGCCGGCGCCGCCGGAAGCGTTTTGCGCGCGGCGGGCCGGCGGCGGCAGCAGTCGCTCCGGCGTTTCGCCCTTGAAGGGTAAACTCTAAGAATTTATGTCCGGGCTTAAAATCTATACCGGCAACCGGCTCGAAATTCTGGCCGACCGATTGGTCGAGGTGGTACGCGAGCCGCTGGCAACGGCCCTCGAAACCGAGACCGTTATCGTTCAGAGCCGGGGGATGGAGCGCTGGGTGTCGATGGCGCTGGCGCGCCGCAACGGCATTTGCGCCAACATGGGGTTTCCCTTTCCGAATGCCTTCCTGGACGATTTGTTCCGGCGCTTTCTGCCCGACCTGCCGCAACCGTCGCCGTTTGATCCGGCGATCCTGACTTTTCGAATCATGGCGTGCCTGCCGGAATTTTTGAAGCGGCCGGCTTTCGCCGATCTCAACCGGTATCTGGCCGACGACGCCCAGGGGGTCAAGTTATATCAGCTGGCCGTGAAGCTGGCCGACCTCTTCGATCAGTACCTTGTGTTTCGACCGGAAATGATCCGCCGCTGGGAGAAGGGTCTGGCCGCGGAGGCCACCGACAGCCGCTGGCAGGCCGAGTTGTGGCGCCACCTCGCCGGCGGCAAGGAAAAAATTCACCGCGCCTATCTGCACCGGCATCTCTTGATGCGCCTGGATGCGCTTGCGGCGGACTCGGGCAACCTGCCTTCACGCATCTCGGTCTTCGGCATCTCCTACCTGCCGCCGTTCCACCTTCAGGCCCTGGTCGGGCTTGCCCGCATCCGGCCGGTTTTCCTCTTTCTGCTCAACCCCTGCCGGGAATACTGGGCCGACATCATGAGCCGGCGCGACATGCACCGCCTCATGCAAAAAAAGCAGCGGCCAAAGGTCGCTGCCGATGACCTGCACATGGAACAGGGGCACCCGCTGCTGGCTTCCCTGGGAATTCTGGGCAAGGATTTTCTGATGTCGGTCAGTGGCCTCGATGCGCCCATCGCGGAGTGCTTCATGCCGGTCGATGAGCGCAGCCTGCTGACCCGACTCCAGGCCGACATTTATTACCTGCGCGAACCTCATGATCCGGCGCCCGCCGACGGCGCGCCGGCGGGCGCCGATGCCTCGATTCAGATTCATGCCTGCCACGGGCCGCTGCGCGAAATCGAAGTGCTGCATGACCGGCTGCTGGCCTTTTTCGAGGACTATCCGGACCTTCGGCCGCGGGATGTCGTCGTGATGACCCCGGATATCGTCGCCTACACGCCTTACATTCATGCCGTTTTCGACATGCAGACCGACAGCGGGCGACGGATCCCCTACAGCATCGCCGACCAGGGCTTCGGCAGCCAACCAGGGGTGCTGCGGAGTTTTCTGAGCCTGCTCGACGTGAAAGGCAGCCGTTTCGAGACGACCCGCGTTTTCGACCTGCTGGCCTCGCCGGGCATCAAGGAACGTTTCGGCCTGACGGCGGCCGACCTGACGACGATCGAGCGCTGGGTCGGTGACGTGAACATCCGCTGGGGGCGCGATGCCGCCGGCCGAGTGCGCCTCGGGCTGCCGGGCCTGACCGATAACACCTGGCAGGCCGGGATCGACCGGATGCTGCTGGGCTACGCCATGCCGGGCGATGACCGCGTCATGTTTGCGGGCATCCTGCCCTACGATCATGTCGAAGGCGGCGAGGCTTTGGTCCTGGGCCGTTTCGTCGAATTTCTCCAGCGCCTCTTCGAGTGGTCGGAACGACTCGAGCCGGCCCTCGCCCCCCGGGCCTGGCGCGACGTTCTGATCGGATTGCTGGAACAATTTATCACCGTCGGAGAGGATGACGAACCGGAGGCGCAGCACCTGCGAGGCTGTCTCGAGGATTTCGGCGGCATGGAAGAACACGCGGGTTTCACCACGCCGCTCGAACTGGAGGTGGTGCGCCGCCATATAGAGCGGATGGCCGAACGCCCCCGCGGGGCCGGTGGGTTCATCGCGGGGGGCGTGACGTTCTGCGCCATGCTGCCGATGCGCAGCATTCCCTTCGAGGTGGTCTGCCTGGTGGGGCTGAACAGCGCGGCCTTTCCGCGCGAGGACACCCCCCTGGGGTTCGACCTCATGGCGCGGTTTCCCCGGCCCGGCGACCGCTCGCGGCGCCGGGACGACAAATACCTTTTCCTGGAAGCGCTGGTGTCCGCCGGCCGGGTGTTCTACATCAGCTACGTGGGTCAGAGCGTGCAGGACAACAGCGACATCCCCCCTTCGGTGGTCGTCAGCGAATTGATCGATGCGGTTGCAAGCGGTTACGGTATTTTGCCCTCTCAGCTGGTGGTCCGGCATCCGCTGCAGGCCTATTCGCCGCGTTATTTCGACGACAGCGACCGGGCGCTCTTCAGCTATTCGGTCGAAAACTACCTGGCTGCCACAGGAGCGTCGGCAGCCGGCGGCCCGCGGCCGTTTTTCGACGGGCGGCTGCCGCCGCCCTCAGCGGCGTGGCAAAACCTGCCGCTGGTTCAGTTGGTGCGGTTTTACGCGCAGCCGGCACGCTTTCTCGTGGAGCAGAGGCTCGGCATATTTCTCGGAAACAAGGGTGTCCTGCCCGCGGACAAGGAGAATTTCAGCCTGGATGCCCTCGCTGCCTACCGGATTCGCGAGGACCTGATGACGGTCCGGCTCTCCGGTCTCGACCTGGCCGGGCATTTCCCGATCCAGCGCGCCAAGGGAGACCTGCCGCTGGGGACCGTCGGCCGGCTGTATTACGACGACCTGAAATATCAGACGGACGACTTCGCCGCGCGGCTGCGCGAGATTACCGGTGATCAACCGGCCGCGCGGCTTCCGGTCGATCTGAAGATATCCGGTTTTCGCCTGACGGGCACCCTCGTGGGGCTGTATCCGCAGGGGCGCATTCAGGTCCGGTTTGCCCGGCGCCGGGCCAAGGACTACCTTGCGGCCTGGATATACCATCTCGTCATGGGCATGGCGACGGAAAACGGCCGGGTGCCGGAGACAACGCTGGTGGGTGCCGATGGCATGGCCCGCTTTCGACCGGTGGACCGGCCGGAAGCGATCCTCGAAGAAATTCTGGCGATTTTTTCAGAGGGGTTGTGCCGACCGCTGCCTTTTTTTCCAGATTTGTCGCTGCTCTTCCTGAGGCTGGCGACCGAAAACGGCAAGCCGGCGCGGGCCGCCGCCGAAAAGGTCCGCAAAGAATGGGTCGGCAACGGTTTTCAACGCGGCGCGGCGGAAGACCCGTATTACCGGTTGTGTTTTGGGAACGGCGATCCGATCGACGCGAAATTTGAGGAGTTGGCGGAAAAAATACTCGCTCCGTTGCTGTTCCACGTCGAAGAGCAGCCCGAAGGGGTCACGTGACATGCCGGCTTGCAGCCGCAGGTGGATCTCGACCCCCCGGGTCCGGCTCAGGAGGGGTGAAGGTCGCGCGTGATATTTTCCACCGCCTGCGAAGCGGCTTCCATGATGACGCCCAGGTCCTTCTCTTCGAGCGACAGACGCTCCATGACGGCGTCATCCACCATGTACATGACCGCCTCGATGCCGGATTCGATGCGTCCGACCATGCCCATGGCGGCGGCCATGTTGGCGAGGGTGTCGGCCATAGCGACGATGGCGACCAGGTCGTCATCCGCGGCGTCGCCCGGCCGGTGGTGGTAGCGGATCGCCTTGGCCAGGGACTCCGGAATTCGCCAGTGCCCGCAGATCTCGAAGCCGATATCGGCATGATCGAAGCCCAGAATCCGGTTTTCGGCGCTCAGGAAGGTCTTGTCGCCGGCGGCCATATATTCCTCGAACAGGCTTTTGCGGTTCAACACCGGCCGGTCGAGCACCAGTTTGCCGACGTCGTGGATGAGACCCACCGAAAAGGCGTCGTTTTCCAGATGCGGCTGGCGGCGCTGGGCAATGATCTTCGATCCAAAGGCCACCGCCATGGAGTGACGCCACAGTTCCCCGGAGTCCATCGCATAGCCGTAGAGCCTGTTGCCGAGCAGGCTCGAGGTCCCGGCCAGTGTGATCAATTCACTCAAGGCTTTGTCGCCCAGAACGACCGCTGCGTGTTGGATGGAAGAGACCTTGCCGCTCATCCCATAATAGGCCGAGTTGGCCATCTTCAACACTTTGGTTGCGATGGCCTGGTCGGTTTCGATCAAATCGGCCACCTGCCTGGTGCTCGAGCTGGGGCTGTCCATGATGTCGTGGGCCTTGAAGACGATCTGCGGCATGGGCGGCAGTTCATCCAGGTTGCGCAGTATCCGTTTCTTGAGATCCTCGGCGGTTTGGCGGTCATCGGCCGGTGCGGCGGTCGGAGGCGCGGCCGTGACAAGTTGGGCTCCTGGCGGTGCCGCGGCCGCGGCGGTATGCGGCTCCCCCCTGGCGGAGGAAGCGGCATCGTGGCTCAGGTCGAGCTGGATCCGGCAGCCGCAATTCGGGCAGGGGAATGCCACTTTTTTTGTGGCGGGAAGCTTGTCATCCGCTATGGTGTAGGTTTTATGGCAGCTGCTGCACGAAAAATTCATCGTTTCGATCACCTCAACTCTTATCGATCATACCCGCCGGTGGAATGCACCGGGTGATGTCCGGATAAGCGTCAATTTGCGGAAAACTGAATCGATGCGCTCCAAGATCGTCCGCCCGGCGGTTGAAGGATCATTCTCATGCGGACGCACCGGACGGCGGCGGTTCCGGTATAGAGGCTACAGGTGAAACCAGTCGACCAGCTGGGCCTTGATCAGCCGCTGGTCCGCCGCCTCGCCGGCGGGCATCAGGAGCCCGACGCGCAGCGAGATTTTAGCGCCGTCTCCCCATGGCCACCAGACGGCAAAAAGGGTGTGGGCGTCCGTGACGGTAAATATTTTTTGGCCCGGTATGATGCCGAAAGTCTCGTTGACATGCCGCCGGAAATGCTGCGGGGCCCTGTCGATGGAGGCGATGTCCCAAAGGGCCTCGAATTCCTGCGTCATGGGAAAATAGACCAGGTCCATGTCACCGCGATCGAAGACCACCAGGGCCATGCCGAAAACCTCGTCCCAGCACCAGGCGCAGCGGGAGGGCACGTTCAGGCTGATTCTGTTGCAGATATCGCCAAATTTCCGTTGGGTTGTCGACGTCATTTCGGGCCACCGTCTGACGGAAAATGCAAAAAGGAAAAGGCATGCGTCCGCAACTTCCGGCGGGCCGCAGCCGGTCAGGGAAGAAAACTTTGCAGGAATCGTGCCTGAGCACCATGAACGTAATTTTTCGTTAAAACAGAAGGATACGATCGATAAAGCTGAGCGGCCGCCCGGATTGCGGGGGTGGAGTTGACATCATGGTGAAGCGAACGTCAAAACTTTGACCCGGCCGGAAGAAAAACATCAGCCGCCGACGCACGGAAACCGACCGTATCTTCAGCGGCGCAGAGGCGAGGTTACCGGCGGCGGTTGCGGAAACCCGCCACGATCCACAGGATCCCCCAGAAGAGTGCGACCGGAGCGGCACCGGCGTACAGATAACGCGTAAGGTCGCGCTGCCAGGGCTCGATATAAACCGCCGTCAGAAACAGCCAGGCGAGCGAGGCCAGGATAGCTGACCGCAGCGGTCCGGAGAGTCGCGGGCGCGGGCGGCGGTTCACCCGTCCGGGGGCCACCGCGGCCGGGCGGCGACCGGTCAGGCGCGGTAAGAAAAAAATGGCCAGCACGATCAGAAGGATCAGAAATATTTCCTGTAAGCCTGAAAACATGAGCTTCCTCTATCCGCCGGCACCGGTGCGGCACCGAGCTGCCCGGACCTGCCGTTGTGTTTCACCGGCGCGGCCGATGGTGTTTATCACAGGCGGCTGTTTTTCGCAAACCGCGGCCGCGGCGGAAGCGGCCGATGACGGTCGTGGAAGGTCGTTTCCAGCGCACCCCGATTGTGGTATGACTACCGGCGGCGGTTGACCCTGCCAGGGCCTGTTCGCCATTGACTCGCGCTCGCGGGTGCCGGCCGCCACGGCATGGTCAGCCGGCAGGCCGAGGATTCAACGGCGGCTCTATCCGGCCCTGAATCGATTCATGCGCTACCGGACGTCACCAGTTATGCACCCCTTCGATGCGATCACCACGCCACTGAGCGGCACGACCCTGATCGAGGCCAGCGCTGGGACCGGCAAGACCTACACCATCGCCGGCCTGTTCGTGCGCCTGATCCTTGAGCGCGCCCTGGCGGTCGACCAGATCCTGGTGGTGACCTACACGACGGCCGCCACCGAGGAGTTGAAAACCCGCATCAGAAGCAAACTGATCCAGACCCGGCAGGCCCTGGCGCGCGGCCAGAGCGACGATCCCGTCATCGGCGGCCTCATCTGCGCCAGCGCCGATCCCCGGGCCGCTGCGGCGCGGCTCGACGGCGTGCTGGCCGATTTCGACCGCGCCGCCATCGTGACCATCCACGGGTTCTGCCAGCGACTGCTGCACGAGCACGCCTTTGAAACCGGCACGGTTTATGACACAGAATTGATGACCGACCCGACGCTCTACACCCGCGAAGCGGCCGAAGACTTCTGGCGCAGGAACCTGTACGACGCCGCCCCGGAGTTGGTCGGCTTTTTACTGGCCGGAAAAAATGTGGGCGGGCCGGGGGTGTTTTACCGGTTGATCGAAAATGTCGGTATTCCGGACCTTGACATTCAGCCTGAACTGGCCGAGGTGCAGTTGACCCACCTGGATGAATACCGGCGCCTGGGCCGCCGACTGGCGGCGGACTGGGGCGGCGCCCGTGCGCCGGTGGGCGAACTGTTGGCGGATCCGGCCCTGAACGCGACCATTTACGGCAGCCTCAAAACCGACCGCCACCCGGCCGGCCTGCGGCCACGGGATGTCAAAATCGCCGCCCTGATGGCGTCGATGGATCGGGTCTGCGGCACGGATGCCGCCGGATTTCCGCTGTTCACCGGTTTCGACAAATTTTCCAGGGCGTGTCTGCAGCGGGCAACTAAAAAAAACTGCACCACGCCGGAGCATCCGTTCTTCGACCTGTGCGACCGGCTGTGCGCGGTGCATGCGGCGCTCAAGACCGAAATGGAGCGCTACTTTCTGTACCTCAAGGCTTCTTTTTTTTCCTATGCCCGCGCCGCGCTCGCCGAAAAGAAAAAGCGGCACAACCGGCAGTTTTACGAGGACCTGCTTCTGAACGTGCGCGACGCCCTGCATGCGCGGCAATCCGGCGGCGAAGACCTGGCCCGGGCCGTGCGGCGGCGGTTCAAGGCCGCGCTGGTGGATGAATTCCAGGACACCGATGCGGTTCAATACGAGATATTTTCGCGGCTTTTCGGCCGCCCCCCGGCGCTGCTTTTCCTGATCGGCGATCCCAAGCAGTCGATCTACGGTTTTCGCGGGGCCGACATCTTTTCATACCTGACTGCCGCCGAACAGGCCGCCGCCCGCTACACCCTTTTTGAAAATTGGCGCTCGGAACCCGGCATGATCGCGGCGGTCAATACGCTTTTTTCCCGGGTTCCAAGGCCGTTTGTGTACGAGGAGATCGGTTTTACGGCGGCGCGGGCCGGCGCGGGAAGGCAGTGCGCTGCGGGCGGGGCTGACCCGGCGCTGATCCTCTGGCATCTTCCCGGCCAGGATGACAAAGCCGTCTCCAAGAGCGCCGCAACGCGCCTGATCGCCGCCGCGGTCGGCGATGAAATCGTGCGCCTGACCACGACGGGGGCGCCCCCGCTGCCCGCCGCCGATATCGCCGTTCTCGTGCGCACCAATCGACAGGCGCGGCAGGTAAAGGAATGCCTTGCCCGGCGGCGCATTCCATCGGTCCTGTACGGGGCCGGGAACGTCTTCGATACCCCCGAAGCCGGGGAAATCCTGCAGGTTTTGACGGGAGTGCTCGACCACGGCCGGGAAGACCGCTTCCGGGCCGCCCTGGCCACCGACATGCTGGGGGTTACGGCGACTGAAATCGATTCCACGGTGGCGGACGAGCGCCACCTGGAGGACCGCCGGGCGTGCTTCAGGGAATATGCCAATGAGTGGCGCCGGTACGGGTTCATGCGCATGCTGCGCTGGCTGATGACCCGTGAAGGCGTGCGGCCGCGCCTGCTGGCGCATCCGGACGGCGATCGCCGCCTGACCAACCTGCTTCATCTGGCCGAAATACTTCACCAGCAGAGCGTCCGGGAGCCGGCCGGCGGCGCCGGCCTGATCAAGTGGCTCGCCGACCAGATGGACCCACAGGCGCCGCGCTCGGATGAACACCAGCTGCGGCTTGAAAGCGACGCGCGGGCGGTGCGCATCGTGACCACCCACAGAAGCAAGGGACTGGAATATCCGGTCGTCTTCTGCCCCTTCGGTTGGGAAGGCTCGCTGATCACCGCCGCGCGTGACATCATCTGCCACGAACAGGGTCCGCCGCGACGACGGGTCCTCGACCTGGGTTCCGAACAACTCGCGCGGCGCCGGCGTTTGGCTCAGCAGGAGATGCTGGCGGAAAACCTGCGGCTGCTCTACGTGGCGCTCACCCGCGCCAAGAGTCGCTGCTACCTGGTGTGGGGCCGAATCAATACCGCCGAGACCTCGGCCCTGGCCTATCTCCTGCACCGCCCGCCGCACGATGGAGACGACATCGTCACCGCTTTGAAAGCCCACCTGGCCGGGCTGAGCAACGATGAGTGGCGAGCGGACCTGGCGCGGCTGGCCGCGGCATCCGGCGGCAGCATCCTGGTGCGCGACATCGCGGTTGACCAAGCCGCTGCACCGGCCGCGCCGCCAGCCGCCGCGGTGCCGCTTGCCTGCCGGAACTTCAGCGGCACGATCGATAGCGCCTGGCGCATATCGAGCTATTCGGCGCTGGTCTCCCACCGGGGACAGGATACGGAATCACCAGACCGCGATGCAAGGTTGCCGCGGGCACCCGCCGCCGGTGCCGAATTCGACGCCGATGCACCGCCAATGGAATTGCGTACCATTTTCACCTTTCCGACCGGCGCCCGCGCCGGCATCTTCTTCCACGAACTGCTCGAGCAACTCGATTTCACGGCGGCGGCGCCGGAAAACCTGGAAGCGCACATCCGTGCCCGGCTGCGCGCCCATGGTTTCGATCCCGCCTGGACGGCGACGGTCAGGGCTGCGGTCGATCGCGTTTTGTCCGTTTCCCTGGCCCGCGACATCCCCGGACTGACCCTGGGGGTGATCGGACCGGCTCAGCGCCAAAACGAAATGGAATTTTATCTGCCGGTCAAGCCGGTCAGCCCCCGCCAACTGCGGGAGCTGTTTGCCGCCCACCCGGCCGCGGGCATCCCGGCCCGTTTTCCCGCCGAGCTTGAAAAACTCACTTTCGCCCCGTCGCGCGGGTTCATGAAGGGCTACATCGACATGACGTTTTTCCATGAAGGCCGCTATTACCTGATCGACTGGAAGTCCAATCATCTGGGGCACCGGGTGTCAGACTACGATGCCAAAAATCTCGCAACAGCCATGAATGACGAGTGTTACATCCTCCAGTACTGTCTTTACACCTTGGCCTTCAACCGTTACCTGCGACTGCGGGACCCGGCCTACACGTATGAAACCCATTTCGGCGGCGTGTTCTACATCTTCATTCGCGGCATCGATCCGGGTCAGGGGCCGGTGTACGGTATCTACCACGACCGGCCGGATGCCGGCCTGATCGGCGCTCTCGATCGGGCCCTGATCGCCGACAGCCACATGACGGGCCGGTGAACCCGAAACGGGCCGGAGCGCCGAACGCGGGCCGGCCGGAGAGTCTGAACAAATGCGTGGCCGCGACCTGGCACCCCTTTACTATAGCGGTCAGTTGGCGGAAATCGATGTTCATTTCGCCGGCCTCATCGAGCGCCTCGCTGGCGGAGAGCTTCCGGAGGTCGCCCTGGCCGCGGCCCTGGTGAGCCGCGCGGCCGGTGACGGCCACGTCTGCATCGATCTGACGCTGCTGGCCGGCAGCGAACTGCCGCGGGCGCGCGAAGGCCGCCCGGCGGTGATCTGTCCCCCGGCCGCCGAATGGATCAGACAATTAGAAAACTCGGCCGCGGTCGGCCGTCCCGGCGACCGGCGTCCGCTTATTCTGGATCCTTCCGGCCGGCTCTATCTCTATCGCTACTGGGCCTACGAGCAGGACCTGGCCGCTGCCATCCGACGGCGGTCAGGCGGCGGCGCGTTGCCGGCGGGCCGTGATCCGGCGGCGCTGCGCGAGGCATTCGACCGCCTGTTTCCGGCCGACGGGCCGGACGGCGACATCGACTGGCAGAAAATCGCCGCGCTGGCGGTGCAGCTCACGGGATTCTGCGTTATCACGGGCGGACCCGGCAGTGGCAAAACCCATACCGTGGCCAAAATTCTGGCCCTGCTGATCGAGCAGGCCGAAGGCGCGCCGTTCGACATCCTGCTGGCGGCACCGACCGGCAAGGCGGCCGCCCGGCTGGGCGAATCGCTGCGGTCGGCCCGCTGTTCGCTCGCCTGCCGCCCGGAAGTGCGGGAACGGATACCGGTCGAGGCGCGGACCATTCACCGGATGCTGCAACCGGTCATCGGCACCCCCTTTTTCCGGTATAACGCCGGCAACCGGCTGCCGGCGGACATCGTCATCGTCGACGAAGCCTCGATGGTCGACCTGGCCCTGCTCTCGAAACTGGTCGCGGCCCTGGACGAGAGGACCCGGTTGGTGCTGATCGGCGACAAGGATCAACTGGCGTCGGTCGAAGCGGGCGCGGTTCTGGGCGACATCTGCGACCGCGGCCGCCCGCACGGGTTCTCGCCGTCCTTTTGCCGTGCTGCAAAACAGGCGGTCGGCATGGCGATTGGGTCCGGCGCCGGCGGCCAAAAGGAAGGGGGCGGGCTGCAGGACAGCATCGTCAATCTGGTCCGGAGCTATCGTTTCGGGCGGAAAAGCGGTATTGGCGCGCTGAGCCGGGCGGTCAACCACGGTGATGCCGAAGGGGCATTGCAGCTACTAAAGAACGATCATGTTCGGGACATCCACTGGAATCCGGTCGCCTCCGCCCGCGAGCTTCACCGCCGCCTGCCCCCCTCCATCCTCGAGGGTTATCGTGACGGCCTTGCCGCCGCCGAACCGGGCCGCGCCCTGGCGCTCCTCAGCCGTTTCAGGGTCCTGTGCGCCGTCAACAAAGGCTTTGGCGGCGTTGCCGCCATCAACCTTCTGGCGGAACAGGTGCTGCGTCAGGCGCGCTTGATCACGGGGAGCAACGCGCCCGCAGACCCCTGGTATGCCGGCCGACCGGTGCTGGTTACCGCCAACGATTATCGTCTGGGGCTTTTCAACGGTGACATCGGGCTCACGGTGGCTGCGGAAGATGCCGGCCGCCGGTGGCTGGCGGTCTGTTTTGCCGACGGCGGAGACGACCTGCGCTGTCTTCCGGTTGACCGGGTGCAGGCCGTCGAAACCGTTTTCGCCATGACGGTTCACAAGAGCCAGGGCTCGGAATTCGACCACGTCCACCTGATCCTGCCCGATGCCGACGGGCCGGTATTGACGCGTGAATTGATCTACACGGCCGTGACGCGGGCCCGATCGAGTGTGACCATCTGGGGGCAGGAAAAGATTTTGGCGGCGGCGATCGCGCGCCGGATCGTGCGGCGGTCCGGATTGCGCGAAGCCTTGTGGGGCAGGGAAGAAGCCGATGACGGTGTTGCGGATGACGAGCGGCGCGCTGCGCCGCCCCCGGTGGAACCGGAGCGTTGAGCGGCGGTCCCGCAACCCGGCTGAGCGGGGTCAGCTGCTTCGGGGGAGGAGTTTGCCAACCGCTTTAAGGTCCGGGGGAGTCGACCGCGGGTCAGTTCTTTTTGTTGCACGAAACCGACGCCGAAAGGGCCGTCTGCACCTGGGCCAGGAGAAGACAGTCCTGAGAACAGGTGGGAAAAGCGGATTTTCGCTGGTCGCAGTCGCGGCAGGGACTCTTGACGAGATAACCGAGATCGAAATCAAACTGGCATTCGCGCCGATCGCTGGAGATGGAGGGGGTCGTCACTTCAGCTGTCCTTTCCACAGTGACAAGAGGTTAATACGTCATATCTATGATTTACAATGTAGTGCATATTTATACCATGGCCGCCGTCAAATGACAAGAGGAGGCGCACAGGGACACTCGGGAATCACTCCCCCGTGTCCGACAGGCCGGAAAGGATAGGGTCGTCGTTGTTGAATTATGACGCTATTCTTCAGGTTTCGCGAACTCGCTTTTTTTGGTGGCCGGCGGGCCGGCGGACGTGGAAGACCGGTGCGAGTCAAACGGGCCTGCCGCCGGAGACCCTTGCAGGTGCAGGACCGCCCGGCCCGCCGGGCGTTGACAATACCGGCGCGGATGCGTAAACTGGCACGGTTTTAAGTGACTAAAAATAAAAAGGTTCCAGGTGAGCCGGTTGCCGCCGGACGCGTTACCGGCCAATTCCGTCCGGGCTGCGCGAAGCCTCGGCGGCGCTCTGCAACCGGTCCGGGAGAATCAAGTGCGAATCGGCCAGGGATACGATGTTCACCGACTGGTCGGCGGGCGCCCGCTGGTGCTCGGCGGTGTTAGAATCCCATTTACGAAAGGGCTCGACGGGCATTCCGACGCCGACGTCCTGGTGCATGCCGCCTGCGACGCGCTGCTGGGCGCAGCCGGTGCGGGGGACATCGGCCGGCATTTTCCCGACACCGACCCCCGCTTCCGGAAAATTTACAGCATCCGGCTGTTGGAGTCGACGACAGCCATTCTGCACGGCAAAGGTTTTTCGGTGGTCAATTTGGATGCGGTCGTCCTGGCCGAAGCGCCGAAACTGCAGCCGTACCGCGAGGAAATGCAGGCGGCGATGGCGCGCGCCATGGGCATCGATCCCAGCCGCGTCAACCTCAAGGCCACCACCACCGAGGGGCTGGGCCCTGTCGGCCGCGGAGAGGGCATCGCCGCCATGTGCATCGCGCTTCTGTCCGAGAGTCAAGAATCGGCCTGACAGTCCCGCGCTCAAACGCAAGTGACATCCAGTCACCCCGAGATTTCATTGGCGACTTCCACAGTCGACCGCCGTACCTCACCATTTCGTCCGGCAATATTTTTTATAATTTTTTTAAATTTTAATATTTTATGAAATAAAATATAATGTCTTCGTTTAACTTAGTGGCGCCCTTCAGCCCCAGCGGCGACCAGCCGCAGGCCATCGCCGCCCTCTCGCACAATATCCGGACCGGCAAACCGCGGCATGTCCTGCTGGGGGTCACCGGATCGGGCAAGACCTTCACCATGGCGCACGTGATTGCCGAACTGGCCAGGCCGACGTTGATCCTGGCCCCCAACAAGACTCTTGCGGCGCAACTCTACAACGAGTTCAAGTCCCTTTTCCCTGAAAACGCGGTCGAGTACTTCGTCAGCTACTACGACTATTATCAGCCGGAGGCCTACATCCCGGCCAGCGACACCTACATCTCCAAGGATTCGTCCATCAACGAGATGATCGACAAGCTGCGGCACTCGGCCACCCGCTCGGTGTTGTCGCGCCGCGACGTGATCGTGGTGGCCAGTGTTTCCTGCATTTACGGCCTGGGCGCGCCCGAGGATTACCTGGGCCTGCGGATCGATCTGGAAAAGGAGATGGAAATCGGTCGCGATGCGCTTCTGCGGGACCTCGTGGCCCTGCAGTACGAGCGCAACGATCTCGACTTTCATCGCGGGGTCTTTCGCGTCCGGGGCGACCGCATCGAGTTGTTTCCCGCCTACGAAGAGGACCGTGCCCTGCGAATCGATTTTTTCGGGGACCGGATCGAGGCGATCTCCGAAATCGATGCGTTGCGCGGCCAGGTCATCAAACGCCTGGAGCGAACGACCATCTTTCCGGCCAGCCATTACGTCACCTCCAAGGTCACCCGCAAGCGCGCCATCGAAACCATCATCGCCGAACTGAAGGAGCGGATCGAATTTTTTCGTTCCGAAAAGCGATATGTCGAAACCCAGAGGATCGAAGAACGGACCAACTTCGACCTGGAGATGATCCAGGAACTCGGGTATTGCAACGGCATCGAAAACTACTCGCGCCACCTGACCGGCCGGGCGGCAGGCGACCCGCCGCCGACGCTGCTCGATTATTTTCCGGAAGACTACCTGATGTTCATCGACGAGAGCCACATCGCCGTGCCGCAGTTGCGGGCGATGTACCGCGGCGACCGGTCCCGCAAGGAGACCCTGGTTCATTATGGTTTCCGGCTGCCGTCGGCGCTCGACAACCGGCCTCTCAGATTCGAAGAGTGCGAGGCGCGCTTCAACCAGGTGGTCTTCGTCTCGGCGACCCCGGCCGACTACGAGCGGTCGCTGGCGGCCGACACCCTGGTCGAGCAGATCGTGCGCCCCACCGGGTTGATCGATCCGCCGATCGAGGTACGCCGTGCCGTCAACCAGGTCGACGACCTGCTGGAAGAGATCCGCCGCTGCCGCAGTCTCGGTCTGCGGACCCTGGTGACCACGCTGACCAAGCGCATGGCCGAGGACCTCACCGAATACTATACCGACCTGGGCCTGCCGGTGCGCTACCTGCACTCCGACATCACGACCCTGGAGCGCATGGACATCATCCGGGACCTGAGACTGGGGGTCTTCGAGGTGCTGGTCGGCATCAACCTGCTGCGCGAAGGCCTCGATATTCCCGAGGTGGCGCTGGTGGCTATTCTCGATGCCGACAAGGAGGGGTTTCTGCGCTCCGCGCGCTCTTTGATCCAGACCTTCGGGCGGGCGGCCCGCAACCTGAACGGCCGGGTCATCCTGTACGCGGACCGGGTGACGCCCTCGATGGAGGCCGCCATCGGCGAAACCGACCGGCGGCGGCGCATTCAGCGGGCCTACAACAGCGAACACGGCATCACGCCGGCCTCGATCGTCAAGGAGATCACGGCCGCCTTCGTTTCCGAAGCCGATGCCGCCGGGACCCGCCCGGAACCCGGCCGGGTGGCCGAGACGGTGGCCGCTTTCGATACCCTGGAGGATATCGACCGGGCCGTCCGGGAATTGGAACGGGAAATGAAAACGGCCGCCCGCGCCCTTGAATTCGAGCGCGCGGCCGATTTGCGCGACCGGATCCGGTCCCTCAGGCAATTGGCCGTTTTCGAGAATTAGCGTACCCGACAGGCGCCGGTAAAATGATTCAGGAAGAGCACGACGTGACGGGGAAGGGGACATCGCGGGAGTTGACCGCGGAAAATACCGGGCCGCCGGCCGCCTCCCCGGCCCCGGACGTCTCCGGCGGACCGCCGGGCCGCCAGTCCTTCGCGGAGCTGCGCGCCATGCTGCCGCATCTGCCGGGGGCGCCGGGTGTCTATATCATGCGCGATGCCGCCGGGACGGTCATTTACGTCGGCAAGGCGCGCAGCCTGCGCAAGCGGCTGGCCTCTTATTTCTCGGCCGCCGAAAAGCCGGATGTCAAGACCGGCGTGCTGATCAAGAAGATCGCCGACATCGAAACCATTGTCACGGCTTCCGAAAAAGAGGCCCTGATTCTCGAATCGAACCTCATCAAGCGGCACCGGCCGCGATACAACGTCGATCTCAAGGACGACAAGCGCTATCCGTCACTGCGGCTCGACGTGACCCACCCCTTTCCGCGACTGTCGATCGTGCGCATGCCCAAAAAAGACGGGGCGCTCTACTTCGGGCCCTACGCCTCGGCCCAGGCCGTGCGCCAGACGCTCAAGATCATCAACAAGACTTTTAAGCTGCGCAAGTGCACCGACCGGGAATTCACACTGCGGACGCGACCGTGCCTGCACTGCCAGATGCAGGGCTGCCTGGCCCCGTGCTGCCGCGATGTGGACCGCCAGGAATACACGGAGATGATCCGGGAGGCGGTGTTGTTTTTAAAAGGGCGAACCCCCGACCTGATTCGCAAGATCAAGGCCGACATGGTCGCGGCCGCCGAGCGGCAGGATTTCGAGAAGGCCGCGCGCCTGCGGGACAAGATGTTTTCGCTCGAACGCACGATCGAAAAACAGGTCGCCGTAACCACCGATGCCGGCGACCGGGATGTGATCGCCTGCGCCCGCGACGCGGATTTCGCGCTGGTGACGCTCCTGTTTGTGCGCGGCGGGTTTCTGCTGGGCAGCCGCAGCTTTAGTGTATCCGCCCCTATGGCCGACGACCGGGAACTGATCTCCTCCTTTATCCGGCAGTACTACGAGACGGCCCTGTTCATCCCCGAGGAGATCCTGCTGTCGGTGCGGCTGGAAGAGGCCGGACTGCTCGAAGAGTGGCTGCAGACGCTGAAGGGCAAGCGCGTGGTTCTTCACCGGCCGCGCCGCGGGGAAAAAGCCCGGCTGCTCGACATGGCGGTCCAGAATGCCGCCAAGGAACTCGAGGAGCGCCTGGCGGCCGCTACCCAACGCGGCGATCTGCTCCAGCGCCTGCAGAAGCGTCTGCAGCTCGAGCGGCTTCCGAAGCACATCGAATGTTTCGACAACTCGAACCTGGCCGGCACCGCGGCGGTGGCGAGCATGGTGGTCTTCGTCGACGGCAAACCGGAGAAAAACGCCTATCGCCGCTACCGCATCCGCGAGGTCAGCGGCCCCGACGACTACGCCAGCATGAGCGAGGTGCTGCGGCGGCGGTTAAAACCGGAAGCGCCGGCGCCGCCGCCCGACCTGCTGATCGTCGACGGCGGCAAGGGTCAGCTGAACATCGCCCTGGCGGTGGTCGCCGATTTGGGGCTCGAAGGACGATTCGAGCTGATCGGTATCGCCAAGAAAGATGCGCTGCGCGGCGAGACGGCCGACAAGGTCTTTAAGCCCGGCCGCGCCAACCCGGTCAATTTCGGCCGCGATGCCGACCTGCTGCTCTTTATCCAGCGCATCCGCGACGAGGCCCACCGATTCGCCATCACTTACCACCGCAAACAGCGCGGCAAGAATGCTCTGGGATCGGCCATGGACGATATACCGGGCGTGGGGCCGGCCAAGAAAAAGGCCCTGCTGAGCCATTTTAAGAGCGTGCGTCTCGTCCGGGAGGCGTCGATCGAAGACCTGTGCGCCGTCAAGGGCATTGACCACCGGCTGGCCCAAAAAATAAGAGAGCACCTGCATCCAGCCGGTGCCCCCTGATCCGTGTTCATCATTCATACAAGGGGCACGGCACGCTGTGCCCCTACCAATGCAGCATTAAACGGCATAAATATCGGTTCGTGATTCAGGATCAAAGGTCAGGGGTTTAAAATCTAACCGACAAACCTGACCTAACCGACTCAACTGACGTAACCGATTGTCAGACACCGTGGCGGCCCGCAGCTGCCATGATCGTTAGTAGGTCAATTTCTTCAGCGCTTCCTTCAATTCCTGGACGGCGGCGGCCGAACGGTTCAGCGCCTCCTGTTCGGCGGCCGTCAATTTGATCTGAATGACCTCTTCGATGCCACCGGCGCCCAGTTTCACCGGGACGCCGATGAACAGGTCGTCGATGCCGTACTCGCCCGTGAGCAGGGCCGCGCACGGCAGGATCTTCTTTTTGTCCTTCAGGATCGACTCCGCCATTTCCACGGCTGCCGACGCCGGGGCATAATAAGCGCTGCCGGTTTTGAGCAGGCTGACGATTTCGGCCCCGCCGGTCCGCGTGCGCTCGACGATGGCCTCGATGCGCTCCGGCGGCAGCAGTTCGGTGATGGGAATGCCGGCCACGGTCGAAAAGCGCGGCAGCGGAACCATGGTGTCGCCGTGTCCGCCCAGCACGAAGGCGTGCGTGTTTTCGACCGAGACGTTGAGTTCCATGGCGATGAAGGCTCGGAAACGAGCCGAATCCAGCACCCCGGCCATGCCCAGGACGCGCTCTTTCGGAAAGCCGCTGGCCGCGAAGGCGACATGGCACATCGCATCCAGCGGATTGCTGACGATGATGATCACCGCCTGCGGCGACAGCTTGGCGACCTGCTCGGTCACCTTCTTCATGATGCCGGCATTGGTGCCGAGCAGATCGTCACGGCTCATCCCCGGTTTGCGGGGAATGCCGGCGGTGATGATGATGATATCCGAGCCGGCCGTGGCGTCGTACGCGTTGACGCCGGTCAGGTGCGCATCGTGTTTCTCGATGGGAGCGGCCTCCATCAAATCCAGCGATTTGCCCTGCGGAACACCTTCTATGATGTCCACCAGCACCACATCGCACAGCTCTTTTTCGGCCAGCCGCTGGGCGGCCGTGGCGCCGACATTGCCGGCACCGACCACAGTCACTTTCTTGTCCATGACGCACTCCTTTCGAAAAGGTTAGGGGTGTAAAGAGAGACGCTCGCGTAATTGAGATGAAGCGATCGAAAGTTTGCGGGAATCCGAATTCGTTAGCACAATCCGGGTGAATGTCAACATATTTATATCCTTCCCGATATTGACACAAACCCTCAAAACAGGCTATGATCACAAGGTTAAATTTCATTTTATCATCCGAAATAGCCTGGAGTCGCCTCAATGGCCATCGTCAATCTCAAGAAGCGCGAAATCGAGTGCAAAATCGTCTATTACGGACCGGGACGCTGCGGAAAGACCACGAACCTCGATTACATCTTCAAGGCCTACAAAAAACAGGTGTCGGGCGAGATGGTGTCGATCAACACCGACGGTGACCGGACCCTGTTCTTCGACTTTCTGCCCATGGAACTCGGTAAGCTGCGAGGCTGCGACGTGCGCGTTCACCTCTATACCGTTCCGGGGCAGGTGCAGTACACCTCGACGCGCAAGCTGGTGTTGAGGGGCGTGGACGGGCTGGTTTTCGTGGCGGACTCGCTGGAGGTCCGGCGCGAGAAGAACATGCTTTCGCTCAAGGATCTTCATCAGAACCTGAAAGATTACGGGTTGAACATCCTGAAGGTGCCCCTGGTCATGCAGTTCAACAAGCGCGACCTCGCCCGCGAGGGCATCCCCCTGATGCCGGTCGAGCAGATGGAGCATGAGCTGAACCGCCAGTTGAAGGTCCCCACCTTTCAGGCCAGTGCCGTCAAGGGCGAAGGGGTCGGCAAAACCCTGCAGACCTGCCTGAAATTGACGCTGCTCTCCTTGAAGAAGGAGTTGAGCTGGAACGATTGATTCACACCCATGAGCATCGGCCTTGCATTTTCAGGAAGCCTTGATTTTTTAAGCCTGGGCGAGTTAGTGCAGATTATCGGCAACAACGGCGGAACCGGCGTGCTCCGCCTGATGAGCAAATACGCCCCGTCGCCCGGACTGATTTACATCTCCAAGGGTGACCCTGTCGATGCCGTCAACGCCGAGCTTACCGGACTGGAGGCGCTTTTCTCGCTGTTCGGCTGGACGCAGGGCGAGTTTTCCTTCAGCCAGGAGCCGGTCGACCACCAAAATGTCATCAACAAGAACCGCATGGAAATCATCCTGGACGGTTCGCGCATGGTCGATGATGGCAAGGTCCCCGTCCTCGGCCCGGTCTCCTACCGGGAGGATTCCGGCACCGCGGGCGGCGAGCGGGATTTGCCGTTGATCAAGGGGCCGTTTGTCGATTATATGTACGTGGTGGACGAAGAAGAATTCTACGAAGGCGATGAAATCGTCATCGAGGGCAACTACGGCAACTGGATGTGGGTCGTGCTGGAAGGAATTGTGGAAATATCGAAGCAGACGGCCGCCGGGCCCCTGAAGATCCTGCGCCTCAGTGACGGCGCCTATGTCGGCAGCATCTCTTCCTTCCTGACCGAGAGCAGCGTCCGCCGGACCACCGCCCGCGCGCTGAGCCGGGTGCAGCTGGGGATGCTCGATTCGCACCTGCTGGCCAACGAATACGCCGCCATGAGCCCCGAGCTGCGCGAGGTCGTCAAGAGCCTCGACAAGCGTCTGAACCAGGTGACCGACCAGTTGGCCCGGATCCATGCCCATGAGGAAAAAGCCGACCGCTTCCTGCGCGACAAGCGGCCGGTGATCGATCAAGGCCAGAACGAACAGCGGGTCTTTGCGATCACCCGGGGACGAGCGGCGATCGGGCGTAAAACCGAAACGGGTCTCGTGCCGCTGGTCGAACTGGCGAAGGGCGATTTCTTCGGTCATATTCCTTTTCTCAAAATGGGCCATGAACCGCACGCCGCAGCTGTTTTCGCATCCGCCGATCTCAAGATATCGCCGCTGGACGCCGGCGTGCTGGTGGCGGAATACGAAGGCCTGCCCAACTCGTTTCGGCACATCATAGAGAACCTGGCCACCTGTATTTCGGTCACGACAATGATGGCCTGTGAACACCATAAGAACCTGCATCCTGAAACGGCATGAAAAACGCCGGCCGAACGGAAGAGTGCAAACATGACAAGCGCAGACAAAAGAAAATTTATCCGCATCAATTCCCTGAATCTGTCGTATGTGCTGGTCGACGGCGCGGGCGAGGCCGACCGCCAGACCATGGGCCGCACCCTGGACGTTTCCGAAGCCGGCATTCGCTTGGAAACCCACCTGCCGGTCGACATCGGGCGGCATCTCATGCTGTCCATCGGACTCGAGGATGATGTCGTGGACATCAAGGGCCGTGTGGTTCACGCGCAGCAAAACGAGACCGGCAAATATGAACTCGGCATCGAGCTGCTCGACCCGGATGCGGCCGCGCGCGAGATTTTGAAAAAATTCATCAAGGCCTTCAGGGAACACCGCGAGCCGGCCGCATGAGGGGGTAGCGCAGGGTGGGGGTGAACCGGCTTTTTTTATCTCCCACCGGAAAGGCGATATCCCGGCGGCCAAACCCGTAAAGGGAAACTCGAAACTGGAAACTCGCAAAAAGGAACGCTGAACGCTAAAAAGCTCAATGCTTAAATGAAAAGGAATTGATGCAGGGTTTTCAGTCATTTCAAACCAATACCCCAAACCCCAAACACCAAACACAAAACACACCTTGAAATTCGTAACCCGTAACTCGCGACTCGCAACCCGCAACCCGTACCCCGCAACCCCTACCGATGAGGAAACACTATGGGAACCCCGATTGTTGAAACCAGTTTTCCGGGCCTTGACCTGTTGAAAAGAGGCAAGGTGCGCGATGTCTACGATCTTGGCGACCATCTCCTGATGGTGGCCACCGATCGCATTTCGGCTTTTGACGTGGTAATGCCCGACCCGATCCCCGACAAGGGCAAGATCCTCAACCGCCTGTCGCTCTTCTGGTTCGGGGAAATGCTCCCCCTGGTCCCCAACCACGTCGTGAGCGGTGATGTTGCCGACTATCCGGCCGCCTGCCGGCCGCATGCGGCTGCGCTGCAGGACCGGAGCATGCTGGTGAGAAAAGCCCGGCCGCTGCCGATCGAATGTGTCGTGCGCGGGTATATTTCCGGCTCGGGATGGGCGTCGTATCGCAAAAACGGCACCGTCTGCGGCATCCGCCTGCCCGAAGGCCTGAAGGAGTCGGACAAGCTGCCGCAGCCGATCTTCACGCCGTCAACCAAGGAGGAGGTCGGCCAGCATGACATCAACATCGACTACGACGAAGCGGTGCGCCGCATCGGCGCCGAGGCCGCCGCACGGGTGCGGCAGCTGAGCCTCGACGTTTACCGCCGCGGGGCGGCCCTGGCAGAGCAAAAGGGGATCATCATCGCCGACACCAAATTCGAGTTCGGCTACTGCGGCGATGAATTGGTTCTCATCGATGAAGTTCTCACCCCGGACTCTTCGCGCTTCTGGCCGCGCACCACCTACGCCCCCGGCGGGGCGCAGAAAAGCTATGACAAGCAGTACCTGCGCGACTACCTGGTATCGATCAACTGGAACAAACAGCCGCCGGCGCCCGCGCTGCCCGCGGCGGTGGTGCGGGACACCCGCCGAAAATACCTGGAAGCCCTCGATCAACTGACCGGCCTCCGGCATGCGTTTTAACGAACAGTCCCTGCCCCTCGAGCGCCTGCGCCTCGAGGACGAGCACTACCGCATCACCACGCCCGGCCCGATCGAAAACCTCACCGAGTCGATTGTCGCCCTGGGGGTCATCGATTCCCCGATTGTGTGCGCGACATCCGGGGAATATCAAATCGTGGCCGGATTCCGCCGCATCGCGGCCTGCCGACGTCTTGGTCGATCCGAGGTCCGGGCGCGGGTGCTGCCGAAGGGCAGCGACGAGGCCGCCCGTGTCCGGCTGGCCATCGCCGACAATTCACTGCAGCGGCCGCTTGACGTGATCGAAACCGCGCGCGCGCTGAACCTGCTGGCCAAAATTTCCGCAGGCGAGGAAGCGCTGAGCCGTCAGGCAGCCGCCCTGGCGCTGCCGGCCAACCCGGCCCTGATGCGCAAGATCAGGTCGCTGACGCTGCTGCCGGCCGGACTTCAGGCTCGCCTGGAAACGGGCGAGTTGACATTGGCCATGGCGCTCGACTTGCGGCGGTTCGACCAAGAGACGGCCGAAATCCTGGCGCGTCTCTTCGCCGATCTCAAGCTGGGATTGAACCGCCAGCGGGAGATGCTGGCGCTGCTGACCGAAATCGCCCGGCGCGACCAGGTGACGGTTGGCGAAATTCTGGCCGATCCCGCGTTCACGCAGATTCTGTCGGCCCCCGATCTCGAACGGGGTCAACAGGCGGGGCGGCTGCGGAACCTGCTGCGGCAGCGCCGCTACCCGGTGATCAGCAGCACCGCAGCCCGCTTTGAAGACCTGGTGCGGGAGTTGACCCTCGGCCCCGGCGTGCGGCTGGTGCCCCCCGCTGATTTCGAGGGCACCACTTACACGGTTGCGATTGCCTTCGACCGGCTCGACCAGCTCCAGGACAGGGGCCGCCAACTCGAGAAGGTGGTTTCCAGCCGAAGGTTCAAAGATTTTCTAGAGGAGTAAAGCGGGGAGTGCGCCAATGACACAGGGGCGCGGCAGGCCGTGATCCTGCGGTCCTATCCGAAAAGCGGCCTGACGATCATTTCGACAAAGAGGTAGGTGACAATCCCGATGCCCGCCGCCAGCATGGCGACAAGATAGATCTGGTTGGTGCTGTGCCGTTTTTTCTCCTTATCATCGTAAAATATAAAATTCCCGCATTTGATGCACCGCAGTTTGTTCGTCACCAGTGTCGTCACGTGGCCGCATTGGCAGTCGATGTCTTTGGGAGGCAGGGACATGGTGGTTTATGCTCTCTGTTTTCCGTTGAGGGTTGAGGCCTGTCAATCAACGACGGGCCGGTTCGCTTCCATCCGTGTTTGGTGTCTCATCGTGCCTCTTCGGCATTGAAACTCCTGAAAAATTCAGCAGTGTCCTTGCGCAGCAGGTAATACGTGGCCAGGGCGAAGAACACGATCACGGCCACCGTCAGCACCTGCAGGCTAAAGCCGACATTCTGGAAGGCCAGCAGCGCCAGGTAGATGACCAGAATGCCGATGTTGAAAAAAATACTCAGCGCGCGGGCCCAGGAGTTGATGGCGGCCACGAAATAGCAGACCGCAATGCCGATCGCCGCCATTAAATAGTCGTTGCGAACCAGCACTTCCCCGGTAAAAAATTTAAAATAGAAAAAGAGGTGTCCCAGCCATCCCAAACTCAGACAGAGGATGCCTTTTTTCACCGTCGGAGGATACGCCCCGAACTTTATGGCGGTATTGAACATTTTAGTCTTCCCATGATGCTGAAGCGCTGCGGTTTAAGGTCGTGTGGCCTGGATGCGACAGGGCCAACTTACTGCATTTGATGCGCATAAAGCAAGCCCCATTATGGCCCCACCTTTCGCAAAAGATTCGGAAAATGAGACGGGCATCGCCCCCGGGACATGAGCGCCAACCCTGTCTTTTTTATTTAAGGTTATGAATTATTTGGAAATTTAAGTAATTGAAGTCCGTTAAAAAATTAATATAAAAATCAAGCGGGTGAGCAACTTTTTTCTTGACAAACTACTCCTATCGTTTATAAACAACTGTAACAACTAAATTGGATTTATTAAATAATGGGAATCCAAGAACGGAAAGAACGGGAGCGCGAAAGACGCCGTCAGCAGATTATCGTGGCCGCCAAAAGGGTTTTTTCTGCGAAAGGCTTCAACAAGGCCACCATGGAGGACATCGCCAAGGAAGCCGAACTGAGCCCCGGGACCCTGTACATTTATTTTAAAAATAAAGACGAACTGTATGCCTCGCTTTCACTGCGCATTCTCAAACATCTCAACGTCCGACTCGAACACGTCAAGAACGAGACCTTCAGCGACCATAACGACCGCATCGCCTCTCTAAAACAGGCGCTGTATGACGTCTACGCCTTCGATCCGCTCATTTTGATCAACATGTTCCACCTCCAGTCCAGCGAAACCCTCAAGAGCCTGTCGCCGGAGCTGATGGAGGAAATCAAGCAGCTCAGCCGGGGATCACTCGGCACGATGGCCGAAATCTTCGAAGAGGGCATTCGCAAGGGGGCCTTCATCGATCAGCATCCGGTGGCCCTGGCCGACATTTTATGGGCGATGTTTTCCGGGATCATCCTCTGGGAAGAAAGCAAACGGATCATCAACCAGGACAAGGACTACCTAAAACCGACGCTCGAAGCGGCCTTTGAAATCTTCCGGCAGGGGATAACCAAAACGGTTGCCGACGGCGGTTCCCGCAAGAGAAAAAACTAAGGTCGGCGCGCCTCGGCATCCGAAGGAGCAAAGGCCCCCGCGCGCGAAGCCGCGCCCGTGGCCGAACCCGAACGGCAGGCGACCTCGATGGTGTTGACAGCACAGCGGAAATGTTCAACAGGGGAGCACGTATGACCAAAACTTCGGGAAAGGAGGGAGGAGAGAAGAAGTAAAATACAGCGTCGGATGATCGTCCGTCATCATTGCAACCACAAGCTTTAAGGAGTGAAATCAATGGCAGAAAAAGAAATCGTCGAAACTTCAGAAGCTCAGATTGCCGTCCACTGGCAGGAAGAAGGCCTGTATTTTCCCACACCAAAGTTCATCGCCCAGGCCAACATGACCGATGAAAAGGTCTATGAGCGCTTCAGCCTGGAAAACTTCCCGAACTGCTTCAAGGAATACGCCGATCTGCTGACCTGGTATGAGTATTGGGACGAGATCCTGGATACCAGTGACGCCCCGTGCTATAAATGGTTCAAGGGCGGAAAAATCAATGCCAGCTACAACTGCGTGGATCGTCATCTGGCGCAGTACAAGAACAAGACCGCCATCCATTTCGTGCCGGAGCCGCTCGAAGAGGGCTACCAGCACATCACCTATCAGGAATTGTATGTCCGCGTGAACGAATTCGCGGCCCTGCTCAGGGACTTCGCCGGTCTCAAGCGCGGCGACCGGGTGACCCTCCACATGCCGATGGTCCCCGAGCTGCCGATCACCATGCTGGCCTGCGCCCGCCTCGGGGTCATTCACAGCCAGGTGTTCGGCGGGTTCAGCGGCCGTGCCTGCGCCGACCGGATCATCGACTCCGGCAGCCGGGTGTTGATCACGATGGACGCCTATTACCGCAGCGGGACCCTGATCGACCACAAGCAGAATGCGGACATTGCCGTCGACCTGGCGGGCAAAGACGGGCAGAAGGTCGACAAGGTTCTCGTCTGGCAGCGGTACACCGGCAAGGCCTCCAGCCCGAAAGCGATGGTCGACGGACGCGACTATTTTGTCAACGACGTGCTCAAGGACTACTACGGCGTCCGGGTCGAGCCCGAAAAGATGAACGCTGAGGACCCGCTGTTCCTGATGTACACCAGCGGCACCACCGGCAAACCCAAGGGCTGCCAGCATGGCACCGGCGGCTTCCTGGCCTACACCGCCGGCACCTCCAAGTACGTGCAGGACATCCATCCGACCGATGTTTACTGGTGCATGGCCGATATCGGCTGGATCACCGGCCACTCCTACATCGTCTACGGCCCGCTGGCCATTGCCGCATCGACGGTGATTTACGAAGGCGTCCCCACCTATCCGGATGCGGGCCGCGCCTGGCGCATCGCCCAGGACCTGGACGTGAACATTTTTCACACCGCGCCCACGGCCATCCGCGCCCTGCGTAAAATCGGTCCCGATGAACCCGCCAAGTACAATTACGAATTCAAACACATGACCACCGTGGGCGAGCCGATCGAGCCCGAGGTGTGGAAGTGGTATTACAACGTCGTCGGCCAGGGCAAGGCCGCCATCGTGGACACCTGGTGGCAGACCGAAACCGGCGGCTTCCTTTGCAGCACCCTGCCGGCCATCAAACCGATGAAGCCCGGCAGCGCCGGCCCCGGCATGCCAGGCATCCACCCGATCGTCTACGACGACGAGGGCAAAGAGGTTCCGGCCGGTTCCGGCAAGGCCGGCAACATCTGCATCCAGAACCCCTGGCCGGGCATGTTCCAGACCATCTGGGGCAACCGCGACCGCTTCGTCGACACCTATTTCTCGCGCTACTGCAAGGACCCCAAGAGCAAGAAGTGGCAGGACTGGCCGTACATGACCGGCGACGCCGCCGTTGTGGCCGAAGACGGTTACGTGCGTATCCTGGGCCGCATCGACGATGTCATCAACGTCACGGGCCACCGCCTGGGGACCAAGGAGATCGAATCGGCCGCCATGGTCTGCGAAGAGGTGGCCGAGGCCGCGGTGGTGCCGGTGGCGCACGAGATCAAGGGCAGGGAGCCGGATATGTACATTGCTCT
>JBAPWQ010000007.1:0-17910 GCA_049283795.1 Desulfobacterales bacterium | reverse complement strand
ATCAGGTTGTGATGAATTTCCCCGTACAGATCATCCAGCCGTCCGTGGTCGGCCGCGGCGATATTGATCGTAATCGCGTGCACGTGGATGTGCTGGGCCCGCAGCTCGGAGATGGCCCGGCGCGTGTCCTCGAGGGCATAGCGCCGCTTGTAATCCAGGTCATTCGGAAAGCCGTCTCCCAACAGGATCAGCAGCCGCACCCGTGAGGAAACGGCGGCGAACTGGCCGGCCGCATGCCGGACGGCCGCACCCATGCGGGTATTTTGCCGGGGGCGCAGGCCGTCGATGCGGTTTCGGATCACATCGGTCATCGGTTCGGTGAAATCCTTGACGTGAAAATACTCCACCCCCAGGCGGCCGCTGCCGGAAAAACCGGCGATGGCATAGGCGTCTCCGACCACCTCCAGGGCTTCGCTGAAAAGAACGATCGCTTCCTTGGCCACATCCAGTGCGCGGGCGCGCGAGCCGGCGACAGGCGTGGCAGTGGAGCGCGACACGTCCACCAGAAGCAGCACCGCCACATCCCTGACGACCTTGAGGCGTTTGATATACAGCCGCTCCGAAGGCGACAGGCCGGCTTTTTTGTCCAGCATGTAATCGATCAGTGCCCGGTAATCGAAGGCATCGCCGTCGATCCACTGCCGGTAGAGCTTCAGGCCTTGCGGCTTGAGAAGCTCGAAAGCCGCGCGGATCCGTTTGACGAGGTCAAGATGCCGTTCCATGACCCGGCGGTAGAACCGGCTTTGCCTCTCTTCGAGCGCGCACTCCCGCACGCGCGTGTGTTCGTTCAGGTAATCGCCCAGGTGGCAATCCCATTCACGATGCCAGGTCACCACCCCGTCTTCGGTCCCGTTATCGGCCGGCAAGGGGTCGATCAGCTTCGGCAGCGCCTCGGTCAGCAGCGCGCGGAGTTCCGTGGCCAGCGGTGGCGGGTCGTGACGGCCGGCACCGGGGCTACGACAGGCATTTTCCAGGATGGCTGCGAGTTCGGCGGGACAAGACGCGGACTGATGGAGTCCGAGGAGTTTGCGCAGCTCGGCACGGTAGATATGGACACCTTTTTCGGCCAGCCTCTTTTTGAGCGCCAGGGCCTTTTGGTCCATGGCCTGCGCGACCGCACAGGCCAGGTCCGGCCGCAGATGCCGGTAAAAAGGGGTGTGCAGCGGACGGTACACCTGGGCCGCCGGCAAATCGATGGCATCGGCAACCCTCCGATAGGCCAGGATGACCAGTTCGGCGCTGCCCTCGACAGCGCCGTTTGACTTACGGGAACGGTTGGCAAACAGAGCCTGAAGATCCCGGACGAGCCACGTCGGGTGGCCGCCTTCTCCGGCTGCCTTACAAGCGGGCAGCTCCAGGGCAATGACGGCATAGAGTTCCGCCATCAAGCCGACTCGAGGGCCGGCCGCATTTTGCAGAAACGGCAGAAAAGCCCGGACCAGTCCCGGGTAGCTCTGGGCGAGCAGCCAGCGGACCCGGCCGTGCTCGAACACCGTGAAAAGATCGGCGGCCAGGGGCGGCAGGGGAAAGAGATCGAAAAACCGCTCCAGGTCCGCTGCGGCCCCGGTCGGTTGACCCACGGCCGCCAGCAGCCCCAGGCCCTCGCACGCCGCCAGGCTGTCGCGTGCCGCCCGGCAGCGGTCGAATAGGCGTTCCAGGTCGAAATCGAAAGTCCCGAATTCGATGTGGCCGGATTCGAAACGCGCCAGGCAGCGGTAAAGGTCGGCATTGGTCTTCTTACAATCGAACAAAGCGATCTCTTCCGGCAGGTAGATGAACCGGCCGTCCGTGCAGGCGGTCACGGCTGTCGGTGATAAAGTCGCCCCGCGGTCTGCAAGGGCCGTCAGGGGTCGCACCGCGATCCGCAGGCCGGTGCGGGCGCCGAGATAACGATTGAGCCCGGTTTCCATCCAGCGCAGGCAAACGGCCACTTCCAGCTCGGCGAAGGTATCGCGGCTTTGCCGCGACGCAAGCGACAGGAACGCGCCGGCCGATCCCGGCTCCTGGCGGGCCTTCTCAAAGGCTGCGGAAACAAAGCGGTCGAGGCCTGTGGGCGTCAATCGCTGCAAGCCCCTTTGCATCCCTTCCAGGAAAGCGCCGACGAGTCGCGTGTCGGCCCGCACCATCCGTAACAGCTGCTCCAGCTGCCGGACGCGTTTGGCAGCCGCAAATGACAGCGCGGCACGCGGCAGGTCGATCGACAGGTGCTGGCACTGATTGTAGGTCAGGTCCGGTTCGAAGGCCGCGATCAGCAGCTCGAGAAATACGGTGGCGGCCGAGCGGTCGTTATCGTCGAGCAGTTTCGACAGGGCGGCGAGCGGCGGCGGCAGGCTGTAGGTGCCCTTGGCCTCCATAATGCTCGCGGCGTCGCTGAAAAGCCGCAGCAGGACGTGATCCCCGTCAAGCAAGACCGGCACCAGATGAATGGCCAGCAGCCGGCCGATGGTCGCTCCCCGGCCGCCGGCCGCCCGCACCCGGCGATGATAGTCTTTTAGCACGGCGACCGCGACTCGGGGCATCAGTCGCAGGTATCCGGCCGCTATCGCTTCTCCGAACGATATTTCCCGGTCCAGGCCCCACAGGGTATCCTCGACCAGCAGCTCGGCCACGACCGCGGAATCCGCCGGATCGAATCGCCCCAGCTGTTGTTGTACGGCCGCGGCAAGCTCCGGGTCCAGGAGGCGCAGCGCCTAGATCGGTTCCCTATGGTCCTGGTCAGGTGGCATGCACATGACAATCGGTGCCGTTAAAACAGATCGTCGATGAGATCGTTCATGGTTTCCTGGAGGTGCCTGTCATCGGTCAGGGAACCGCAGATGGCCGCCCGGCAGGCATCGCGCGCGGGGATGCTGCGTCCGATCAGCTGGGCGGCGTAAATCAGGAGCCGGGTGCTGGCGCCTTCGGTCAGGCCCTGCTCCCTGATCCGACGGATTTTATGCGCCAGGCTCACCAGCCGGCGGGCGGTTTCCAGGGCGATGTGGCCCTCGTGGCTGACGATCTCGGTTTCCTTCTGCGCATCCGGATAGTCGATATCGATGGTTACGAATCGCTGGCGGGTGCTTTGTTTCAGATCTTTCAATACGGACTGGTATCCGGGGTTATAGGAGATCACCAGTAAAAAATCCGGATGGGCCGCCAGGGTCTCGCCCTTTTTATCGATGGTCAGCCGGCGGCGATCGTCGCTCAAGGGATGGATGACCACCGTGGTGTCCTTGCGGGCCTCGACGATCTCGTCCAGGTAGCAGATCGCCCCGCTGCGCACCGCCCGGGTCAGGGGGCCGTCCATCCAGATGGTTTCATCGTTTTTGAGCAGGTAGTGCCCGATCAGATCGGAGGCGAACAGGTCCTCGTGGCAGGCCACCGTGATCAGGGGGCGCCGGTATCGAAAGGCCATATATTCGACGAAGCGGGTCTTGCCGCATCCGGTCGGGCCTTTCAACATGACCGGCAGCCGGGCTTCGAGCGCGGCCGCAAACAACGCTATCTCACCGCCGGACGGCAGGTAATACGGTGGCTCTGCAATGCGGTCGTCCGTCGGATGGGCGTGTCTTGGCAGTTCTATCGGCTGGTCTGATTCCATTGGCCTCAGCTTTCCCGGGTTTTCCAGTCGGGCCGAATTATGAGATGCCCCGCCTGCGCGCGGGAATTCATCGCGGCCGGGCAGTCTTCGGTCGGTTGCATCAATGAATTGACTTTTCGTTTCCGAGACCAATATAATGATGGATTGAAGTTCGTCATATATAACGGAAAAGGATTAGAAAACAAGTCACATGACCCAACTCCTAGAATTTGACGGCAAGAAAGTCCTGCTGGTGGGAACGGCCCATGTCTCGGAAGAAAGCGCCCGGCTGGTGGCCGAGGTCATCGCCGGTGAAAAGCCGGATACGGTGTGCGTCGAGTTGTGTGCATCGCGCTATCAGTCGATCCGGCAAAAAGACCAGTGGCAGAACATGGACATCGTAAAGGTCATTCGGGAAAAAAAGTCTTTCCTGCTGCTGTCCAATCTGCTCCTGGCGTCGCTGCAGAAAAAAATTGCCAGGAAACTCAATGTGCGCCCCGGCCAGGAAATGATTCAGGCCATCGAATCGGCCAAGGCGGTCGGGGCCTCCGTTTGCCTGGCCGACCGGGATATCCGCATTACCCTCGCCCGCACCTGGCGCCTGATGCGATTCAGGGACAAGATCAAGCTGCTGGCCCAGCTGATTTTTTCACTGGGGCAGGTGGACGACATCAGTGCCGAGGATGTGGAAAAGATGAAGGAGCAGGACGTGCTCGAGACCGTTTTGGCCGATGTGGGCAAGTCCCTGCCCATCGTCAAGGCCATTCTGATCGACGAACGCGACCGCTACCTGGCACACAAGATACGGCAGGCCCCCGGTGAAAAAATCGTGGCGATCGTGGGCGCCGGCCACGTTCCCGGAATCAAGAAATACTGGGATACCGAAATCGACATCGCGCCCCTGGAAAAGCTGCCGCCCAAGAGTCGGCTTTCCGCGCTTCTTAAATGGGGGCTGCCGCTCGGCATCGTCGCCTTGATCATCACCGGCTTTTTCATCGGCGGCGCCACGGCCGGAAAAGACATGGTCATCTGGTGGCTGCTGGCCAACGGCGTCCTGGCCGGCCTCGGCGCCCTGGCGGCCCTGGCCCATCCGTTGACGATCGTCTCGTCGGTGCTGGCCGCGCCGTTGACCTCGCTCAACCCGATGGTTGCCGCCGGTTGGGTATCGGGCCTGGTCGAGGCTTTCTCCCGCAAGCCGCGCGTCATCGACTTCGAAAATCTCCAGGAAGACATTCATACGCTGCGGGGCTTCTGGAAAAACAAGGTCACCCGCGTTCTGCTGGTTGTGGTGTTTACCAATCTGGGCAGTTCCATCGGCACTTTTGTCGCTATTCCGTTGATGCTTAAGTCATTCTGAAACGCTCATCATGTACCGGAAGAGAAAAGATGGCCGCCGGCATCGCCTGCCGGTTGTTTTCGTTATCCTCCTGCTGCTGGCCGGCTGCAGCGGCATCGAGCCGCCGCCGTCCTCCGAAACCGACATCCCCGGCCCGGCCGGGCATATCGGGCAGGTGCAGTTCGCCGTTCAACTGGGGGCCTTCGCCGACGTGGACAATGCCGTGCGGCTGACCGAAACGCTGCAGCGCACGGGCGTGAACGCCTACCATTTCAGCGACGCTTCCGGCTTCTACAAAGTTCGGTTCGGCAATTATGCCACCCGGGACCTGGCCGTCCGGGAAGCGGAAAGCTACCGGGCACAAGGGATCATCACGGAATATTATATCGTGCGGCCGTCGCCGGCGGCCGGTACCCGTGCGGCGCGCGAACAAATCGTCAAGACGGCCCTGAATTACATCGGCGTTTCGTATAAATGGGGCGGAGAATCCACGGACGAGGGCTTCGACTGCAGCGGATTGACGATGACGGTCTACCAGCTCAACGGTTACGATCTGCCGCGAACTTCCCGGCAGCAATGGGCCACCGGTGCGGTTGTCGATCGCGACGAGCTGTTGCGCGGCGACCTGGTTTTCTTCGCCACGGCCGGGGGGCGCCGTGTGACCCATGTGGGAATTTATACCGGCGATAACCAATTTATCCATGCCCCCGGCCGCGGCAAGCGCATCCAGGCGACCTCCTTGACGAAAAGGTATTACCGCGACCGTTTCGTGGGGGCGCGACGCTATATTTAGCCATTTGTCATAAAGGAAAGCACCCGCTCGTCCGGGCGCTTGAACCGTGCGCGCGGAAAAGGAAAAAAACGGAAAACTCCATGATGGCCACTCCTCCGGTCGGGTTCGATTTTGAGCGCTGCAACATCCTGGTTATCGGCGATGTCATGCTGGACCGCTATCTCTGGGGCGATGTGAACCGGATTTCACCCGAGGCACCGGTGCCGGTATTTCATATCAAGCGGCGATCGATGGTGCCGGGGGGTGCCGGCAGCGTGGTGCTGAACGTCATCGGGCTCGGCGCGGCGGTCACCTTGCTGGCCACGATCGGTCGGGACGAAAGCGGCGGCACGCTCAAACGGCTGCTCGGGGAACGGAGAATCAAATCGATCCTGTTCGAAAATGCCAACCGGCCGACCATCACCAAGACGCGCATCGTGTCCAGGGGGCAGCAATTGCTCAGGATCGACGACGAAGACACCATGGTGCTCGACGACTCTCTGAAGGCGAAAATGATCGAACAGGCGGCCCGGGAAATTCAGACCGCTTCGGCCGTCATACTCTCGGATTACGGGAAGGGCGTTTTCGGTACGCACGGCCTGACCGAAGCCATCATCGCCGCGGCCAGTGACGCCGATGTCCCGGTTATCGTCGATCCCAAAGGGAAAAATTGGGACCGCTACGCGGGGGCGGCCTGCCTGACACCGAACACCGCCGAGTTCGAGCAGGTCGCAGGAGCGCCCATTGCAGACGATGCCGCGCTGGCCGGCGCCATGCGGGGCGTGCGCGGCAGGTACGGGCTGTCGAACCTGCTGGTCACGCGCGGTGCGCTGGGGATGTGCCTAATGGGCGAAGACGGGAATCCGCAATTCATTCCGTCGATCGCGCGGGAGGTCTATGACGTGTCGGGGGCCGGCGACACGGTCATCGCGACCCTGGCGGTCGGTATCGCCGCCGGGCGGAGTTACCTGGAGGCCGCCCGCCTGGCCAATGTCGCCGCCGGGATTGTCGTCGGCAAATTGGGAACGCAGCCGATTCACGCTCTCGAATTGAAGGCGGCGGCGGCCGGCGGTGAGCCGCAGAGCGCGCGAATCAATCCCAAAGCCCGCTCGCTGGCGGCCGCCACGCTTCAGGTGCAGGCCTGGAAGGCCCTGGACATGAAGATCGTGTTCACCAACGGCTGCTTCGACCTGCTGCACCCGGGGCACGTTTACTTGTTGAACGCGGCGAAAGGGTGCGGAGACAAGTTGATCGTCGGGTTGAATTCCGACGCGTCGGTCAGGCGCCTAAAAGGCGACCGGCGGCCGATTTTGGGCGAAACGGACCGCGCCGCCCTTTTAGGCGCGCTGGACTGTGTCGACCTGGTCGTCATTTTCGAAGAGGACACGCCGCTCACCCTCATCGAAACCCTGGAACCGGACGTCCTGGTGAAGGGCGCAGATTACCGGCCCGAGAGCGTGGTGGGCAAGGAGTTCGTGGAATCCCACGGCGGCAGGGTGCACCTCGTGCCCGTCGTCGATGGATACAGCACGACCGGCCTCGCGCAGAAGGTTTCCGAGAAACACCATCCCCAAAGCATCACGTAGTTTCTTCGGCTTCCGAGGAGCAGGGATATGATCATTCTCACGGGAGGAGCGGGGTTTATCGGCAGCAATGTTCTCGCGGCGCTGAACCACAGGTGTGGCGACGACATTCTGGTCGTGGACAACATCGCCACCACCGAAAAATGGAAAAACCTGGTCGGCAAGCCGTTCAGGCAATACGTGCATAAAACGCGCTTGTGGGCCTGGCTGGATCAAAATGGCGACACTGACGTCGAGGCAGTCATCCATCTGGGGGCCTGCACGGACACGATGGAAAGCGATTTCGATTATCTGGCGGAGAACAACGTCGCCTATTCCCGGAAGATATGGCGCTTCTGCACTGACAACCGCATTCCCCTGGTCTATGCCAGCAGCGCCGCCACCTACGGGGACGGCCGGCGCGGGTTTTCCGACGACCATGACAATACGGCCGCTTATAAACCGATCAACGCCTACGGCTACTCGAAGCATCTCTTCGATTTGTGGGCTCTCAAGGAATCGAAAACCCCGCCGCGCTGGTACGGGTTGAAGTTTTTCAATGTCTATGGACCCTGCGAAAGCCACAAGGGCCGGATGGCCAGCGTGGCCAGTTTCGCCATCCCGCAGGCGCTGCAAAACGGTCGCATCCGGCTCTTCAAGTCCCACCGGCCGGGCTGGGCGGACGGCGGACAGAAAAGAGATTTCATCTACGTCGGGGACGTCGTCAGGCTGATCGTCCATTTCCTGGAGGCCTCCGCACCCAGCGGTCTTTACAACGGCGGAACGGGAAGGAGCAGGAGTTTCAACGACCTGGCGCGGGCGATCTTCAACAGCCTTAAACTGCCGCAAAGAATCGAGTATTTCGACATGCCGGAATCGCTCCGGGCCGGCTATCAGTATGTTACCGAAGCGGACATGGGCAAGCTGGCGGCAACCGGCTTCAGATGCGGCGCGCTCAGTCTTGAGGAGGGCGTAGAGCAGTATGTGAAGTGGCTGCGGGACGCGGGCCAACGTTCGGCTCAACCAGGCTGATGGTCCCGCCAGGAAACCGCCCGTTCGGCTTAAGACGCATAGGGTATCAGAGAGGCAGAGGAGGGGATTACCCTGACGCTGCTCCCGGCCCCGGCGGCGAAATCTTCACCACCGTCCGCTTCATCTTCCGGCCAAGGCCCGGCCGCTCGCAGGTCGTCTCGACCAGTGTCAATCGTTTCTGCGCAAACAGTTCGATGCAGGCCGGATAGAGGGACCACTCCAGTTTCAACCCCTTTTCACGGACCGCCGCCAGGGTGTCGCTTTCTTCGATCGCAAAGGCCCTCTGGCCGATGATCGGTCCCGTGTCTTCTCCGTAATCGACAAAATGCACCGTGCAGCCGGCCACTTTGCAGCCGAAGCGAAACGCGTCGCCATAGCCGTCGGTTCCCGGAAAGGCAGGCAGCAGGGCGGGGTGTATGTTCATGATGCGGGGAAGATTTGCCCCGGTGTTGATGCGATCGATGAAATAGGGCGTCAGGGTGCGCATGTAGCCGGCCAGGACGATCAAATCAAACGCATGGGAAGCCATGGCCTGGAGCAACCGGGATTCGGCCGCGACCCGTGATGTCAAAAATGCGGTCACCCGTCGCGGGTCGGCCTGGGGCGGGAAGAGGGTTTGTTTTTCAAACAGTCGGCCCAAATCGACGTCGGCCGGCAGCACGGCATCCGGCGGCGCGTTGCGAGAGGCCCGGATGATGGCCCGGTAGTCGACCGCGAACGTGGGGATGTTGTGGCGGCGGCCCAAATCCAGGCCGGCTGCCTGCGGATTGTCCGAGCCGATGAAGACCACCTTCCCGCTCGTTTCGCCCTTATTGCAGGCGTCAATGATGGCCCGCAGGTTGGTGCCGGTGCCTGAAATCAGGGCCCCGATCTTGATGGTGTTTGTCATCTGACTTCTTTCCGCCGGTCCCCCCCGTACCGCCGCATTTTTCGATCGGGGCTGCCCGGCCCGGCTTGTCATGAAACCTCCGGCGGCGCACGGAACACCGTACACCGAAACCGGGCCCTTTTCAAATCGTCATTGCCGGCGCGTCGCCACCTTTTCCGGCTCCGGGGTGGGCGCACGTCGTCCGGTGGGCGGTGGCGCAATCACATCTGTATATTGACTTATTTTGCAAAAGTTGACAACCTTGGGGGTCATCACTATTATTGCGAAAATTATTTCAGAAAGGAAAGGATACGATCACATGGCTGAAGGAATCATGGAAATAGAAGACGGAAATTTTGAGAATGAGGTGCTGCAGGCGGACATGCCGGTGCTGGTGGATTTCTGGGCGCCGTGGTGCGGGCCTTGTAAGGCCATCGGGCCGGTCGTCGAGGAGCTTTCCAAGGACTACGACGGCAAGATAAAGTTCATGAAATGCAATGTCGACAACAGCCCGATTACACCGGGTAAATATGGAATCAAAGCCATTCCCACGCTCATATTGTTCAAGGGTGGCGACGTGGTCGACCAGATCACCGGTATGGTTGCCAAGTCAAAACTCGAAGATGTCATTAAAAAAGCCCTTTAGTCCTTCGGTGCCGTGGGAGGGACAGGAATTCCGACCGTCCGGCGGCTCCGTTCAGGATATAAATTCGTCAGCCGACGGCTCCGACCGGCTGGCCCGAAGCAGAGGAGCGATGAAAACGGTTAAGAGCCTAATGATGAAAGCGACCGTTGCTCTGTGCCTGGGTTTTATTTTCACCTTATCCGGCTGTTCGGTTTACAATTCGGTCCACGGTTTTTTATTCAAGGCCGAAGATGTGGAACCGGTAGAGATTCTGGTTCAAAAAGGCATGGACGAGTATGAGAGCGGTGATTACAAATCGGCCCTGGAATATTTTCAGAAAGTCAAGGACTGGTATCCCTTCAGCAAATATGTCACCTTGGCGGAGTTGAAAATAGCCGACGCGCACTATCAACTCGAAGAGCATGCCGAGGCCATATCCGCATACCGGGATTTTGCCGACCTTCACCCCAACAACGAGGCGGTCCCTTACGTGCTCTATCAAATCGGCCGGAGTTATTTCGACCAGCTGGATACGATCGACCGCGACCAGAGCGTCACGCGTGAGGCCCTGGAGAATTTCAGGCAACTTCAGAAGCAATACCCCAATTCGATATACGCCGAAAAAGCGACCGACCACATCGACAAATGCCTGAAGAACCTTGCCGGCAACGAGTTTTACATTGCGATGTTTTACTACAATAATAAAAATTATGACGCGGCCCTGCACCGCTTCAGGTCGCTCGTCACCAATTATCCGGATGCCGGTGTTCACCGTGTCGCCCTTCAATACATTACCAAGTGCGAATCCTCCCTGGCAAACCAGGCGCCGCCCAATTAAAAAAAGACTTTACAGATTCAAGCCGTTACGGTAAACATCCCTTTTTTTACGTCTTTGACTTATCGAATCAGGCGTGCGCGGGGCGAAAAGTCCCGCGCGCTGTCAAAAAAGGAGAGGCGCTCATGTCTAAAGCGTGTGAGATATGCGGTAAAAAACCAATGGTGGGCAGCAATGTGAGCCACGCTCACAACGTGAACAAACGCCGGTTCAATCCGAATCTTCAGCAGGTCAGGGCAACGGTGAATGGACGGGTCAAAAGAATGACCGTCTGCACCAGCTGCATCAAGTCGGGCTGCGTCGTCAAAGCCCCTTAATTGATGCGCTTGACTTCCATGACCTGCTTGACCTTCTTGAGCGATGACATGATCCGCTCCAGGTGCTGTGTATCCTCCACGTCGATCGTGAACACGCTGTTGACGACCTTGTTTTCCTGGGTTTCGGTTTTCGCGTTCAGGATGTTGGCGTTGTTTTTACTGATGTTGCTGACGACGTCGGCCAGCAGCCCGACCCGGTCCAGGGAACGGATGTAAATTTTTACCGGATATGTCTCCGGGTTCTCGATGTTCCATTCCACGTCGATTTGCCGGTCGGGGCTCATCTTCAGAGCGTTGACGCAGCCCGTGCGGTGCACGGTCACGCCGTAGCCCTGGGTGATGTAGCCGGTGATCGAGTCTCCCGGCACCGGCTGGCAGCATTTGCCGAACCGGATCAGAATATCGTCCACGCCTTTGACCATCACCCCGCCTTTGGCCTTTTTCTTGCGCACCCGTCCGATGAGCTTGTTGAAGACCGACTCCCGCTTTTCATCGCCTTCGGGTCTGGCCGTAAAACGCCGCATCACCTGCAGCGGCGTGATCTTGCCGTAGCCCACGCTGGCAATCAGGTCATCGACCGACTTGAGCCCGAAGTGCTCCACCACCCGGTTCATATCCTCTGTTTTGAGCAACGCCGAAAAATTCAGCTTTTCCTTGCGAAAGGCCTTGTCGCACATTTCCCGACCGAGCGAGATGCTGCGGTCTTTTTCCTGGGTCTTGATCCATTGGCGGATTTTCGACCGGGCCTTGACCGTTTTGACGTATTTCAGCCAGTCCTTGCTCGGCTGGTGGTTTTTCTGGGTGACGATTTCAATGACATCGCCGGTCTGAAGCTCGTACTGGAGCGGAACCATGCGGTCATTGACTTTTGCACCGATACAGCGGTCGCCAACCTCCGTGTGGATCATGTAGGCGAAATCGACCGGCGTTGCGCCCTTGGGCAATGTTTTTATGTCCCCGCGGGGCGTGAACACATACACTTCGTCGGGGAAAAGGTCGATGCGCACATTTTCCATGAACTCGCCCGGGTCCCTGAAATTCTCCTGGTTTTCGACCAGTTCCTGAATCCAGGTGTACATGCGGCTCACCCGTTCATCGACCTGTTGACCCTCCTTATACCCCCAGTGGGCGGCGATGCCGGACTTGGCCACCCGGTCCATTTCCCAGGTGCGGATCTGAACCTCCATGCGCTCGCCGTAGGGGCCGAAGACCGTCGTGTGCAGCGACTGGTACATGTTGGGTTTCGGGCGGCTAATATAGTCCTTGAACTTGATGTCGATCGGTTTCCAGAGCGAGTGGATCAAACCGAGCGTTTCGTAGCAGTGCGGGATGGTGTCGACGATGATCCTGAAGGCGATAATATCGTAAACGTCTTCGAACGCCAGGCTCTGCGTCATCATTTTGTGGTAGATGCTGTAATAATTCTTGTTGCGGCCCAGCACCTCGCACTTCAAATCGGCCTCGGCCATTTTTTTTAAGATGAATTCCTTCACCGTTTGGATATATTTTTCGCGCTCGGCCTGATCCTTGGCCACCAGGCTTCTGACCCGTTCGTACTCATCGGGCAGCATGTACTTGAAAGAAGCGTCTTCGAGTTCTTTCTTGATCCAGTAGATGCCCAGGCGGGCGGATATCGGCGCATAAATATCCATGGTTTCCCGGGCGATACTGACTTTTTTCTTTTCGCTGCGGTGATACTGAAGGGTCCGCATGTTGTGCAGGCGGTCGGCCAGCTTGATCAGGATGACGCGGATGTCGTCGGCCATGGCCAGCAGCATTTTGCGGATGCTCTCGGCCTGGCGGGCCTCGGAGCTGCTCAGGCGCAATTTGGCCAGCTTCGTTACGCCGGAGACGATATGCAGGACATTTACGCCGAAGATGTCCTCGATTTCTTCGGTCGTGGCCGAGGTATCTTCCAGGACATCGTGCAGAAGACCGGCGGTGACGCTGACTTCATCCAGGTTCATGTCGGCCAGGATGCCGGCCACTTCCAGCGGGTGGGACAGGTAGGGTTCCCCCGACAGGCGCACCTGGCCTTCATGGACCCGTGCGGAGTAAATATACGCACGTTCGATCAGGCTGAGATCGGCCTCGGGAGAGTATTCGGCCACCTTGTCGAGGATGTCGGTAATGCGGATCATAGAAGCTTTTAACAAAAGCGATTCATAATTTGCCCGGCAAAAATAGGTGGCCGGTGACGATTATCAAACTCAAGCCGTCCGAACTGCCAAAAAACGACGGCTTCAATAGGCTTTGGCGAAAACGACCCGCTGCGGCGACGGCTCGCCGCAGGTGATGCATCTTCCCGGGCCGGTGTCATCTTGCCGGGTGCCGGAAAAGGGGATACAGCGGATGGTAACGCCGAGTTCCTCCTTGATGGCGGCTTCGCAGGCCGTGTCACCACACCAGTGCGAGTAGGCGAAGCCGCCGTGAATCTCGGGTTTTTCTTTGTCAGACGGTGTAAAATAGTCATAAAAAGATTTTTTTTCGTCGATGACGCTCGAATGTGTTTCCCGGAAAGACAGGGCGCGGTCAAAGATCGTGTGTTGAATTCCGTCGAGAATATCGGTGATGTCGGCGACGAACCGGTCGCGTTTGAATGAGACCTTTTCGCGGTGATCCCGATCGCGGCGCGCCACGAAAACAGATTCGGCGGCGATGTCCCGCGGACCGATCTCGACCCGCAGCGGGATGCCTTTCTTGATCCATTCCCATCCTCTGGCACCGCCGATATCGCGCGTGTCGATTTCCACGCCGACCGGCCGGCGGCCATAAGATTTTTTTTTCAGCTCCGCGGCCAGAGCCTCGACATAGGGCATCACCAGGGCGTGTTCATCGGGATTGCGCGCGATCGGCAGCAGCACGACATGCGCCGGGGCGACCCGGGGCGGCAGGAGCAGGCCGTTGTCGTCGCCGTGGGTCATGATCAGACCGCCGATCAGGCGGGTCGAGGCACCCCAGGATGTCGTCCAGGCGTACTGTTCCTGCTCGTTGACATCCTGGTAGCGGATGCCCGAGGCGCGGGCGAAATTCTGCCCCAGGAAGTGAGAGGTGCCGGCCTGCAGGGCACGGCGATCCTGCATCATCGCTTCAACGCACAGCGTGTCCACCGCACCCGGAAACCGTTCCGCCGGCGTTTTGCGGCCCTTTATGACCGGGATGGCCAGATGTTTTTCGGCGAGTTCGGCATACACATCGAGCATCAGGCGGGTCCGGGCCAGGGCTTCCGTCTCGGTGGCATGCGCGGTGTGGCCCTCCTGCCACAGGAATTCACTGGTTCGCAGGAAAACTCGCGTCCGCATTTCCCAGCGCACGACATTGGCCCACTGGTTGATGAGGACGGGCAGGTCCCGGTGGCTGGTGATCCACTTCGCAAACGAGTCGCCGATGATCGTTTCCGATGTCGGCCGGACGACCAGCGGCTCGGCCAGGGGGCCGGCCGGGACCAGGCCGCCGGAGGGTCCTTTTTCGAGACGGTGGTGGGTCACCACCGCACACTCCTTGGCGAAGCCCTCGACGTGTTCGGCTTCCTTTTCGAGAAAGCTCAGCGGGATGAAAAGCGGGAAATAGGCGTTTTTCACCCCGGTGGACTTGAACATCGCGTTCAGGTCTTCCACGATGTTTTCCCACAGGCTGTATCCCCAGGGCTTGATCACCATGCACCCGCGCACCGGAGATTTTTCGGCGAGATCGGAGGCTTTTACGACTTGCTGGTACCACTCCGGATAATCTTCTTCGCGGGTGGGACTGATGCCTGTTTTCGGCAGTTTCTGTTTACCCATTCTCATCCTCGTGCGGCGGCAGGTTTCATGTTCGTATCGTTACCGCTGGCCCGACTTCCATCGGCGTTCGAATTCATCCAGTTCAGCCAGCAGGACATCGGCCAGTTGTTCTTCGGGAAACTTCTTGACGATTTTTCCCTTTTTGAAAAGGATTCCCACCCCATTGCCGCCGGCGATGCCGATATCGGCCTCGCGCGCTTCTCCCGGACCGTTGACCACGCAGCCCATGATAGCCACCTTGACCGGCACTGATTTAAGAAAAATCGCTTTTTCGATTTTTTCGGTGATGCCGAAAAGGTCGATATGACACCGGCCGCAGGTCGGGCAGGAAATAATATCGGGGCCGTGGCGGCGAATGTCCAGCGCCTTCAGAATCTCGTAGCCGACCCGCACCTCTTCGACCGGATCGCGCGTCAAAGACACGCGCAGGGTGTCGCCGATCCCTTCGGCCAGCAGCATTCCGATGCCGAGGCTCGATTTGACGATCCCCGAATAAAGCCCGCCGGCCTCTGTTACGCCCAGGTGCAGCGGAAAATCGGTCTGCTCGGACAGCAGGCGATAGGCCTGCACCGTTCGGTGCACATCGGAGGCCTTCATGGAAATTTTCAACCGTTCGAATCCAAACGCCGCCATGTTTTCGATATGGCGCAAGGCACTTTCGACCATCGCCTCGGCGGTCGCCCCCTTGTATTTCTTCAAAAGGTCTTTTTCGAGCGAACCGGCGTTGACACCGATCCGGATCGGCACGCCGTGTTCTTCGGCACAGCCTACCACCGCCTTGATGTTTTCGCGGCTGCCGATGTTGCCGGGGTTGATTCGCAGAGCGTCGGCGCCCGCGCGAATCGCGGCGATCGCCAACCGGTGATCGAAGTGAATGTCGGCAATCAGCGGGACAGCGATCCGCGCCTTTATCGAAGCGATGGCGCCGGCGGCCGCTTCGTCCGGAACCGCCACCCGCACGATTTCACAGCCGGCGGCCTCGAGCGCGTGGATCTGGGCCACCGTTGCCGCCACATCGGGGGTGAAGGTGTTGGTCATGGACTGGACGGGAATAGGTGCGCCACCACCTATTTCTACGCCGCCGACGGTGATCCGGCGGGTTTTTCTGCGGTTGATCATAAAAACCATGAGTTACCCTGAGAGCGATCGGCTGACCGGAATCAACCTAACAAAGGCGATAGACGAGTTCAAGAAAAATGATCCGTGGCCTTTTTGAAATTGTGCTGGATCATCAAATAAACTATAAGGAACATTCAGTGCATTACCATAAATCGCGGATGGAACATCAGAAAAAGCGGAGGTAAAATGAGTTTAATCGATAAGCATGCCAACGACGCCCGACCGGATCCGGCCATCGCGCGGGACATCACGGCCCGGCTCAAAAAAGAGGGGCTGGCCTGTGCGGTGGCCTTTGATATTGCCCGAAAACTTGGCTGCGCCCCGGCCCAGGTCGGCCGAACGGCCGACTTGATGCAGATCAGGCTCGTCAAGTGTCAGCTGGGGCTGTTTGGGTACACACCGCAAAAAAAGATCGTCGACTCCCGCCTGCCGCCGGAGCCGGCTCTCGGTGAGGCCGTTCGCAGCGGGCTGGTCGACGACCGGCTGCCGTGCGAAGCGGCCTGGCACATCGCAGCGCAGTTCGGTGTGCCCAAAATGACGGTCAGCAGCGCCTGCGAGGCCCTGGGCGTCAAGATCAAACCCTGCCAACTGGGGGCCTTCTGAGACGGTTAGCCGGTTGGCCCGTTAGCCCGTTGACCGGTTGGCCGATGCCCCATCTGTTGAGCCGGTTGGCCCGTTAGCCCGTTAACCGGTTGGGCGGGTCTTGCATTCTATTGATGGCGAGGTCAGTTCTTAACCGGTAAAGCTCTACCGCCTACGAAAAACGATTGGTCGAAGGCAACCACCGGACGTCATTTCATCGGGCTGACGTGCTATACGGGTTAACCGGCCAACGGGCCTAACGGGCTCAACCGGCCTAACGGGCTAACCGGTTAACGGGCCAACCGGCGCCGCAGGCGCCGTTGGCCTACAGCATTCCGCCTTCACCCACAAAGGGGTTGGTGCGGCGCTCTTTGCCGATCGTGGTCGGTTCCATGTGACCGGGGTACACGATCGTCTCGTTGGCGAGAGTGAACAGCTTGGATTGAATGTGTTGTTTCAATGTCGCCGCGTTGCCGCCCGGAAAATCCGTGCGCCCGACCGAACCGGCGAATAGGGTATCGCCGACGAAAACGCAGCCGTCGGTGGCCAGCGATATGCCGCCCGGAGTATGCCCGGGCGTGTGCAGCACCTTCAGGGTAATGGTGCCGAAGTCGATTGTATCGCCTTCATCCAGCATCCGGTCCGGTGCCGGTGAATCTTCCGCCGACATTCCCCATGCCGCGGCGCTGGCTGCCAGCTGGTTCAGCATCGGGGCATCCAGGCGGTGAATGAGAATCGCGGCGCCGGTGGCACTCTTAAGCCGTTTATTCGCACCGACATGGTCGAAATGGCCATGGGTGTTGATGATGTAGCGCAGCGTCAAACCGGAGCGGGCCAGGGTCATTAAAATTCGATCGGCCTCATCGCCCGGATCGATCACGACGGCTTCCTTGGTTTCTTCACAGCCCAGGATGTAGCAATTGGCCTGAATGGGTCCGACTGTCAGTGATTCGATAATCAATTGATCCTCCTCACTCCACGGGTTGCGGTTGGCCGGCGGGGGTTTTCGGAAGGGACGGGATTTCGGCATCGATTCGCACGCTGTCCAAAATTCCGTTGATGAAGGCGCCCGATTCTTCGGTGCCGTATTTCTTGCCGATGTCGATGGCCTCGTTGATGGACACCTTGGCCGGGATATCGCCGCAGTAAAGCATCTCGTACACGGCAATGCGCATGATGTTGCGGTCGACACACGACATGCGGCTCAGGCGCCAGTTGCGCGAGAAGTGTTCGATCAGTCGGTCTATCAGGGTGCGCGAGCCGTTGACGCCCTGGACCAGCTCCAGCAAAAACGGACGCGCCTTGTCCGGCGGGCCGTAGGTATCGCAGAACCGCTGCAGCATCTCTGCCGACGTATCGCCGGTCATGTCCATGCAAAAAAGAGCCTGCAGCGCGAGTTCGCGGGATTTGCGGCGGATTCCCATCGTCAGGCCTGTGAAACGGTGCCCATCAGGTTGGCCATTTCCACCGCCGCCATGGCGGCTTGCCAACCTTTGTTGCCGGACTTGGTGCCGGCCCTCT
>JBAPWQ010000006.1:0-13962 GCA_049283795.1 Desulfobacterales bacterium | reverse complement strand
CGACACCACCGGCACGGCCGGTCCGCCGGCCAATTGCAATAAATACGGCAACGGCTGCGCGATGTGCGTCCTGCGCTGCCATTCCTTCGGCGGCCGGGTGAGCCTGGCGGCCAGGGCCGGCGTAAAGGAAATGACCGGCCGCAAAGGCGATCAGACAGGGGCCATGAGCGGATCGTGCAAGCTGCTCAAGGAATCGCTGGCCGGGGAGATACGCGATCTGTTGGACAAGACGGGCGTGGCGGTCATTCCGATTCCGAAATCGAAGGTGCTGCGGGGCAAGCTCGCCATCAAGGCCTGCCAGCAGTATGCCCTGTCCGAATTCGAGGAAAACGTGGTGCTGCTCGACACCGGGCACGCCAAGCTGATGACGCCTTTTTTCCCGCTGGAGGCCTTGCGCGACATTCCCGGTTTTGAAAATGCGCGCTACGAAGATCCGTATGCCGGCGGCCTGGGAAACTCGATGCGCTACTTCGCCATGGCCCCGCGCGACGACGCCCTGAAGGTGGAAGGTGTCGAAAACCTCTTTTGCGCCGGGGAGAAGGCCGGCCTGCTGGTGGGCCACACCGAGGCGATCTGCACCGGGACCCTGGCCGGCTGCAATGCCGTGCGTCACGTGCGGCGCGAAGACTTGCTGATTTTGCCCGAAGACCTGGCGATTGGGACCGCGGTTCGCATGGTGCGCCGGAAAATGAGGGAAGACGGCGAGCTGGGCCTCAAGTTCACTTTTTCGGGATCGGTGCTGTTCGACCGACTGAAAGAGAAAGGGCTGTATTCGACCGATGCGTCCGCCATCGCCGAAAGGGTGGATGCCGCCGGCTTGAGTGGGGTGTTTGGTATTTAGTGATTGGTGTTTGGTAGTTGGTGTTTTGTGTTGCGGGGGTGCGGGTTGCGGGTTACGGGTTTATTGGGTAGTAGGTGTTTGGTATTTGGTGTTTAGAAGTTGGTGTTTGGTGTTGACAGTTGCGAGTTGCGAGTTGCGAGGTGCGGGTTACGGGTTGCGAGGTGCTGGTTTCATGGGTGTGTGTGGTGTTTGGGATTTAGCCCAACCGCTGGCCGTGGAACGCCCAGTTTGATCGTTAAAGAAACTTTGGTGAAGTTTCACATAAGTGTTGCGGATCCGGAATGATCGAAAATTCGGCATATCAGTTTCAAACGAATACCGTTCTTTATTGCAAGTAGGGGCGAAAAATTTTTCGCCCTATCAGGGAATCCGGTCCGCATCCGTCAGCGATCCCACCTTTCCCGCAGGGGCACGGCGTGCCGTGCCCGTACCGTATCAAGTATCATCTTTAACATCTGGAGGGCTACATGGTGGAGTTGACTGCTGCGCACTGGGTTTATCTGCTGGGAATCATCGTGGTTCTGGTCACGATGGCGCTGCGCCGGGAGACGCCGCTGGTGTGCACGGTGGCGGCCTTCGTCTTGGCCTGGGTTATCACCGGCGACCTGATCAAGGCCGTCCAGTCGGTCTTTAACGCCATTCAGACGGCTTTCGGCGAGCTGCTCGGTATCGTCCTGATCATTTCGATCATCGTGTCCCTGGCGCGGATGCTGGAAGAGACCGGCATTGCCGCCACCATGTTCAACCCCATTCGAAAAACACTGAAGTCGCCCGCCATCGCCTTCTGGGTCATGGGGATCGTCATCACGCTCGTGGCCTGGTTCATCTGGCCGTCGCCGGCCATCGCCCTGGTGGGCGCCCTGCTCCTGCCGGCGGCCATCGAGGTCGGGCTGCCGCCCATCTGCGCCGCCATGTCGATCAGCATGTTCGGTTACGGCATCGCCCTGACCACCGACTTCGTGATCCAGGGCGCCCCCAGCATTGCCGCCAAGGCGGCGGGGATCGGGGTCGGGGCGGTGATGGTCAAAAGCGTGCCGCTGGTGATCGCCTTTGCGGTGGTGGCGCTGCCGCTTTCCTTTCTCGCGGTGCGCCGGGAAATCAGGGCCACCGCCGGCCGGCCCGTCACCTGGGAACCCTTCGAGTGCACGCCGGAGGAAAAATGCGAGATCGACCGCTGGTCGGCGGCCGCGCCGGGCTTCAAGCGGTTTGCCATCTGGATGATCGGCCTGCTGTTCCTGCTGGACCTCGTCGCCATGCTGGCCTTCGAGATCAGGGGCGGGGATGCCACCGCGCTGCTCGGCGGCACCGTGGCGCTGATCATGGTCATCGTCGCGGTCGGCGTCTACGGCAAGAAGAGTTTCGAAAAGCTGACCGACCACGGGCGATCCGGTTTCATGTACGGGGTGCGCATCTTCACGCCGGTCTTTTTTATCGCGGCCTTCTTCTTCATGGGATCCCCCGGCACGGCCCCCGCCATTTTCGGCGAGGGCGCCCGGGGCCTGCTCTTCGACCTGGGCCAGGCGTTTGCCGCCGTGGTTCCTGTCGGGCGGGTGACGGCCGCCGTGACCCAGGCGGTCGTGGGCGGCATCACCGGCCTGGACGGATCCGGCTTTTCGGGCCTGCCGCTGATCGGATCACTCACGCAGGTGCTGGGCACGCCGGCCAACCTCGATTTGGCGACCCTGACGGCCCTGGGGCAGTTTTTCTGCATCGCGGTCGGCGGCGGCTGCATCGTGCCGTGGGCCTTGATTCCAGCGGCGGCCATCACCGGCACCGACCCGATCGAGGTCGCGCGCCGCAACCTGGTGCCGACCCTGCTCGGGCTGACGGCGGTTGTGGTCGTCGCGGTCTTCATGCTCTGAAGAGTCCTGAGGGGAAACTCAACGACGATTGTTTCCCTTTATTCCGTCTCTGTTGCTGATATCCACCCACCGCCCAGTGCCTTGTACAGGTTCACGTAGGCAGTCAATTGCTGTTGCTTCAACTCGGAATACTGCAGTTGCACATTGAACAGGGATCGCTCCGTTTCCAGCACCTCGAGATAAGTGCTGTAGCCCCTGTTATAGCGCTCGGTTGACAGCATGTTGGCGTTTCTGGCGGCCTTCAGCTGGTTTTGCACCGCAGTGATTTGTCTTTTATAGGTCTCGATTTCGACCAGCGCGTCTTCGACATCCCTGAAGGCCGTCAGAACCGTGTTTTCGTATTGATACCGGGCCTGCTGGGTCAGGGCCTTTTCGATGTCGACCCGCCGGATGTTCTTGCCGAATTCATAAATCGGTCCCAGGAGACCGGCGCCCAGCGACCAGAAACCCCCTTGTGTCGTCACCCCGCCCAGTTCGGTACTGACGATTCCCAACGTGCCGGTCAGGCTGATGGCCGGAAGCCGCAGGGCCTCGGCGACGCCGATTTTTTCGGTCTGGGCCTCAAGAAGGTTCATCGCCGCGATGATATCCGGCCGGCGCTCGAGGAGAGTTGACGGCAGGCCGGTCGGTACAGCCGGCGGAACGGGTAGGCGGTTCAGGTCGATGCCGGTTTTTATAGGTTCGGGCAGCCGGCCGAGAAGAATGCTCAGGGCATTTTCGGTTTGAGAAATGGATCGCTGGTACAACGGTATGGCGGCTGCGGCTATCTCCATCTGAATTTGGGCCTGGTTCAGGTCGAGTTCGGAAATGATGCCCTTGTCGTAACGCTGCTGAATAAGATTCAGGCTTTTCTGGCGGGATTGCAGCGTACTTTCCGATATGCTCAGCCGTTGATGGAAATCAAGCAACAGGTAATAGGTGGCGATGACCTCGGCCACCAGGCTGAGCTGCACCGTCCTGAGTCCGTACTCGGTGGCGACGAGTTCGGCCCTGGCCGCTGCGGTGGCCCTGCGGTACTTGCCCCAGAAGTCGATTTCCCAGCTCAGCGGCGCGGCGATATAGAGGGTCGAGTCGGTGGAATTTGTTCGTTCGGAACCGAAAAAATTCCCTGCGGTCGCACCGCCCTGCAAGTTGAGACCGGGATATTGGTCCGCCCTGGTGAAACCCAGAAACGCGCGGGCCTGTTCGATTCGGCTGGCTGCGATTTTCAGGTCACGATTGTTTTCAAGGGCGGCCGTCACCAGGGTGTGAACGAGTGGGTCCTCGAAGAGCTCCCACCATTTTAAGTCCGTTGCCCCATCGATCGGCATCGTGTCGAGCCGGTAACCAGCCGGAACCTCAACGGCGGGCGGAACGAAATCAGGGCCCACGGCGCAGGCCACCAGAAAAATCGAAAATGATACACACAGAATTCCAAGGGCGTGTTCAAAAACAAGGTGCCGGTTTAAATCGCCAGCTTTTTTTTGGCAGGCCCGAGGCGCTGTTGTCGTTTCAGCGGCGTGCGTCAAGGTGTCAGCTCCGTTTGTGAGGCGCTTCTCTTTTTTGTTCGTAGCGGGCGACCTTGCCGATGAAAACAAACAGCATCGGGTAAAAGAATACGCCCAGAACGGTTGCCAGGCTCATGCCGCCCAGCAGGGCCATTCCCATGACCACCCGGGCCTCGGCCCCGGCCCCGGTCGCCAGTACCAGCGGCAAAACCCCCAATATGAACGAAAAGGCCGTCATCAGAATTGGCTGGAAGCGCAGTCGGGCCGCTTTCATGGCGGCATCGAACAACGACAGGCCCTTGTCGAATTCAAGCTTGGCAAACTCAACAATCAGAATGGCATTTTTGGCCGCCATCGCGATCAGCATCACGAGGGCGATCTGGGCAAACACATTGAGTTCGAAGCTCTGGCTGTAAAGCCGCGCCAGATACAGGGCCAGAAAAGCGCCGAAAATCGCAAACGGCGTTCCCAGAAGGATGCTCAGGGGCAGTGACCAGCTTTCATACTGGGCGGCGAGGATGAGGTAGACAAACACCAGGGAAAACACGAACACGATCGCGCCGGTGCCGGAGGCCCTTTTTTCCTGGTAGGACATGTTGCTCCAGGCATAGCCCATATCGGAGGGTAGGACCTCGGCCGCCACTTCTTCCAGGGTGGACAAGGCTTGCGCCGACGTGTAGCCTGGAGCCGGGCCGCCGGTCAGTTCGATCGACCGGTAAAGGTTGAAACGGTTGGTAAAATCGGGGCCGGAAACTTCCTTGACACTGACAAATGCCGCCAGGGGGACGCTGGCACCGTCACGATTGTTGACAAAAAACAGGTTGACTTTGTCCTCGCTCAACCGATAGGCCGGCTCCGCCTGGATATAGGCCCGGTAGAGCCTTCCGAACCGGTTGAAATCGTTCACGTAGGCACCCCCCAGAAAGGCGCCGACAGTGGTGTAGATGTCGTTCAGGGAAACACCGGCCTTGAGCGCTTTGTCGACGTTGATATCCATGAATCTCTGGGGTACGTCGGCCCTGAAGGTTGTAAACATGGAACCTATTTCAGGACGATTCGTCGCCGCTCGAATGAAGCCGGAAGTTTGATCGGCGAGGTACTGAGCGGTATTGCCGCCCTTGTCCTGGACCAGCATGGTAAATCCCGAACCGTTTCCCAGTCCGGGAATGGCCGGTGGGCCGAAGGCAAAAACCTGGGCCTCGTTGATGGTCGCGCGAAATTCCCTGTTCAGCAGGGCCACGATCTCTTTGGCGGTATTGTCCCGCTCGTTCCAACCCTTGAGCGAAACGAAAATAAAGCCGGTATTGGTGGACATGCTGCCTGAAATCAGACTGAAACCGGTGGCGGTGGTGATGTGGTCCACCGCCTCGTATGCGGCCAGGATTTCTTCCACCCTGCGGGCGACCACGTCGGACCGTTGCAGGGATGCGGCGTCAGGCAATTGGATGTTTATCAGCAGATATCCCATATCCTCATCGGGCATGAAACCGCCGGGCAGAAGGCTTCCGACGGCGCCTAGCCCGATGACGACGACAGCGATAACGGCCAGACCGCGGGCAATCCTGCGGGTCACGAAGTCGGTCAGTTTCATGTAGCCGCCGGTGACCCGGTCGAAGCCCTCGTTGAACGCGCGGAAAAATAGCCCGAGCGGGCCGCGGGACGGCTTGCGTTTTCTGAGCAGCAGTGCGCACAGGGCCGGACTGAGGGTCAAGGCATTGATCGAAGAAAAAATTACCGAAACGGCCACCGTGATGGCAAACTGCTGATAGAGCCTGCCGGTTATCCCCCCCATGGCGGCCACCGGGATAAACACCGCCACCAGGACCAAGGTGGTGGCGACGACCGGAGCGGTCACTTCCTGCATGGCCTTGGTGGTGGCTGTTCGGGGATCCAGCCCCTCCTCGATCTTGACTTGGACCGCCTCCACGACGACGATGGCGTCATCGACCACGATACCGATCGCCAGCACCAATCCCAAAAGGGACAGCACGTTGATGGAAAAACCGATCACGGGAAAGACGATAAACGTGCCGACCAGTGACACGGGGATGGCGATGGTGGGAATCAGTGCCGCCCGCCAGTCCTGGATGAAGATGAAGACCACCATAATCACCAAGGCCAGCGCGATGAAAAGTGTCTGGAGGATTTCATCGATCCCGGCCGTGATGGCCAGCGTGGTGTCCAGGGAAACATCGTACCGGACGCTTTCCGGAAAAGATGCTGATAACTGTGTCATGGCTTGGCGCACTTGGCGCGCCAACTCCACGGCGTTGGAGCCGGGAGCCTGGTAAACGGCCATCATGGCGCACGGTTTGCCATTGAGCCGGGTAAAGGCGTTGTAGGTTTCCACGCCCAGTTCGACCTTGGCGAGATGCTTGATTTTAACCTGGGAGCCGTCTGCGGCGGTCCTGACGACGATCTCGCCGAATTGCGCTTCGGTCTGGAGACGCTCGGGAAGTTTTACCGTGTAGGTGAATTCCGTTCCCGGCGGAGCGGGTTCGGCCCCGAATTTTCCGCCCGGTACGATGGTGCTCTGAGTCCGAACCGCCGCGATGATTTCGGGCACGGTGATGCCCCGGGTTGCGAGCTGGTCCGGTTTTATCCAGATCCGCATGGAATAGTCACTGGCACCGATCACGTTGACCCTTCCGATCCCCCGGATGCGAGCCAGAGAGTCCTTGAGGTTGAGCAGTGCATAGTTGCCCAGGAACTGCTGGTCGAAGCGGCCGTCGGCGGATGTCAGCGCGATCAGCATCAAGATGTTGGCCAGCGATTTCTGGGTCGTGACTCCCAGCCGTTTCACCTCCTCCGGCAACTTGGCGGTTGCTGCGGCGACCCGGTTCTGGGTGAAGACGGTGTTGTTGTCAGGATCCGTCCCCACTTCGAAAGAGACCTGGATCGTCATGGTGCCGTCGTTCGAATTGGTCGATTTCATATAAATCATGTCGTCGACACCGTTGATCTCCTGCTCCAGCGGTGTCGCCACCGACTGCTCGACACTGACGGCATCGGCACCGGTATAGGTGGCGCGGACCTCGACGATGGGCGGCGTGATATCGGGATACTGCTCCGTAGGAAGACCGCCCAGGAAGACGACGCCCGCGATGACGGTGAATATGGCAATCACGATTGCCACGATGGGCCGTCTGACAAAAAAATTACCCATGCTGATTTACTTTCGGATCCGGGTTCAACGGTTCAATGCTTTTCACCGTGGGTTCCACGATCGTGCCGTCTCTGACCATCTGCAGGCCTTCGTACACCACCTGCTCCCCGGCTTTCAGGCCTTTGGTAATCAGCCATGATCCCCCGACCTTGGGGCCGACCGTTATCTCCCTGCGCTCGATCGTGTTGTTCGAGTCGACCACAAAGACACTGAAGAGACCCTGAAGTTCGGAGACGCATCGCTGGGGTATCAGGATTCCATCTTTGACCACATCCACCTCGATCCTGACCCTGGCAAACTGTCCCGGGCGAAGCAGTTTTTCCGGGTTGGGAAAGGAGGCCTGAATCAGCATGGCTCCCGTGGCGGGGTCTACTTCCCGACCGATGAAATCGGCCTTGCCTTCGTGCTCATAGACCGACTCGTCGGCCAGAATCAGCTCAAATCGTTTCGCTTCAGGCGTGGCAGGCCCGACTTGGGACCGGAGGCGGGCAAATTCAAGGTATTGTGATTCGGTAATGAAGAAATTGACCAGAATCGTGTCGACTTGCGACACCGTATTCAGAATGACCGGGTTCGGATTGCGCCCGACGAAATCACCGACCTTGGCCTGCGTTTTGCCGATGATTCCGGATATGGGTGAATAAATCTTGGTGTAGCCGAGTTGGATTTCCAGAGCCCTTAGATTGGCCCGGGCGGCCTCCACCGAAGCGACCGACGCCTCATACTTCGCCACGGCCGTGTCCAGCTCGCTCTGACTGACCGCCCTGATCTCGGCCAGCGGTTTTATCCGCCGCAGTTCGCCTTTGGCGTTGGCTATCATTATTTCCGCCTCGGCGACCCGGCTCATCTGTCCGGCAACTTTTTCCTTGAACGGCTGGCTTTCGAGCGTGTAGAGCAATTGACCCTTTTCGACCTCGGAGCCTTCTTGAAAGTGGATGCCTTCGAGAAAGCCTTCGATCCGCGCGGAAATGGCAATATCGTTCAACCCGAAGATCTGGCCGACAAATTCCTGATAAAGAGGAACTTCCCGCGCTGCGGTGATGATTACCGTCACGCCGGGTGGGGGAGGCGCCACTTTCGGCGCTTCTTCCCGGGTGCATGCAAGTCCGGCCAACAGAACCCATAAGATGATGGACAATGTCTTTGGTCTCATGATTTTTTCTTCTCGATGTTGGTGAGCAGGCGTCACAGAGGCGCACCGGTGCCCATATGCGATCTTTTCAATCGCCGCTTCGGGTCTCATGAATGACGGGGGACTTTCTCGCCGGGCGGGGTGAGTAGCATTTTTCTGAATTCTGGATCAATGTTGCACGTCCGGTCGACCGGCCGCTTGAAATTCTCCGGGAGTGTGGCGCAGCCGTGCAACAGCAGAAAGAGCAGCTTCATCAGGTTCGAAGCGATTCCCCGATGTGTTTTCGATCTGTTCTCTTCAAATCGAAAATGACATAAAACACACTTTCGGTGCCCGGTCAAGCGGTCGTGACCGTGCGGGCGCGACCGGTGCCGCAGCGGCCTTCGGTATCGCGTGCCGGCACTTGTTGCGGTTCGGACCGGTTTTTGATAATAACGCTGTCGGATGCGATGGCGGAAATGTCGGCCACTGTCGATGCGACAGCGGCGATTGGACACCCGCGTCCACAAAAAAAAATTGCACGAAAATGGTTCCGATCGCCGTCGTGGTCCTCGTTTACGAAATAGGTACGCCAGCGTGCCAAAAAATGCGGTTGGGCAAGAGCTGACCGGGTGACAAACAGGCCAAGGGGGTTCATGACCGAGGAGAAAGAAAAGATCGGTGTCAGGCTGCGGGTTTTCATCCCCTTTGCCTGCGGTTACTTCCTCTCCTACCTTTACCGGGTGGTCAATTCCGTCATCGCGCCCGACCTGGTGGCCGACATCGGCGTCGATCCGTCGGAGTTGGGGCTTCTCACCTCGGCTTATTTTATTACCTTCGCCGCTTCGCAGCTGCCGCTGGGGGTGCTGCTCGACCGGTTCGGGCCCCGCCGGATCGAAGCCTTCCTGCTATTGTTTGCCGCAATCGGCGCCTGGGTCTTTGCGCGGGCCGAAACCCTGGCCGGCCTTGTCGCCGGTCGCGCGCTGATCGGGTTCGGGGTTTCCGCCTGCCTGATGGCCGCTTTCAAGGCGTACGTGATCTGGTATCCGCGCCGGCAGCTGCCGTTAATCAACGGGTATCAGATGGCGGCCGGCGGTCTGGGCGCCCTGGCCGCGACGGCCCCGGTCGAAGCCGCGTTGGCCGTCACGAACTGGCGCGGCGTGTTCACGGCCCTGGCGGCATTGACCCTGGTGATTGCAGCCCTGGTTTATTTCGTCGTGCCCGAGCGGGCTGCGGCCGGGCGGGAACTGCGCTTTGGCGAGCAGATCCGGGGCGTGAAGCGGGTGTTTTCGAGCCCGGTCTTCTGGCGGATTGCGCCCTGGACCACGCTTTCCCAGGCCACTTTCCTGTCGATCCAGGGCTTATGGGCCGGGCCCTGGTTGCGGGACGTGGCCGGCTACGACCGTCAGCAGGTGGCCGGCACTCTTTTTCTGGTGGCCGCTGCCATGGTGGCCGGTTTCATTGTGTTGGGCACCGCGGCCGAGCGCCTGAGCCGCCGGGGGATCGCGCCGATGGTGGTCGCGGCTGCCGGAATGGCGGTTTTCATGGGCGTCCTGCTGCTGATCATTCTGGAAATCGAGTCCGCCGCGATGGTGTTGTGGGGCCTCTTCGGATTTTTCGGTACCTCCGGCATTCTGCCCTACGCGGTCCTCTCCCAGAGTTTTCCCCCGCAGTTGTCGGGTCGGGTCAACACCGCCGTCAACCTGCTGGTGTTCGTGACGGCATTTATCGCCCAATGGGGTATCGGCGCGGTCATCGAGCTGTGGCCGGCTGCGGAAGGCACCGGCTACGCGCCGGCCGGCTACCGGGCGGCCTTCGGTGTCATGCTGGCGGCTCAGGGGCTCATGTTTCTGTGGTATGTCGCCGGCAGGAGACCTTCTGAAAACCTTGAAAAACCGGGTTTCAGGTCTTAATATGGACAATCTTCTCAACACATGAGCACTATCCCCGATGCTCTCAACGGCTCTCCTTGGAGCGTCAATTGCGAAACCTTCATCAGAAAAGGATGACAGCGACATGAAAAAGCCCATCAGGTTAACATGGCAGTTAACCGTAATCCTCGTTCTGGCGGTCTTGGCGCTGATCGGTTGCGAGACAACCAGCCAGGGCGGCAGGACCGTCACCCGCGATCAGGCCCAAAGGCCGATGAGCGTCTATAGCGGGACTGTCCTGCGGGTGTCCGATGTTCAGATCCAGGGCAACCAGACCGGTGTCGGCGCGGTCGGCGGTGCGGTGGTCGGCGGCATCGTGGGAAGTACCATCGGCGGTGGGCGCGGCCGCACCCTGGCAACGACCGGCGGGGCGCTGGCCGGGGCCGCGGGCGGATCGGCCATCGAGCAAAGACGGGCGACCCGGCCGGGGCTCGAAATCGAGGTGGAACTCGATGACGGCCGGATCATGGTGATCGTGCAGGAAAGGGACGACGACTTCGTTGTCGGGGATCGGGTCCGCCTGATTTCCGCGTCGGACGGCACCTTTCGCGTCCGGCAGTAGGGAGATCAGGAATTGGGCAGCCCGGAAATGATCAGGACCCGGGGCGACGGGGTCGATATTCAGGCGGCACGATGGCGGGGGGAAGGGCGGACGATTCTTTGTGTCCACGGTCTCACCGCCAACTGCCGCTGCTGGGATACGATGGCGTCCGTGCTTGCGCCCCGCTTCGAGCTGGTCGCGCCGGACCTGCGGGGCAGGGGGCTGTCGGAAAAACCGGCGCAGGGATATGACGTCGAACAGCACGGCCGCGATCTGGCCGCCGTGATCGAAAATATGGGGATCCGACGGCCGGTCCTGATGGGCCATTCGCTGGGGGCCCTGATCGCGTTGGCATTTGCGGCCCGGCGGCCGGCGCAGACGGCGGGCCTGGTCCTCATCGACGGAGCCGGCAGCCTGACCGGGGAGCAGTGGCAGAATGTGCTGACGGGGATCAGGCCCGCCCTGGACCGGCTCGGAAACGTTTTTCCATCCTTCGATGACTATACGGCGCGTTTGAAGCAGGCTCCTTTCTTGCAGCCCTGGTCGGACGTCCTGGAGCGGTATTTTCGATACGAAATCGAAGAGGTGCCCGGCGGCGTGCGCTCGCGCGTGCCGCCGGAACCCATCCACCAGGAGATCGAAAACCTCGAAAAAACCGACGCGGCGAATTACTACCCGCTGGTCCGATGCCCGGTCCTGATTCTGCAGGCCACCAACGGCACGTTGTCACCCGATGACCGCGTGCTGCCCGAAAGTGCCGTGCGGCAAATGCTGGCGGAGATCCCCGTCGCCCGCTGCGTGCCCATCGGCGGCACCAATCATTACACGATCCTGTTTCAACCCAATCTCACTCGCGACGACGCAATCGATAGCTTCCTCACCGAATTGAATAAATAATTTATGCGGCCGGATTTTTCCGGCCGCATGAATTATTTGCCTTGACATCCCGGCTCTGTGTTTTTATTATGAGAAATATCTCATAACAATCGATCACCGCCCTATGGCGGCCAATAACGTGACACCATTTTTCAAAAATAAAAACAAAGGATTCGAAATGAAAGTTGCCGTCTCATCCACCGGAAAAGACCTGGAGTCAAGTCTCGATGCCAGATTCGGCCGGGCCGCCTATTTTGTGATCGTCGATCCGGACACGCTGGCCTTCGAAGCCGTCGAAAACAGGCAAAATCTCAACCTGCCACAGGGCGCCGGCATCCAGGCCGCCAAAACAGTCCTGCAGCACAAGGCCGATGCGCTCATCACCGGCAATTGCGGCCCCAAAGCCTTCAAGGTGCTCGTGGCCGCCAGGATAAAGGTGTATGTCGGTGCCGCCGGGCGGGTTCGGGACATTGTCGAACAATTCAAGAAGGGGGACCTGAGTGAATCCAGCGAAGCCAATGTGGAGGGCCACTGGATGTAATGTCAGGTTTGCCGTCGCGCCTGAGAGACGTTTACGGCGCCTTTGTCTTTCCTGACAATACTTGCGGGTGAACGAACATCGATTTCTTCCGGTTGCCTTCCTGTCATGGCCTGTGTGAAGATCGTCTTTGAACAGGCTGGAACGGGAGAAGACCTTAACCTTCATCTCTATAAAAATCGAACCATTGAAAGGAACACGAAATGAAATTTGCGATTCCCACCGCCGAGGGCAAGCTGACCGCTCATTTTGGACACAGCCAGGAGTTTGTGCTGCTGCACGTCGAGGACAACAAAATATCCAAGAAGGAAGTTCTGACGCCGCCGCCCCACGAACCCGGCGTGCTGCCCCGCTGGCTGAACGAGATGGGCGCGGATGTCATTATCGCCGGCGGAATGGGCCAGCGCGCAGTGGAGTTGTTCTCGCAGAACAGCATCAAGGTCATCACCGGCGCGCCCTGCCTGGCACCCGAAGAACTCGTGGAGCAGTATTTGAAAAATTCGCTCGTCACCGGCTCGAACGTCTGCGATCACTGATAAAGCGCGGCATCGACACAGTGCAGGTAAAACACCCATGATCATCACCGTTGCGAGTGGAAAGGGCGGAACCGGCAAGACCACCGTGGCCACCAATCTGGCCGTGGCCGTCGAGACCGACGTGCAGCTGCTGGACTGCGACGTGGAGGAGCCGAACGCCCACCTGTTTTTAAACCCGGAGATCACGGAAACCATCACCGTCACCACGCCTGTCCCCGAGATCGATCGGGACAAGTGCACCATGTGCGGCGAATGCGAATCCATCTGCGAGTTCAAGGCGATCGTCGTGCTGGAGGACACGGTCCTGACCTTTCCGGAGATGTGTCACGGCTGCGGCGGCTGCACCGCGGTGTGCCCGGCGGCCGCCGTGACCGAAATCGGCCGGGAAGTGGGCGTGATCGAAACGGGGCACCGCAAGGGCGTTGCCTTCGGCCACGGTCGCCTGCGGATCGGCGAGGCGATGTCCCCGCCGCTGATCAAAAAGGTGCGCGCACTGGCCCTGCCGGGTCGCTTCACCATCATCGACGCACCGCCGGGAACTTCCTGTCCGGTGATTGCGGCGATGAAGGGTGTCGATTTCGTGCTGCTGGTGACGGAGCCGACCCCTTTCGGCCTGCACGATCTGAAACTGGCGGTCGGGGCGGTTAAATTGCTGGGCATTCCGCACGGCCTGGTGATCAACCGTGCGGACCTGGGCGACCGGCTGGTACACGCGTATGCCGAAAAAGAGAATATCCCCATCCTGATGGAGATCCCGTTCGATCGCCGGGTGGCCGAAGCCTATTCCGACGGGCATCTGATAGTGGAAACCGGATCCGAGTGGAAAGAGGCCTTCCGGCAGCTATACCGGTCCATCATCGCTGCTTCGGGAAAAGAGTAGAATGCCTGTGTCATCTTATCTGCAGGAAAAATATTTACCGCAGAGCCGCAAAGGGCGCAGAGGGTGCTTTTCGGCGTCTCCGCGAAAAAAAACGAATTCTTTGCGATCTCCGCGTAGCGTCCGAGTGACTGCGAGCGGGCCGTAGAATTCCGATAGACCACTGAAAGAGGGCATTTCATGCAGGAGCTGATCG
>JBAPWQ010000005.1:0-20411 GCA_049283795.1 Desulfobacterales bacterium | reverse complement strand
CATTTTGTTCCATCCCAGCAGCGCGGCGGCCTGACGGATGGATTTTATTTTTTGGGGGAACCCGAAAGCCGCTGAATTCAGATAGGCCAACAGGCGGAAGCTGACGGTCACATCGGTCTGGATGGTTTCAGCCAGCACGTCCGGATCGGGTTCGTGCATTTCCAGCAACCGCAACAACTTGAAGCGCGAGGCCTCGTTGGACGACAGCTTGCGCATCTTGATGATATCCGGCGTTTTGAAAAAAGACCCTGAAAAAAGGGAAAACCCCACCTGGCGGCAAGCCTCGAACCAGCCCGGGTCCGCCACGCCGGTGGCCATTGCCAGCGCCTGACAGGCGCGGGTGTTTTCCAGGATCCCGGCCAGCTCGTCCTGGCGCCTGTCCGTGACGGCAACGGTGATGATATCCGCCATCTCGAGCAGTTTGCCGGCGGGGGTGTCGGAAAATTGATCGACGGCTATCAGGAAACCGTCGGATTTCATCCGTTTGAGCGACAATACGACCTCCGGGTTTGATCCCACGGTCTCATTGGCCCTGACGACGGCCGAAGCCGGCGGCAGGACATAGGGCAAATCGTCGAGCAGACCCTTGGCGTTGAAATCCAGGATGATCTTCTTGCCGCGGTCCAGCATATTCTGCATGCCCAGGTAGGCGCTCTGGGCCAGGGTGTTCGCGGCACTTTCCTTGCCGACCGGCTCACCTGAGGAACCAGCGCCGCCCACGCAAAACAACTCGTAGCCCCACAACCGGCGATTGTCATCGAACACCGGCAGTCGCGCCAGGGAGACGGTCGCGGCAGCGGGCGCCGGTGATCGGCCATCGGTTGTCATCGTTTCGCCTCCTTGAGTTGACGCACCCCATTGCGGTCATGCCGGTTGGCTGATACCGGCTGGACGTGCCAGATGTCGGCGGCATACTCCCGCACGGACCGGTCGCTCGAGAATTTTCCCATCCGGGCGGTGTTCAGAATCGAGCGTCTTGTCCATTCCTCCGGATCGAGGAAGAGGCGGTTTACGGCCTCCTGGGCCTCGATATAGGGGCGGTAATCGGCCAGCACCAGGTAGGGGTCGGAATAGGCGCCCTGGTGGAGCAAGCTGTCATAGACCGGTAAAAACAGCCCCGGTTCATCGGCACAAAACCGGTCCGAGGCGATCAGGTCGAGAGTTCGTTTCAACTCCGGATCGCGTTGATAGAAGTGGGCCGGATCATACCCCGCCGCTTTGGTGGCGTTGACCTGCTCGGCCGTCAGGCCGAAAATAAACATATTTTCGGCGCCGACTTCTTCCATTATTTCGATGGTGGCGCCATCCAGCGTGCCGATGGTCAAGGCGCCGTTGAGGGCCATCTTCATGTTGCCGGTGCCGGAGGCCTCCATGCCCGCGGTCGATATCTGCTCGGAGAGGTCGGCGGCCGGGATGATCTTCTCGGCCTGTGAGACGCAGTAATTGGGGAGGAATGCCACCCTCAGCTGTCCCCGAACCTCGACGTCGTTGTTGACTACCTCGGCCACGGCGTTGATCAGCTTGATGATCCGTTTGGCTTGGTGATACGCGGGCGCCGCCTTGCCGGCGAAAAGGACCGTGCGCGGCGCCAGCACCGCCGCGGGGTTTGCCTTGATGCGGTTGTAGAGCGTGATGACGTGGAGAACATTGAGCAACTGCCGCTTGTACTCGTGGATGCGCTTCACCTGGACATCGAACAGGGTGTCCGGGTCCACACCGAGCTTTATCTTGCGCAGCATGTAGCGCGCGAGCCGCTTCTTGTTTTCTTTTTTCGCCTGCCGCCAGGCTTTTCGAAAGGCCGGGTCCTCGGCCCGCGCGGCCAGTTCGGTCAGCCGGTCGAGGTCACAGATCCATTCGGGACCGACGGCGGAGGTGATCAGCTGCGACAGCGACGGGTTGGCCTGTTTGAGCCACCGGCGGGGCGTGATGCCGTTAGTGACGTTTCTAAAGCGGTCGGGGAAAACGCGGTAGAAATCCCGGAACAAATCGGTTTTCAAGATATCGGAATGCAGCCGGGCCACCCCATTGACGCAATGGCTTCCGATGATGGCCAGGTGCGCCATGCGCACCTGCGGCTGCCCGCCGTCGTGAATAATGGACAGGCGCGTCGGCAGGTCGGTTTCCTGCGGAAAGCGTTTTTTGACGGTTTGCAGAAACCGGTGGTTGATTTCGAAGATGATCTCGAGGTGCCGCGGCAGCAGTTTCCCCAACAGCTCGACCGGCCAACTCTCCAGCGCCTCGGGCATGACCGTGTGGTTGGTGTAGGCGAATACTTGCTCGCAGATGCGCCACGCCTCCTCCCAACCGATCTTCTCTTCGTCTACCAGAAGTCGCATCAGATCCGCGATGGCGATGGCCGGATGGGTGTCATTTAATTGGATGGCGACAAAATCGGGCAAATCGTCGAATGACTGCCGCTGCTTGCGGTAGCGGCGCAGAATATCGTGCAGGCTGGCGGCAACGAAGAAGTACTGCTGCTTGAGCCGGAGTTCTTTGCCAGCCGTGGCTTCGTCGCTGGGGTAAAGGACCTTGGAAATGGTCTCGCCGCGCACTTTGGCTTCGACCGCCCCGACATAGTCCCCCTGGTTGAAATGGGTCAGGTTGAATTCCCGGCTCGACCGGGCCGTCCACAGGCGCATGTTGGTCACGTAGTCGTCACCATGACCCGGAATCAGGATGTCGCACGCCGCGGCCATGACGATTTCTCCGTCCACCCACCGGTAGCGCAGTTGCCCGCCGCTGTCGCGATAGGTTTCGGACCGGCCGTAAAAGCGGATCGGCTGTTCAATGGGCAGACGCTGGATTTCCCAGGGATTTCCGCGCCGCATCCAGTTGTCGCAGTGCTCACGCTGGTAGCCGTTTTCGAGGATCTGATGAAATATGCCGTAATCGTAGCGTATGCCGTACCCATATCCGGGCAGATTGCAGCAGGCCATGGCGTCGAGGTAGCATGACGCCAGGCGTCCGAGCCCCCCGTTCCCGAGGCCGGCATCCCATTCCTCTTCTTCCAGTTCATCGAGATCGAAGCCCATCTCGGCCACCGTATGCCGGGCTTCCGCGACCATGTCGAGGCTGATCAGGTAGTTTTTGAGAAACCGGCCCGGCAGAAATTCCAGGGACAGGAAATAAACCCTTTTCGACAGGGTGTCGTAGAGCGAGCGCTGGGTGTCCATCCAGCGTCGAATGAGCCGGTCGCGCAGGCTGTAGGCCAGCCCCAGAAAGCACGAAAAACTGTCCGGCCGATGGGGGTCGTTGCCGAGCGTAAACTCTATGTGCCGCAGGATGTCGTTTTTCAGGCTTTTTGAGTTGACGTCAGCCGGTGCTGAATCAAGGGCGTGGATCTCGGTCATGGATGCTGTACTCCGGAGTCAATATGGCCTAAAAATGATAGATCTTATTATAATCATTAGATTTTTGCAAGATTATATTGTTTGTAGCAGGAAAATGATCGTCGTGAAAAAAAAGAGGGGAAGCGCACAACCGCTTCCCCCGCCTTAGACAATCTGCTTTACAATTCTGTGTTCGCCGCTGTCGCGTCAGGCCGGCGGCGCCGTTTGGAGTTGCCCGATCCGTTTTTCGATCGCATCCAATTCATTTTTCAGGTTGGCGGCCGCATTTTTGAGCCCGTCGAGTTCCGCGGCAGGTTCGGCATCACGATAAGATCCGCGCTCCGGTGATCCGTATCCCCGACCGTAGCCAAGCCCGCGGCCGAATTTGCGGCCTCTGGCCATACCGCGGCCGAAGCCACGGCCGCGCCCCCTGCCAAATGCTGCGCCGGTCGGCGGACGCAAAGAACCGCCGGTTTGGCAAAGTCCTCTGCCGCCGCCGGTCATCGCACCGGCGCCCATGGGTCCAGTTCGATCCAATCCTGGCATATCATGCCTCCTTTCTCTATATTTTTTTCATGTTCATGTTGGGGGTCATCGGTGACCCTCGACCGGTTCTGATCCGGAAATTTGGAGCAATAAATCGTTATTTGTCTTGGTCACTTTGCCCCTGTCCACGTCCGGCGCTTCCGCCTCCGGTAGCGGGTCCCGGACCTCCTGCCGGTTGACGGCAGCGGCCCATTCCACTTCCTTTTCCGCGGGCCGGTCGTCCGGCGGGATCACCGCTGTTTTGTCGGCAGCGGCCCTTGCCGGAACCGGATCCTTGTTTTCCGGCTCCTTGACCCCTGGGTCCTTGGCCATCCGGGCCTGTTCCATCTCCTCTAGGCATAACGATCACCTCCTTTCCATCAAGGCTTTAAGACAAAGGTTTTGACTGCTGGTGTCGGTCGTTGGCGTATGACGTATACAGCCGCCTCCCTTCGGTCTCGACACATTCTTTATTTAAATATTGTAGCCGCAGGTCATTTCACGGCAACGCGCTGACATGACGACAGCACCGCCTAAATTGGTCCGCGACCTCTGCGGCGGCGCCGGCGCGGACCGCGGATCTCGAAGGTTCCGCCCTCTACGCGCAGCGCCTTTACGGTCACCAACGCTTCGGCGACAACCGCCCGCGCACCGGCCAGGATGCGGCCGAAAGTGTGGCGCGAAACCCCCATCATGGCGGCGGCTGACTCTTGATCCAGGCCTTCGAAGTCGGAGAGCCGGATGGCCTCCAACTCTTCCACCGTCAGACAGACTTCGCCGGTGACCGGCAGCCCCTGCGGCACAAATGCGGTCATGGCTGGAAATCCTGAGACAAAGCGCATCTTCCTTGGCCTCGGCAAAGCAAACTCCTTTTGTAACGATCATTTGAGCATAATATAAACGCCGGATTTAAAGGTGTCAAGGGAAAATTAGTCTCATATGATCAAAAATGGCACCCAATGATCGCAGTCGTCAACACGGGCATCCGCTGATTTCGTCGCTCACGGGTAGCAGGGAAAAGTTATGGATACGGAGTTATCCGGCGGCATTGCCCCTACCGCAGTCCCTCTTCGGTCTTATTTTAACAATATGGTTGTCAGTTGCGTCGGTTAGGTCAGTGTTGTCGGGAGAACCCATTGGAATCGATTACCACGCTCATCGTTGACGATGAACGCCCTTTCGGGAACATCGTCTCGCAGCGGCTGCGTCAAAGGGGCATCACCGCTTCTGCGGTCAGCAGCGGCCCGGAGGCACTCCTGCGACTCGCGCAGACCCACCGCATCGAGGTGGTCGTGCTCGATCTTAAAATGCCGGGCATAGATGGCATCGATACACTGCGATCGATAAAAAAAACGACTCCTCTGGTGGAAGTCGTCATGTTGACGGGTCATGCGACGATCGATTCGGCGATCGAGGCCATGAAATCGGGCGCGTTCGACTATCTTACCAAACCTTTTGACATCGATCAGCTGGTTGAAAAAATCACCGCCGCAGCCAGGAAAAAGAGGGACCGCGACGCCAAGATCCGCGAGATCCGCGCCCGGCCCTACATCTCGGAACGCGAGCGGGAGGAAATGATAAAAAGACTGCTGGAGACAGAAGTGAAATTGGATACCTGAAACTCAGAAATCAGGACTCACACCTCGCCATTAACCAAACAAAAAAAGGGCAGGCACGAAGGCCTGCCCCTACGGCCTATTTATAGCTTTTGACAGAACCCAAGAGGCTGATGCAACGGGTTCAACGGCCCGATCCCGCAGCAGCGGGACTAAACCGGTTCAAAAGCGCCTGCCGGGTCTGATCGATTACAGCGGCTCGAAGGTAAACTTCTGCCCGCCGATAGAGGCTTCGTACATGAGGCCGCCCTTGGAATGAACGAAGGTGCCATCCCCTTGGTATAATTTTTTCATTTTTATGCTCCTTTCAGTTTTCGCCCACGTGGGAAAAATGATTTCTTGGAATCGATTTGGGCCTTCGACTGCTCTCAACCCTAAGCGGTTCTTCGGGTTAGTCAAGGTGCGGCGACCGGGAAGAGGAGAAAAGGGGGATGATGACGGGGAACTGCCGCGCGACCCACGAAAAAATACTGGTCATACCGTTGCGGGATACCGCGTTTGCCCCATACGTTATCAGGGGGTGGATGTTAAGTTACGGATGTCTGCAACTTTTTTGCGGAAGTTTATACATGTTGCCATCATTTTTGCTCGGCGTCAGGGTTTATAGCCGTCGCCGCCCGCCCGCGAACTTTCAGGGCACGCCGGTGTCCGATTCGTATAAACGTCTGAATATCTGGTTCTGGGAGAAACGTGTCAGCATTCCGGGAGGGGAAAAGATGAAATCAAGAAGCGCTACTTTTAAAAGGGTGTTTTCGACGGTGTTTTTAGTGGTTGTTTTCGCAACCGCCGGCTATGCGGCCCCCTTCGATGAAATTGTCGTCTTCGGCGACAGCCTGTCGGACAACGGCAATCTCCTTCTGATTGAAAACCAGCCTAAACCCGATCCGGCCATCTATTTCGAGGGCCGCTTTTCAAACGGGCCGGTGTGGGTCGAATACCTGGCCGATGCGGCGCATTTCAACGTATCGTTGAGCGACAGGGCCCTGGGCGGTGCACAAAGCGGGGGGGTCATCGGCCTTATGACCCAGATCGACGGGTACATCACCACCACCGGACCCTCTTTTTCGGACACGGCCCTTTTTGTCATCTGGATCGGCGGCAATGATTTTTTCAATGGAGACGGTGATTCCCTGAATGCGGTGGGCAATATCAAGGATGCTTTAGAGCGGCTGGTGGACTTCGGGGCCCGGAATTTGCTGGTAGTGAACCTGCCTGATCTCGGCCTTATTCCTGACGAATTGGGGTCGCCGGAAGCCCCCCAGGCAACCGAATTCACGTTGAATTTCAATGCCGACCTGGCCAACAGGCTCGACATTTTCAGGGCCGCGCATCCGGAGGTCAGCCTCTACGAATTCGATGCCTATGCTCTCTTCACGACCGTTCGAAACGATCCGGCGGCTTATGGGTTCACCAATGTGACCGATTCGTCGCCGAATTTCGATGTGCCCGACAATTTTGACGGTGCCGGCCATGCGTTTTGGGACGGCAAGCACCCGACGACCGCGATGCATGCGGTCATGGCGGATCAAGTGTACGCGGACGTAAATGCGCAGGTCCCGCCCCCGGACACGAATACGGGCAACGGGAACAACAACGATAATTCCACCTGTTTCATCGGCTCATCGATGAATTGATCGGCCTCCGGTTTTATCGATTGAGCTGGACGGGTACGCGCATGGTGATGATCGTGCCCCGGCCGACCGCGCTGTCGATGTCGAGTTGCCCATCGATCATTTCGAGGCGCTCGCGGATGTAGTACAAGCCGAAACCATTGTCGGTCGGGCCTGTGAGCGCGGCCGGGTCGAACCCGGCGCCGCTGTCACACACCGCACAACCTTCAGCCAACCGCTTCCGTCATCGATCCCGAGTTTCACCGTCGCCTGCCGGCAGCCGGCATACTTGACGACATTAAACAGCAGCTCGCGCAGATTCTGGTGCACCAGCAGGCCGATCTCATTTTTGACGGTGACATTTTGCTGTGCGATATCGAGGTCCAGGTCCAGATCAAATTCGGAGAGCATCCGGCCCTTGACCCACTGCAGCATCTCGCTGACGTTTCCGGCGTCAATGGGCGGTTTGAGTTCCAGCGCCAGGTTCTTCGACACCGTCAGGGCTTTGTCCAGCAGGAGGATAATGACAGACACTTCGGCCGTAAACAGCGATTCGGCCATCGTCAGCTTCAGGCCGTCGATGCGCAGCCGGCAGGCGGCAATCAACTGTTGCAGATCATCGTGGAAGAATGCCGCCGATTTCGGGAAAATCGACTTGCGGTGGGTCAACTTTATGTGTCATCGCCTTCATCCATTTTTTATTTCATACCGGTACAAAGGCCCGGTCTGAAGAATACTTTTGTGCCGCTCGGATCCTGACCGCCTGATCTTATGGGTGTTTGCTACCGGTTCGAAAAAATAATTTCCGGACCATTGAACAATCGCTTCCCTATTGATAGTGTTAAAAAATTCGGATATCGATAACAGCAGAAGAATAAATCCGCTTGAATACAGGCTTTAAGAGAAAGATTTTGGCAAGGTCAAAGTGAGTCGGCTGTATTGTGTTGTAGTACACCAACAAGCGATAACACAGCTAAAAACTTGAGCTTAAAGCCCTAGAACGCCGCTGCCCGGTTTTGGCGCCCGCCAGCGGCCCCATTTACTGTAGACGGAACGGAGGTTGACCATGAGAAAATCTTTGTACGCGAAAATTGCCCTTGGCTTGTGCTGTCTGTTTGTCCACCCGGTTTCCGCCGCGGAGATTTCCCCGCTGCCAGCACCGGCCGAGCCGACCAAAGAACAGACGGTCGATTACATCCTGGCCCGCATCAACGACGTGAAACTGGGCGGCGGGACCAGCACGATCCGCACGTCATCCAAAACCGTCAAGCTCGTTGTCAAGCACGTTCAGAACGCCAGCATCGAAGACTGCCTGCTGACCATCCGGGAAACCCGGTACGAAAATGACGTTCTCATGCTGGAAAAGACGATGAAAGTGCCGCTCGCGCAGCTGAATCCGGCGTCTGTCGGCGCCGACGACCGCAGCGTTTACCTGGCTTCGGCCAACGACGGCGCATTTGTCGACCAATCGGTCAAAACCCGCCAAAATGCTAAAATCCAGCCGGCCGACCATCAAATGACCGCCGAAATGCCGGTCTATTTCGCGCTGGGGCAGGGCGAAAAACTGGCGCGCGCCTTTTCCCACCTGATCACCTTGTGCGGCGGGCAAAAAGATTTGTTCTGATTAACAGTGCCAGCGCCTGGAAAATATGCTGTCGCCGGAAGCCTGCAGGCTTCCGGCCACTATTTAAGGATTGACCGCGCCACAATCGTTTTTTCGATTTCCTTGGTGCCTTCGTAGATTTCGAGGATCTTGGCATCCCGGTAGAGCCGCTGCACCTTGTACTCATCGATATAGCCATAACCGCCGTGCAGCTGCAGGGCTTCGTCGGCACAATCCACGGCGACCTTGCCCGAAAACCACTTGGCCATCGCCACCAGGGCGTGATCGGGTTTGCCCAGATCGGCCAGCCAGGCGGCCTCATAGTAGAGGTTGCGGGCGGCGCGGATACGGGTGGCCATTTCGGCCAGTTTGAACTGGGTCACCTGAAAGGCGGCCAGCGGCTGGCCGAATTGGCGGCGTCCTTTTACGTGGCGGACGGCCTCCTCGAGCGCGCCGCGTGCCAGGCCCACCGCCTGCGCGCAGACGTGCAGCCGCGTGCGGTTGAAAAATTCCATCAGTTCGTAAAACCCCTGTCCCTGCTCCCCGACCAGGCTTTCGGCCGGCACGCGCACGTCCTTGAGGATGAGTTCGGCCGTGTCCGAGGCCCGGATTCCCAGTTTGCCCCTGATCTTAACGGCTTTGAAGCCCGGTGTGGCGGTCGGCACCAGGATGAAGCTGTGGCGCCGGTGGGGAGATTCACCTTCCGGCTCCGTCCGGCAGAAAACGAGCATGTAGGCGGCCACGGTGCCGTTGGTGGCAAACATCTTGGAGCCGTTGATGACCCAGGCGTCGCCTTTTTTTTCGGCCATGGTGACGGCCCCGGTGACATCGCAGCCGGCATCCGGTTCGGTGATGGCCGTGCCCATAATGGTTTCGCCGGACACCAGGCGCGGGAGAACAAGCTGTTTTTGTTCTTCGGTGCCGTACATCTGGAGCAGTTCGGACCCGAAGGTCGTGGCCAGGATCGCGCTGCCGATGCCCGGGTCGACTGCCCAGAACTCCTCGTTCAACAGGCAGTGCTCGAAAAAGCCGTAGCCGGCCCCGCCGTATTTTTCGTCGATGAAGACGCCGACGAAACCCAGCTCACAGGCCTTTTTCCAGATGGCATAGTCAAATTTTTCTTCCCGGTCGAATTCGACCGCCCGGCTGGGAAATTCACCCAGGGCGAATTTGCGGGCCGCCTTGACGATATCTTGCTGTTCCTTGGTGAGGTTGAAATCCATTTTGGACTCCTGGTCGGTTGAGTCGGTTTGGCCCGTTGAGGCGGTTGAGACCGTATAGCCCGTTGAGCCGGTTAGGCCCGTTTGGTCAGTTGAATCAATTCATGGCATATTCGTATCATTGCCCGTGTACCAGTTTCAAATCTCCAGTTTCCAGTTTCAAGTTTCCATCTTCAGCCTTCCTTGCGACGCTTCTCCTCGTCCCTGATTTCGCGGCGCAGGAGTTTGCCGACTTTCGACTTGGGCAGCATGTCGCGGAACTCGATGTACTGCGGCACCTTGTAGGAGACCAGCATCGAGCGGCACCACTTGATCAGTTCATAGCCGGTGATGCCCTTGACGTCTTCCTTCAAGACCACATAGGCCTTGATCCGTTCGCCGACTTTTTCGTCCGGCACGCCGACCACGCAAGTGCCGATAACCGCCGGGTGTTCCTGAAGCACCGATTCGATTTCAGAGGCCGACACGCGGTAGCCCTTGTGCTTGATCGTGTCGACGGTCCGGTCCACGAAATAGAGATTTTCCTCCGCATCCATGCGCATGATGTCGGCCGTGCGGTACCAGCGGCGGCCGTCGATTTCGACAAAAGCCGAGCGGGTCTCCTCCGGTTTGTTGAGATACTCGGTGACCATCGAGGCTGACGATACGAGCAGTTCGCCCGGTTCGCCGGGTTGCACCGGCTGCAGGGTGGAGGGTACGACGATTTTTACTTCCTTGCTGGCCACGATGCGGCCGACGCTGCGCGAAGGGCTGTCGATCGTCACCGGGCACATGGCGACGCCCCCGCAGGTTTCGGTGGCGCCGTAGCCCTGGTAGATCGGTTTGCCGAAGGTCTTTTTCCAGCGTTCGCCGACCTCCACCGGCAGGACATCTCCGGCGCTGTACCAGTAGTCGACGGAGCCGAGGTCATACTGGTCGAGGCGGTCGTGCTCCAGGATCATCCGGTACAGCGCCGGCACGCCGATCATCGTGCGGGCCTTGAAACGCTGGATTGCATCGAAGGCGGCATCGAGGTTGATCCGCGGCTGGACCATCAACGTGCCGCCAACCATCAGGGTGGCCAGGCTGCAGGTCTGCCCCAGGATGTGAAACAGCGGGGCGTTGCCCATAATGACATTTTCTTCGGGCGGAAAAAGCGGCGCGCTGACCCGGATCTGCTCATCGGCCGATACGAGGAAGAGATCGTGGGCGATGGGAACCCCTTTCGGGAACTTGGTGGTACCGCCGGTGTACAGGATTTCGGCCGCGGCGCGCCCGCCCGTGCCCACGGGCGGCAGTTCTTCCTTGCGGTTTCGGTACCGATGGAGCAATTTTCGAAATGAATGGGTGTGCGGCCCGTAACCCACGCTGCCGCGCGGCACGATATCGAACAGGTAGCCGAAACTGCGCTTCCACAAAGGGAGCAGGTCGGCCGTTTTGACAATAATGACCTGGCGCAAAGAAGTTTCGCCCAGCACTTTGCGAACGTAGCCGTAGTTGGTGTCGGAGCAGATGATGGTTTCGGCGGCACTGTCGGTGGCGATGTACTTAAGGTCGTGAGGCGTGTAGATCGGCGTGATCGGGACGCAGACGCCGCCCGCCCGCAGCGTCCCCAGCCAGGCCACCACCCACTGGATGCTGTTGGGAAGATAGAGAACCACCTTGCGGCCCTCGCCGGCGCCGAGGTCGATCAGTGCGGCGGCCAGCCGCTCGGCCAGTTCGGTCAGTCGACGATAGGAAAACCGGGTGCCGAGATAGATCACGGCGGTGTGATCGCCGCGCTGGTTCGCGGTGGTTTGGAAGGTCTGGTAGATGTGATTAAGCGGTAACGACGTCATTGTCATTGCTGCGCTCTGGTCGAATGTTCTGAAAAAGCTGCTGGAAGGCTGGAAAGCTGGGAGGTTTGGAAGCTGGGAGGCTGGCGTTCTTGAACATTGGAGTGTTGGAATACTGGAATGTTGGTAATGTGGGACATAGTGGCTCGTCTTAGAAAAAAAGAAAATTTCCTTCGAACCCTACCACTGATCCATCATGCCACCATTCCATCTTTCCTCTACTTCCTCTATCCCTTTACGCCATCCTTCCACAGTTTTTTTTCCCAAAGACACCCAGGAACACTCTTCCGAAGGGAACCCTTCATAATTTCTGCGCGGCGCAGCGGCGTCGTTCACACGCCGAAATAGGCCGATTTTACCTCCGGATTGTTCATCAAGGCCGGTCCGGTGTCCGCCAGGGTCAGCATGCCGTTTTCGATAACATACCCACGGTCGATGACCGGCAGGACCGGCCGCGCGAACTGCTCGCTCAGCACGATGGTAATGCCGGCGGTGTCGCGCAGCGAGACGATGGCCGTGACAACCGCTTTTTGTACCAGCGGGCTCAACCCCAGGAGCGGTTCGTCCAGCAAGAGCAGCCGCGGGCCGACCACGAGGGCCATGCCGATGGCCAGCATCTGCTGTTCGCCGCCGCTGAGGAATCCAGCCTTGCGCGTTTTTAATTTCTGCAAAACCGGAAACATGTCGAAAACCGTTTTAAGGGCCCGACTCGTTTGACCCCTGGTGCGCAGGTAACCCGCGATTTTAAGGTTCTCCAGCACGCTGCTTTCCGGAAAGACCGGGTGCCGTTCGCGGGAGAGGACGATGCCTTTTTTCACCCGTTCACTCGGTTTCAGGTGGGTGATGTCTTCGCCTTCGAACAGGATGCCCCCGTACACCGAAATTCGTTCACCCCCCCGGCGCTGCTCCTTGATGCGCATATCGACGATCAGCCCGGAGAGCGCGTTCATCAAGGTGGTTTTTCCGGCGCTGTTGGAGCCGATGACGCCGACGAATTCACCCGCCTGGACTTCCATCGAGAAGTCATTTAGGGCCAGGGCGTTTTCGAAGAAAACCATCAGGTTCTTTACTTGCAGCACGGTGACCAGTTCCTCACTCGGTACCCAGATAGGCGCTTTTGACCGCCGCGCTTTCCATGACGTCGGTGGCCTTACCGTCGGCAATTTTTTGGCCGTAATTCAACACGACCACCCGGTCGGCAATGCGGAAGAGTTCTTTCAAGCGGTGCTCGATCATGATGATCGTCTTGCCCTCGAGCCGGAGCTTTTCGATGATGGGCAGGATGCCGGCCACCTCCGCCAGGCTCAGTCCCGAAAAAAGTTCATCGAGGATCAGCAGATCCGGCTGCAGCGCGATGGCCTTGGCGAGTTCCAGGCGTTTCAGGTATCCTTGAGGCAACGCGCCGGCAAGCTTGTAGGCCACCCGGGCGTCGCGCTCGAAGCCGACTTCCTCCAGCAGATCCAAGGCCACGGCATCCCGGTCGCCGTATTTCCCGCCGACCAGTTTTTTTACCCGCGGCGAATAGAGTGGGATGATCATGTTCTTATAGGCCGGGAGTTGATAAAACGGTTTGACCATCTGGAAGGTCCGTGCGATGCCCAGCCGCACGATCCGGTGCGCCGCAAGGCCTGTGATGTCGCGATCTTTAAACACAACGGTGCCGGCCGTGGGTTTGACGAAGCCGGAGATCAGGTTGACGGCCGTGGTTTTACCGGAGCCGTTGGGTCCGATGAGGCCCAGGAGTTCGCCTTCGGCCAGTGCAAAGTCGAGGTTGCTGATGGCCTGCACGCCGCCGAAATTTTTGAACAGGCCGGTAACCCTCAGAATGACGGCGGCTGTCATGTGTCCACCTCGACCCAGCGTTCGAACTGATTATATTTGCGCTGAATGAAGTGAAAAATGCCTTCCGGAAGCGCCACGATGAAGATGACCAGAAACACGCCGTAGAACACGATGCGCAGCCCGCCGATGCCGCGCAGCACTTCCGAGAGCGGCACCAGGATAAACGCGCCCAGGGCGGCGCCGGCCAGCGAGCCGGGACCGCCGACCACGGCGGCGGCAATCGGCAGGATCGAGTAGTCGAGCGCAAATACCGGCATGCCGACGAACATGTAGACGTGCGTCATGAACGCACCGGCAAAAGCGCCGATGGTGCTGGCGATCCAGAGCGCCTGGATCTTGTACCAGTAGATGTTGATGCCGGCGTTGATCACCGAACGGTCGTTGTCGCGGATGCCTTTGAGCACCAGCCCGTAATCGGTTCCCATCATCCGGCGCAATCCGAAGAGCGCTGCCAGCAACGCCCCGAGAATCAGATAGTTTTCCAGCCATTTCGACGGCAGGGGCGCCATGCCGCTCAAGCCTTCGGTTCCGCCGAAAACACGCGTCGCCTCTATCATCCGGACCAGCATCAGCGGCAGGATCAGCGTCACCATCGAAAAGTAGATGCCCCGCAACCGCAGCACCGGCAGCAGCAGGGCCGTACAGATCAGGCCTCCGCAAACGGCCGCCACCGGGATGGTCAGAAGCGGCGGCAGCCCCCAGTAGTGATTGAGAATACCCGTGACGTAGGCCCCCATGCCGAAAAAAAGCGCCTGCCCGAGCGATATCATTCCGGTCTGGGCCAGAAGGTCCCAGCTGATCGCCAGCAGGGCGAAGACGGCCACCGAGAGCAGGACCTTCTGCCAGTAGATGCCGAGCACCAGAGGGAGCACGAGGATCATGACGACCGGCAGCACGCGCGGCCCGGCCAGATAGAGCATTTCCCGCCAGGAGCACAGTGCGAAAACATCCCCGGACCTGACGTTGATGCCGCGATCGATCCGTTCCCTGCGTTTGCGCACGACACTAAATCCTTTCTTCCAGCTCTTTCTGCTTTCCGAACAGCCCGGAGGGCTTGAGGGTCAGGACCACCAGGATAGCGGCCAGGCTGACAATCATCGTCCAGTGGGAACCGATGTAGGTATCGGTGAAGCGCTCGGCGAAACCGATCAGGAAACTGGCCACTATCGTGCCGCCGGTGCTGCCCAGGCCGCCGATGATGCACACGGCCAGCGCCTTGATCAGGACATCATAGCCTTCACCGGGAGCGATGCTGCCCAGCGGGATGATGACGGTGGCCGCCAAGGCAGCCAGGCCGGCGCCGATCGAAACGCTCAGCAGGGCGATCCGATCGGAATCGATGCCGAGGGTCAGCGCGGTGCGTTCGTCCTGGGCGATTCCCCGGAAGGCAAGCCCTACGCGCGTGTAATGGGTAAACCACCACAGGCCGAGAATCACGGCCGAACCGATGGCAACGATCAACAGGCGCTGTGCGTCGATGAAGACCCCGGCAAAAACGATGCTCTCGTCGATAAAGACCGGCAGGGTGTATTCGAAGCCGACAAATCCGAGGTAGCGGAAAATTTCCAGAATGGCCAGCCCGATACCGAAGGTGGCGATGACTTCCGAGAGGGCCTGGCCGCGCACGCGCAGCAGGATAAACCGGTACATGAGCGCCCCCGCCAGCATTGTCAGCAAGATCGAAACGATAGCGGCTGCAGGGTAGGGCAGGCCGGCCAGGTTCAATCCCATCCAGGTGGCGTAGGCCGAGAAGATATACAGCGCCCCGTAGGCGAAGTTCGCCACGCCGCTGATCCCGAAGGTCAGGTTGAAGCCGATCGCCATCAACGCCAGGATGATCGAGTTGACGAAGGCGTATACAACGGTGCCCAGTAACATCGGCGAGCGAGTCCTGCGGTTTACGGGTTGACGGTGCCCTGCAAGATATCAGGGCACCTGGCGGCTTGCGGGCCAGTCTGCTCTATTTCAAAGATTTCAGGCCGGACGGCAATTGAATTTTTGCTTCGGCGATCGACTCCGGGAAAACGATGACCCGCCGGCCGTCATCGGTCCACTGGAAAATGCAGCCGACCGCTGTTTCCGACGGATCGTTGCCGAACACGGCCTGATGTCCCTCATCGAAGCGGATGCGGCCCATCACGCCCTTGCGGTCCGTTTTCTCCAGAGCCGCCACCAGGGCATCGGGTTCGAGGCTGCCGGCGCGTTCGATTGCCTCGGCCAGGATGTAGACCGATTCATAAGAGGGTGCCGGACCGTGACCGGCCTGCATCGGTTTTTCGAATGTTTTGCGATAGGTGTCGCAGAATGTCACCGACGCCGGCACCTTGTCGGACGAAATGGCGCTGCCGAGTTCGAAGATGCTGTTCACGGCTCCGCCGATCTTCTTGTCGAAGGTGTCCCAGGCTTCCGATCCGGCCAGCGGCGAGATGAACCCGGCCATGAGGGCCGGCACCTTCATCGATTTCCACTGCTTGACCAGGATGCCGCTCTGGGGCATGTCGAACACCGGCATGATGACCTGGGCGCCGCTGGCGCGGGCCTTCATCAGGGCCGATGAAAAATCGGACGTGCCGGTCGGGTAGGCCTCTGCGCCGAGAACCGTCCAGCCGGCCTTGTCGAAATACATTTGTTTGACGAATTCGGCGGTCGCCCGGGCCCAGGCCACATCCTGGTGCAGCATGTAAACCTTGTCGAATCCGAACTCCTTGTTGACCAGCGCCATTGTCCCGGCCAGGTATTTGACCAGGTAGACGGCGTTGAGGCAGGTCCTGAACACGTATTTGTACTTTGACGGGTCTTCCTTGAGTTTCTTTTCCGAACCGGGGCTCATGGCGATGGTGCCGAGCATCGGCACCTTGTACTTAGCGATGATGTCCATGCCGGCCATCAGGGCTTCGGAGCGAAACGGGCCGACGACGATGGCGGTCGGTTTCTGTTCGAGAATGATTTTTTCCAGGCCGAGCAGGGCTTCCGGAACCGGTACTCCCGGTGCCGCGTCCCGGATATCGATGTCGGTTATTTTGAAAAGACGTCTGTCACCGCCGACCTTGACGCCGCCTTTGGCGTTAATCTCAGACACCGCCAATTGAACGGCCTTGAGGGATTCCTTGCCTTCGAGAAATCCCAGCGATGTCGGCACGGCAATCGTGATCGTTTCCGCCGCGCACGCATCCGTCACCAGGTAAATGCAACCGGACAAAACGAGGGTCAGTAAAAAAAGGGATAGTCTTTTCATGGCAGGCTCCCATAAGTTGCGCATTCAATCGGAATAAGAGGACAGATTGAATGCAATTTATTTTTTTAAGGTACGGTCAGCTGAAATGTAGCTATATTAGAGCCGCAGTCATGTCAAGGAATTTGTAGTCCGCCGCGGGCGCCTTGCGAGATGCAACCGCGCCCTGTGTCGATTGTCGCCACTGTGGGCTTTCAGGCCGGCGCGCGGAAAGAGCTGGGGGTCAGGAGCTGGCCGGAAGGTGAAATGGGACGGATACGGCTTGCGTTCGGGGTGAAAGGAACCTATAGCGTATCTGCGCGGCCGGCCGTTTCTGCCGAAGCAGTGGATCGTCATACGAATCGTGGAGAGCTGGAGGGGGCCGCCCGTTCGCGATTATCTGCCAAATCTTCTCGGGAGCATCGTGATGTATAGAGGGCAGCTACGCTGGCAGACGGTCGCCATTCTGCTGGTCCTCGCCATGACCTGGGGCGCCAACATGGCGTTCATTAAATTTGCCGCACGCGATTTGGCACCGCTCTTCATGGCTGGGCTGCGCTCTGCGGTGGCCGCCGGCTTTATTTTTCTCTACATGCGGCGGCGGGGGATTCCCGTCTTTCCATCGGCCGTCATCACCGGTCACGGCGCGGTCGTGGGGCTGCTCTTCGCGCTCGAATTCGGCCTGATCTACCTTGGACTGCAGGTCACCCTGGCATCCCGGACCTACCTGCTGGTGTACACGGCCCCTTTTTTTGTGGCGCTGGGAGCGCATTTCTTTCTCGTAGGCGACCGGTTGACCTGGGGCAAGGGGATCGGCCTCGGCGTAGCGTTCAGCGGCGTCGCACTGCTGTTTGCCGGAAACCTGGGTGCCGGAACCGGTACGATGTTGAAGGGGGATCTGATGGCGCTGGCGGGCGGCGCGCTGTGGGCTGCCACGACCCTCTACGTCAAACGTTACCTCACCGGCCGGACGCAGCCGCTGCAGGCGGTATTTTTTCAATTGTTCTTCTCCGCACCGCTGCTGCTCGGTCTCAGCTTTGCCTTGGAAGATCCGCTGATATCAGGATTTTCCGTCTTAACCGGCATCTCGCTTTTCTACCAATGCATCGTTGTCGCCTCGATAAGCTTCATCTTCTGGTTCGAACTGGTCCACCGCTACCCGGTAAGTCTACTGCATGCCTTCACGTTTTTCGTGCCGGTCTTCGGCATAACGGTCAGTGGCGTTTTGATGCTCCATGAAGTCATCACCGCGCGTCTGCTGCTGGCGCTTGGCATGGTCGGACTGGGGATGCTCCTGGTGAATCACGGGTCGGGGAAAAACCTCCCGGCTCGCCTTCGGAAGTCTTCGCCCCGCGGGTGACCGGGATCGAGTCAAGCGATCCTGATCCACGTGGAATCCCTGTTTTCCATCCCCGTTTTTCTCGGCGCTTTTTCCCTCATATAGGCTTCAAGATGATGATTTTGGCTCGGCCGGAGGGAGGCGGCTATTGTGTAATACGTCCACGACCGCTGCCACAGCCAGAATCTTTATCTTAAGGTCTGTAGCTGCCGGATCCGGATAGGGTCCAAAATTCCCTCAAATACGGTGTGCACACTATTGGATCAAAAAAAACGAAACGCTACGGTGAGCCAGCATTTTCACCCTTTACCCGTAAACCCGAAAGGAGATCCGTCACATGTTGAAATGGGCTGTCATCTTCCTGGTTATCGCCATCATCGCGGCCATATTCGGTTTCGGCGGTGTGTCTTCCGCAGCTGCGGGCATTGCAAAGATCCTCTTCTTTGTCTTTATCGTCATCTTCGTCATCGCGCTGATAGCGGGCCTGGTGAAGCGGCCACGGTGAGGCCGGGCACCTTTAGACCCAAAGTCGAATTCCATTAATTCATGAAAGAAAGAGAGGAAACTTATGAGCGAACACGAATTTTTAGAGCATCTCCGCAAAGATCACGAAGAACAGAAGAACCTTGGCAAAAAGTTGAGTGAAGCCAAAGAACCGGACGAACGGGAGCGCCTGCGCAAGCAGTTCTATGAGTCTCTGTACCCGCATATCGTCGGCGAGGAGGCTTCTATCTTTCCGCGCCTCAAAGAATCCGACGACGAGGAAGCGCGTGACGACGGTCTGGAGGGTCTGCAGGAGCATCACGTGGCCAAGCTCGTCCTGCGTGAACTCATGGACCTCGAAACGAAGAGCGACATTTTCAAGGCCAAGGCCAAGGTACTGGATGAACTGAACCGGCATCACATCCAGGAAGAAGAAAAAGATGTCTTCGGGCATTTGAAAAAGCTGTGCAGCGACGAAGAAATGGATAAGCTTTTCCAGCAATACGAAAAGGCCGAAGAAGAAGCCAAGTCGTGAAACAAATCGATGAAGCATCGACGCGATCTTGTCCAGATGGCGCCTGAAGCCGAAGAAAAGAGCGCCTTTGGCCAACCCACCCGTACAGAGAGCCGTTGTCAAGCCGGAGACGAGCTTTGAGCGGACCGCTCGGCCACAGGGTGTCCTTGGGGAAAGCCGGTCACTTGACAGGCGTTGCGACTGCTGTATTTTTGCACACCACACGCAGGCCCGGGTCCAGTGAGTCATCGGACAGTGGCCTTCACCCCCATTTCAATTGAAATTCTGAACTTAAAGGAGGTTAAGATGCAAAAACACCGTCACCACTCTCTGATTCTCGTTTATGCCGTTGTTGTCGGCACTTTTTTCAGCGTCCTGCTCTCCCCGGCCCTAGCCTCCGAGGAACAGCTGCTCGTGGACAAGGCCCGCATAACTTTCGAGAGCTTCATGTCCGATCCGAATATGAGCTTTTTGAAGGAACACCTCAAGGAGGCCAAGGGTGTTTTGATCGTTCCAAGCCTGCTCAAGGCCGGGTTTATTTTCGGCGGCTCAGGCGGCAGCGGCGTGCTGATCGTCAATGATGCGAAGAAAGGGCAGTGGAGCCAGCCGGCGTTCTACTCCATCGGATCGGTCAGCTTCGGGCTGCAGATCGGCGGCGAGGCGGCGGAGGTGATCATGATGCTGAGGACTCAAAAGGCCGTGGACAAACTGCTCACCACTTCGGTCAAACTCGGCGGCGACACATCGATCGCAGCCGGGCCGGTCGGGGTCGGGGCAAAGTCGAATGTCGTGGCCGATATTTTCTCTTTTTCGCGAGCGCAGGGGGCCTTCGCGGGTCTCGCCCTGGACGGCTCGGTCGTTGCGATACGTGACGAGTGGAACGCGGCGTATTTCGGCAAACCGGTGTCGCCGGTCGACATTCTGGTAACGCATTCGGTCAGCAATCCCGGATCGGCCGAACTCCGCGAAACAGTGGCCCGATTCGCCAAATAACCGTGCCCTGGCACCAAGGCGGATCAAGGGCAGTCGCACCGCTGCATCAGGTTACGGCTGCCCTTTCTGCTTCGCGCAGGCTAACCATGGGAGAAACGACAATGAAAAAAAGAGACATCGGCATCGTTTTACCTTCGCTGATCGCTTTGATGGTGCTGATAGGCGCAGCTTCCGCAGCCTATGCCCTTGATGACCAATCAAACATGAACTGCGGCGACGTTATCGCCGAAATCGGCGATCAGCAGTTTGAGTTTCAGCAGAAGTGCGGCCCCCCGACCACTTCCGAAGAAAACGGTCGGATCTGGGTATACG
>JBAPWQ010000004.1:0-1739 GCA_049283795.1 Desulfobacterales bacterium | reverse complement strand
TGGTGCGGCGGGCGGCATCGTCACCGTGCTGATCCGCAATATCGGCGTATATGCCGATGGGGTGCTGTACGCCATTCTCGTCATCAATCTGATTCAACCCCTGGTCGACAAAATCCGGCCCCAGGCGGTAGGAAAGGTGGTCTAAGATGCGTGAAATGATTCAAATGGTCGTCGTTCTCACGGTCTTGAGCTTCGTTTCGGGTGGCCTGCTCGCCTATGTCAAGGACAACACCAAAGAACAGATCGAAGTGCAGCAGCTCACGTTCGTGAAAGGTCCCGCCATTAAAGCCATCCTGAAGGGCGCCGCCAACGATCCGATCACCGATCGCTTCAAACTCAAGGAAGGCAACATCGAACACAGCTTTTTCGTGGGCGTGTTCGACGGCAAGCCGAAAATGGTGGCCTTTGAGAGTTCCGGAAAAGGTTTCGGCGGCGACATCGGGTTGATGGTCGGAGTGAATCTCGATGACGGCAAGATCTCAGGTGTCGGGGTCACCACTCACAGCGAGACTCCCGGCGTCGGGTCGCGCGCCAAAACCGATCCCGCCTTTGCCGCCCAGTTTCCCGGCCAGCCGATCGAGGAGACCTTCAAGGTGAAGCCGGACGGCGGGCAGGTGGACGCCCTCTCGGGCGCCACGGTGACCTCGCGCGGTGTGGCGGCGGCGCTGACGGAAGCCGGTAAAATATTTGCGAAGCTCAAACCCGAGATTGTCGATAAGGCAAAGACTTTTTCCAAGTAGACATGGGAGATAAAGATGGCCAAAACACTCGTACAAGAATTTACCAAGGGTCTATGGGAGGAAGTGCCGCCGTTTCGTCTGGTGCTGGGTCTCTGCCCCACCCTGGCCGTTACCAAGACCGTCGAAAACGGCATCGGCATGGGCGTGGCGACCGCCTTCGTGCTGGTCTGCTCGAACATCCTGGTCTCGATGCTGCGCAAAATCATCCCCTCCAAGGTCAGGATCGCGTGCTTCATCATCATCATCGCCACTTTCGTGACGGTCGTCGAACTGGTGATGCAGGCCTTCACCTACCCGCTGTTTCTCAAGCTCGGGATCTTCATTCCCCTGATCGTGGTCAACTGCATCCTCCTCGGCCGCGCCGAAGCCTTTGCGTCGAAGAGAGGGATCATCGCCTCCACCGCCGACGGCCTGGGCATCGGCATCGGTTTTACCCTGGCGCTGGCGTCCCTGGGAGCCATTCGCGAACTTTTGGGCAGCGGCACCCTGACCATCTGGGAAAAGCCGATCCAGATCATGGGGCCCTCGTTTCAGCCTTTCGAGTTCGCCATTCAAGCCCCCGGCGCCTTCATGGCCCTCGGATTGATGCTGTGCGTCATGAACCTGCTGGGTAAAAAATAGGAGATCTCCCATGACCGACTACCTCGTTCTTGCCATCAGCTGCATCCTGATCAACAACATCCTGCTGGCCCAGTATCTGGGGAATTGTCCGTTTCTGGGGACGTCCAAGAAAATGGAGACCGCGACCGGCATGGCCATGGCGGTTATCTTCGTTTTGGTGCTGGCCGGCGCCATGACCTGGCTGGTCGACACCTATGTCCTGAAAAAATTCGGACTCGAGTACCTGCGCACGATCGCCTTCATTCTGGTGATCGCCTCCCTGGTCCAATTCGTCGAAATGTTTTTAAAGAAAAGCATCCCGGCGCTCTATGCCGGCCTGGGCATTTTTCTGCCGCTGATCACCACCAACTGCGCCGTCATGGGCGTGTGCCTGATCAA
>JBAPWQ010000003.1:0-4262 GCA_049283795.1 Desulfobacterales bacterium | reverse complement strand
GGCCAGGGCACTGTTGATGGTGCCCATCAGGATGTCGACATTTTCGCGCAGGATCAACTCCTTGGCGGCTGCCAGGCCCAGATCGACCTTGAACTTGCTGTCGCGGGTCACAAATTCAATGTTGCGCCCCATGACGCCCCCGGAGGCGTTGATCTTGTCGGCGGCCAGCTTGAAGGCATCGCGCACGTCATTGGTGTAAGTGCTGGCCGGCCCGGTGTAACAGTCCACGATGCCGACCTTGATCGCTTTTTCCGCCCGGGCCGACCCGACGCCCCCCAGAACCGACAGGATGACTGTCACCACGATTGCCGCTGCAAGAATCCGTTTGATCATATTGACCCCCTTTACCGGTTTGATTGTTCACGCACGTATGTGGTTCATATCCGCACGCTGCGGCTCTGTCAATGCAGTTGCGTCGGTTGGGTCGGTTGAGTCGGTTGGGTCAGTTGGGTCAGTTGAGTCGGTTAGGTCGGTTGAACCGGTTACGTTTGGATTGTCCGTGGTTACCGCGTGCTATAAACCCCCACAACCCTGTAGGGGCGGGCCTCTGTGCCCGCCCTTCCTGTCGATTCGCCCCCGATCGCGCAAGCACCCGGAACCGTCCGACCCAACCGGCCCAACTGCCCCATTTGCAAAACCGGGCGGAGGTGATTATACTGGTCCCGTTATGAAACCGCACACCGAAAAAATGCCCGATCCCAAGGAAATCGAAAAGGAAATCAGCGAGTTTCTTTCCAAGAAATTCAAGGACACGGTTAAAATCATCTCGCCGGTCATGCTGCACCAACCCCTGGCGGCGGAGAAACCGGAATCCACTGCCGCGACCACCCACAAGATCAATTTCAATCTGCTGCCCGAAGACCTGATCGCCTACCTGGACCAGTACATCGTCAAACAGGACCGGGCCAAGGCCATTTTGGCCACGAAGATCTGCACCCACTTCAATCGCATCAAACACGCCCAGGGCCGGCCGGCCGACGCGAAGGACGTGATGATCGGCGGCATCAAGAACAACGTTTTGATGCTCGGCCCGACCGGTGTCGGCAAGACCTACATCATCAAGCTGATCGCCGAAAAAATCGGCGTGCCGTTCGTCAAGGGCGACGCCACCAAATTCAGTGAAACCGGTTATGTCGGCGGCGACGTCGAGGACCTCGTGCGCGATCTGGTGCGCGAAGCCGATGACGATATCGCGCTGGCCCAGTGCGGCATCATCTATATCGATGAAATCGACAAGATCGCCGGCAGCCGCGAGCACATCGGGGCCGACGTCTCGCGCACCGGCGTGCAGCGTGGTCTGCTCAAGCCGATGGAGGAAACCGACGTCGATCTGAAGGTCGCCCACGACCCGGTGGCGATGATCCAGGAAATCGAACGCTACCGTAAAACCGGCCGGCAGCAAAAACGGGTCATCAACACCAAAAACATCCTTTTTATCATGAGCGGGGCCTTCGGCGACCTGCCGGCCATCATCCGCAGGCGCCTCACCGAAAAGGGCATCGGTTTCGGGGCCCCGCTGAAAAATGTCACCGAGGACCTGGACATCCTGCGGCACGTCCGGAGCGAAGACCTGATCGCCTACGGGTTCGAGTCGGAGTTCGTCGGCCGCCTGCCGGTCCGCGCCGTTTTCGAGAATTTGACCGAAAACGATCTGTTCGAGATCCTCCACAACCCGAACAATCCGATCATGCTCGGCAAGAAACTCGACTTCGCCGCCTACGGCATCGACATCAAGTTCGATGAAGAAACCTTGAAACTGCTGGCCAAGACCGCATACGAAGAAAACACGGGCGCCCGGGGGTTGGTCAGCGCGGTGGAAGGCGCCCTGCTGCCCTTCGAACGCAAACTGCCCTCGACCGGCATTCGGCAATTTCCGGTCACCGCGCGCGTCATCCACGAACCCGACGACGTGCTGGCCGCCATGACCGCGGCGGCCGATGACGGCAAAGACCGGCAGGAGACGTTCGAGGAGCTGAGTCGCCGCGAACGGGCCTTTATCAAGGACTACCTGCGGTCGAACACGGGCCGGCCGGCGGAAAATTACAGCCTGACCATGACCGCCGCGCGCATCGACCTCGTGGCGAACTGCTATTCGCGTCACATCGTGGACGTGGGGACGGCCATCCGCCAGATCCGCTCCTACTACGACGATGTCAAGAAAATCGAACTCTACTTCTTCAAGAACCACGACGTCAACATGGTGCTGGAGGAGGATGCCATCGATTTTATCATTGAAAAGTTCGTGGCATCTGATATGCACTTGGATGACATCTATAAAAAACTCAATGCCGACTTCGAACACGGATTGAAGCTGGTACGGGAAAAAACCGGCAAAAACAGGTTTTTCATCAATCGCGAAGCGCTGCTGAATCCGGAAGCCTTTATCCGCAACAGTCTGGCGACCGCGGTGACCCTACCATAGATAGTTTCCGTCCAGAAATGGCCCTTTTCCGCAATTTCGGCGTCAATCCGCGGAATCGCTTGTGCGGCATACAGCAGTATGCCTCCGCGCAATTCCTTGATTTCCTTGAACTTGCAGAAAATTTGCTCATTTCTGGATCGGAAACTCATCAGTTCCTGAAAAAAGAACACGGATGGGCACTAGATAACAATTTCACCGCAGACGCTGAACCCGCTGAGGGCTTGCTTAATTTTTCTCTGCGATCTTTGCGTTTCGAGCGCAGTGGGCGGGTTATACGCACTTACCTACCGGCACAGCATAGCCCGGACCATCGGCATGGCTGAAGGTCTAACAGATTAATCAACCCCTGAACGGATACCCGAAACCATGATCGGTATATCAAAACTCTACTGCGGGACCGTCGAGCCCTCGGATGCCCTGCGGTACGGGCGCCACTCCGCGCGCCTGCCCTCTCATCTGCTGCAGTTTTCGGCCGACAAGCAGCCGGTGGTGGTCTGGAACGTGACCCGGCGCTGCAATTTAAACTGCGTCCACTGCTATGCGCATGCCGAGGACCGGTCGTTTGCCAACGAACTCACCACCGCCCAGGGCCGCGAGCTGATCGACGATCTGGCCGGCTTCGGCGTGCCGGTGCTGCTGTTTTCCGGCGGCGAGCCGCTGGTCCGCAGGGACCTGCCCGAGTTGGCCGGTTACGCCGTCAAAAAAGGGATGCGGGCGGTCATTTCCACCAACGGCACCCTGATCACCGCCGCGGTGGCGCGGACGCTCAAGGAAATCGGCCTTTCCTACGTGGGGATCAGCCTGGACGGCATGCAGGCCATCAACGACCGCTTCCGCGGCGTCGCCGGCGCTTACGCCGCGGCGCTGGAAGGCATCCGCAACTGCCAGGCCGCCGGCATCAAGGTCGGCCTGCGGTTTACGGTCAACAAGTTCAACGTCGACGAGATCCCGGCCATCTTCGATCTGCTGGAAGAGATGGACATCCCGCGCGTCTGCTTCTACCACCTGGTCTATGCCGGTCGCGGCTCGAAGCTGGTGGCCGACGACCTGAGCCATGCCGAGACCCGCCGGGCGGTCGATCTGATCATCGACCGCACCCGCCTGCTGCACGAGAAGGGCAAGCCCAAGGAAGTCCTGACGGTGGACAATCACGCCGACGGCCCCTACTTGTACCTGCGCCTTTTAAAAGAGGACCCCGCCCGGGCGGCCGAGGTGTTAGAGCTGCTCGAGATGAACGAGGGCAACAGTTCCGGCCGCGGCATCGGCTGCGTGAGCTGGGACGGCGAGGTGTATGCCGACCAGTTCTGGCGCCACCACAGCTTCGGCAACGTCACCCGCCGGCCGTTTTCCGAAATCTGGACCGACACCTCCGAACCGCTGATGAGACGCCTGAAAGAGAAGAAAAACCATATCACGGGCCGCTGCGCCGGCTGCCGCTGGCTGGACGTCTGCGGCGGAAATTTCAGGGTGCGGGCCGAGGCGGTCAGCGGCGATGTGTGGGCCCCTGACCCCGCCTGCTACCTGACCGATGAGGAAATCAGCGATGCGGCCGCCGGCGGCGGCGGTTGTGCCGGTTTAGCCGGTTAGCCGGTTGGCCCGTTTGCCGGTTTGCCGGTTTGCCGGTTGGCCCGTTTGCCGGTTGGGCCGGTTGGCCCGTTAGTTCAGGAAAATGAATCTATAGGCCACAAGATAAAGATTTTGGTTGCTGGTGTCGGTCGTCGCCGTGTGACTTTACAGCCTCCTTACTCTGGCCTCGCCAGAACCTTTATCTTAAAGCCTATATTACCGGCGTTGCGGTATCATTCTGGATATCTTCATTAATCAATTAACCGGTTCGATC
>JBAPWQ010000002.1:0-1728 GCA_049283795.1 Desulfobacterales bacterium | reverse complement strand
GTCGGCACGCCCCGGACAACCAAACATAAAGAGGGGAGGAGAAAAAGATGATTCGAGCCATGGGAGCCGCCTTTGACCGTTGGGCATGCAAGTGGATGCCCGATCCGATGCTCTTTGCCATCATGCTGACGTTCCTGACCTACCTGTTGGGCCTGATCTTCACCAAGACCGGGCCGTTCGAGATGGTCAAGCATTGGTACGATGGTTTCTGGACCCTGCTGTCCTTCGGCATGCAGATGTGCCTGATACTCGTTACCGGTCATGCCCTGGCGACCTCGCCGATCATGCGTAAAATGATCGAAAAGCTGGCCGGGATACCCAAACACCAGGCGGGGGCCATTTTCCTCGTCGGGCTGGTCGCCGCGATGGCCTCCTGGATCAACTGGGGCCTGGGGATCATCATCGGCGCGCTCATGGCCCGGGAAGTCGGCCGCAGCGGTCACCAGCGCAACATACCGATGCACTACCCGCTGCTCGGTGCGGCCGGTTATGCCGGCTTTCTCACCTGGCACGGCGGGCTTTCGGCATCCGCCCCGCTGCTGGTGGCCACGAAAGGCCATTTCCTGGAAGCCCAGATCGGGATCATCCCTTCGAGCCAGACCCTGTTCAGTCCGATGAACATCGTTGTGTCCATCGCCTTGATCCTGCTCGTGCCGCTGGTCTGCATGCTGATGGCTCCGGCGGGTGAAAAGTCGATCCAGACGATCGTGGATGTCGATCCGGACCTCGTGATTAAAAGCGTGCCGACGGTCCTGAAACGCGAAGAGATGGTCATGGCCGACAGGATCGAAAACAGCCGGATCATCTCGTGGATCATCGGCGTGGTCGGCCTGGTGTACGTCATTTACTACTTTGCGACCAAGGGGTTCAGCCTCGACCTGAACATCGTCAACTTCACGTTCCTCTTCGTCGGCATTCTCCTGCAGGGCCGGCCGATCAACTACATCCGGGCGGTCGGCGAGGGTGCCAAGGCCTGCGCCGGCATCATCATTCAATTTCCCTTTTACGCCGGGATCATGGGCATGATGAAGTTCTCGGGTCTGGTGGCCGTCATCGCCGGCTGGTTCGTCGCCATCTCCAACGACGTGACTTACCCGCTCTTCGCCTTTCTGAGCGCGGGGCTGGTGAATCTGTTCGTGCCTTCCGGCGGCGGCCAGTGGGCGGTCCAGGGGCCCATCATGGTGCAGGCCTCGCAGAGCCTCAACTTTTCCATCGACAAGACCATCATGGCCGTTGCCTACGGCGACGAGTGGACCAACATGCTCCAACCCTTCTGGGCCCTGGCCCTGCTCGGCATCACGCGCCTCAAGGCCAGGGAGATCGTCGGCTACACCATGGTGGTGCTCGTCGCCAGCGCCATCGTTTTCATCCTGGGATTGCTGCTGCTACCGGCATAAGTCAACGGCAGCAGGCAGTTCACGGTTTAATCATTGTCTGCAAGGAAACCCCCCTCCATGGCGGAAGGGGCTGGGGGAGGGAGCTATATATCAAGGAGGAAAGGGTTTCCGTTCAGCCGCCAATTAGCCTATTTCAAGTGGTTTCGTTCATTATGTTCAGTGAGAAGTTACCTTGACATGTCATTGGCGTTGAACTAAAATTAATCAAAGTTGAACCACAATATGAACCAACGTATGAACAGGAAAAATCCATTGCAGAAATCAATAACGATTCACGGTGTTGATGAGCCGCTGGTTAAACTTATCCGGTCCAAGGCCAAAGAAGAGGGAC
>JBAPWQ010000001.1:0-7843 GCA_049283795.1 Desulfobacterales bacterium | reverse complement strand
GCCGAGAATAAACCCGCACACGCCGCCGGCTGAAAGGAGCAGCAGGTTCCATAAATCGCCCATGTTCTCCGTGTCGATATAGGGTTTTCCGGCCACTCGGCCGGCGTCTTCGGCCAATTTTTCGTTTACGGATTCGTCCATGCCGGAAAATCGACCCGCATCGGAAGATCGCCCGTCATTGGACGAGCCCACCGCCGCAGGCAAGGGCCTCGACTCATTTTCGGTCCCGAAGACCGGCCCGGGTGCCGCTGAAAACAATACCAGCAAAAATGGCAGGCACAGACACAATAAAAGAAAGATCTTTCCGGTGGCCGTATTCATCAGTTTGCGGTGAACCACACCGAGTTCTTCAAGCACTTCCGGCCTTTGTCGGTAAGCATACTGAAGGGCCATGCCGGTCACGATCATTTCACCAACGGCGATGGGCAGCTGCGTCGGCAGGTAGGCAGCGTAAATCGCGGCCAGATACCCTCCGAGGGAGTACTGCGGATCCGGAGCGCTCAGCAGGGAAGTTCCCAAAATAAAACCGGATGATGCATAAACCATCACGTCGCCAATCAAGCCCCCGGCAAAACCGGCGGCCCAGAGCGGCAGGCCGATTTTCATGGAAATTTTAAAGGCGCTCCAGCCGAAGAAGCCACCGCATACGCCCAGCGCGATCACGTTCGCGCCCCAGGTACTGAAACCGCCGTGCGCGAAAAAAGCGGCCTGCAGAAACAGGCTGACGCCGGTCAGGGCCACGCCGATCAGCGGCCCCAGCAAAATGGCGATCAACGGCGTGCCGCACGGATGGGAACAGGTGCCTGTGAAGGCCGGAATGGGAATCAGCGAAATGAAAAAGATGATGGCGCCGCCCATACCCAACAGCGGTTTTTTAGCGGGAAAAGCGGCAATAAACTTTTTCATTCGTGCAGCCCCCCAGCCGACGAAAAATAGTCCCGCGCCGGTGTACGCCACAGCCGCGCCGCCGGTGATGATGCCTTCGGTGATGTGCATTGCTCAACTCCAGGGTTTTTGACGGATGGGCACGAGCAAAAAATCAGAAGTGCAGGAAGGGATGGTAATCGATAGAAGGGGTTATGTAAATCGTCCTTTGGACGATTGACCCGCTAAATCTGGCGGTATTAAATGAAGACTGAGTCTATCGGCTTTAAGATAAAGTTTTTGGCAAGGCCAGCTGGAGGCGCCTGCATTGTAATACGCCAACGACCGATGACACAGCCAAAACCATTATCTTGAATCCTATGACCACCAGGCTGAGGGGAGAATGCACTGTGCCAGGCGACAACAACCAGCAGATGCCGCCTAAACTGCCGGCAATCAAAACGACCGAACTCATCAATCGCAGATGGCTGTCGGAAAGTGCGTTTGAGATTGAATTGCGGCGCCCGCCCGATTTTTTTTTCAAACCCGGTCAAACCATTCGGCTGGTCTACAATGATCAAAAGAGATACTACTCGCTGGTCTCGGCGCCCGACGACCCGACAGTGTTGCTGTGCGCCAACTTCATCGAGAAAGGCTATGTCTCTTCCTTTCTCGCGTCGGCTGACATCGGACATAAGTTCGAGTTCAGCGGTCCCCATGGGTATTTCACTCTTTCACCGTCCCCGCGGCCGCCGGTCTTTATCGCGACCGATACCGGCATTGCCCCCTTTGCGTCAATTGCCCGGTCGGGCGTGAAGGATTTCACTCTGCTGCATGGCGCCCGCCGCACGGCGGAACTCTATTATCAGGATCTTTTGAGAAAAACCGCCCGTGACTACCTGCAGGTGGTATGGGATACCTCAGATGCGGACCCTGTCGCCAGCAGCCTGTTTCACGGCAAGATGGTTGACATGCTCGTGCAGCACCTGAGACCGGGAAGCTATGACTTTTATCTTTGTGGATGGCAAAAAATGATCAAGGATGTGACCCACATGATTGACGAGCGCTATGCCGGTTCACATCTCTACACCGAGGTCTTTTTTTAAACCCCGGACCGCACGGCCTGTCTCAAAAAATCCGCAGCATTGACGACGGCAATATATTTTCGACTGTGATATCAATCGGATAAGAAAAAAGGGCCCGACTCGATCACTCTGTGCAAAAAACTCCCCGCAAGCGTCTGCAGGGAGCGGACAAGCGATTGTCGGCCATCAGTTGTAAGTAATGTGTCGTCTACGAGTGGCCTTCATAGGCCACCAATCGGACGCACAGCTTTTTTTCGAGGGCCTCGAGCTTTTGTTTTTTCGTTTTGTCCAAACTGGCCGGAGCGGGCGGCGTCGGATAGGCCATGATAACCGTCCCGGTTTCCTTTTCCAACTCCTGAATGGCCTTGATCCCCTCTTCATCCAGATAATTTGCGAAATCGCGATTCCAATCCATTTTTACCTCCTGTCGCATGAGTGATACAAAATTCCCATAACGCATGTGGGAACTATAAGCATCCTATTATCGATGACAAGAATCACAAGAAACAGACCAGTCGCCCATGCAAAACCGGACCGACTTGACCGCCCGTTTCACAATGCGATCCCCGTCGATTTTTGTTAATCGCCCCTTCCCGTGCGGGGCCCCTCCAAAAACCACCTTCATTGGTTTGAAAAATCAACTATTGGACGATTTTTCTTTGCCGGCGCCTTTAGTAGAAATAAAAAGTTTCGACCTGCAGGACACGAAGAGGGAATGGATTCGATGTCCGTTTTTTGATGTCAATTTGTCATCCGGTTGCTTGTTGCTTGAATGACCGATAATCTCAAAAACCAGCGCTACGTCTATAAAACCCAAGGGGTCTGTCCGCCCGAAATTCATTTTCAAATCGATCAGGGCGTGCTTTCCGATGTTCGATTTGTCGGCGGCGGCTGTCCCGGCAACGCCCAACTCGTGAACCGGCTCCTTGCGGGTCAACAGTTGGATGACGTCCTGCGGCTCGTAAAGGGAATAGACTGCCGCAACGGCACGTCGTGCGCCGATCAGCTGGCGTCCGCGATCAAGGCGGTCGCAAACGGCCGGTTGTCTCCGGCAAGCTCCTTTCTGCTGGCTGAAGATCCCGTTCCGAAGGCTCGAATCGGTCTCATCGGTGACGTCAACGGCGACTCCCTGGCGTTGAACAAACTGGTCGACACCCTGACCGCCGCCGGCGTCGAGACCGTCGTCTGCCTGGGCAATCTGACCGGTACGTCAGCGCAAAACCGGCAAACGATTAAATCAATTTCAAAACTAAAAATTCAGGCGGTCCAGGGGCAAAATGACTGGAACTATGCCAATGGCGCGGAACTCCCGCCATACCCGCCCCTCGACCAGAAGGACCGGGACCGGCTTGTCCGGTTGCCCCAGGTCCTGAGCTTTCTCGTCGGCAATAAAGATTGCCTGGCGTTTTATGGGGCGTTTATTCAAGGGCTTCCCGGATATTCGGACTACGAACCCTATGCCCTAGAAATGAACATGGTCTGCGGGCTGACGGATTTTATGCGGGACGAATCTGTTTTCCCGGCGCTGGAAGCCATGACGCCCCAATTTCGCGCCGATGTCGTTTTGTTCGGCCAGCGGCACATGTGGGGGCACTGGCATGTCGGCGGCAAGGATTTCATCAGCGTCGGTCCGTCATCCGGTCCGGAGGCCGCCGGGGGCCTCCTGCAATCCGCCGACGGCCGAATTGTTTTCACCAAACTGCCATTGGGGGGGTGAGATGGCCCAGTTAGTTGTCGTGGATGTGCTTTTGACGGATTTCAATCAATGAGTGGCTTGCGTCTATATGGCGGAATCGGTAAAGGTTTTACCGGAAGACATCAAGCAGCTGATAGAGGTCAATGAGTGGGATATGCGCACCCGTGAGGGCGTGCAGCGTTTCAAGGAGCTCAAGGCCAAGTCGCTGCCGAGCGTCGCCCTGGACGGGGAGCTGGTTTACGAGTCCTTAATTCCGATGCAAGAGGAGCTGATCGCGGAAATCCGCCGGCGGCATCAACACAAAAATCAGGACGGCTGACATGTACCTTGAAGATGTGACGATTGAAGGATTCAAATCCTTTTCGGAAAAAACCAACATGAGCTTTCAACCCGGCATCAGCGTTATCATCGGTAACAACGGCGTCGGTAAGTCGAACATCCTGGATGCCATCGTGTGGGCCCTGGGCGAAAACGATCTCGAGCGTATCCGCTGCTACCGCCCTGAAGAGCTGTTTTTTGCCGGAAGCAAGGATTACCCGCCGGCAAGCCGCGCATCCGTGGAGTTGACCTTCAAGCACGACAGCAAGAACAACGCCCCGGCCATCAAACTTCGCCGCGAGATCGACAAAAGCGGCGTCGACCGGTTTTTCGTCGATGACCAACCGCAGGCGGCGACGGTTTACCGCGAAAAATTAGCCGCCCTCAATTTGAACCACGCGTTGAAAACGATTATTCGGCAAGAGCAGATCAACGATATTCTTCTTAAAAATCCGGAAGTTCGGCTGGAAACAATCCGCGCACTGCTCGAACTCGAGTCCACCGACAGTTTTTCCGGGCCCCTGAAGAGCCGGATCGCCGACAGCCTCTGCCGGTACATGACCTATCTCATCCCGCAGGCCGAGGTCAGCCTGGACCTGTTGTCCCGCAATGGTGACAAGGGCCTCGAGATCGTGGTCACCCTGCCGGGCAATCGGGTACGACGCGCCCACCAGCTCTCCGGTGGAGAGAAGGCCATTACCAGCCTGGCCCTGAAACTGGCGGTGTTCGATCAGTTGCGCAATCCGTTTTACCTGCTGGATGAGGTCGAGCCGTCCCTGGATTACACGCATCACAAATCGATGCAGGCCTTTCTCAAGGACGTGTCCGCCCAGACGCAGCTGGTCATGATCACCCATCTGCGCAGCACGATAGAGCTGGCCGATACGCTGCACGGCGTCAGAACGCGGTGGGACGGGTCCTCGTTCATGAAATTTTATTTTGACATGGACGAAAGGCTGCTGCGGCTGTACAAATGCTGCTGCTAGTGTCGCGTCATCTTCGAGGTGTCTCGACGGCCTTAAGCGAGGCCAATGCCGGAATGATATTTAATGCGGCGGTATAGGTCGGGGCAATTATTTATACAGCGCGCAAAGGCACTAAAGAACGCAGCGGCCCACTTGCGCCAGAATCTCGTCGGAGTTCACATTCCATCCGATAAACGCCAGCCGTGTCGCCGATTCGCCGTCCCATTCGGACCACTCGCCTTTACCACCGACAAAATTGACGATTTCGGTGCGATCGGAGAACCTTACCGGTCCTTTCATTCGAAACACCTCCCACGGTAGCCTCTCGATAAATTTCAAAAAACGCTCCCTGTCCATTGTGCGGGGGTCTTCGAATGAAAACGTCACGAAGTTGCTGGCCGACACCGGTTGGCCGTGGTCGTGGTGGTCGCCACGGGCGTTCACGGCGACCTCGTTGAACAGATGCATCGGCTTGAGCGTCACCGCCTTGGGGGCAGCCGGCGACCAGAGTGTTGCCGGATCGATGTTGCAGTGAATGGTGGGAACGACCTGGCAGCCGGGAATCACCGCATGGATCTCGTCCAGATAAGTGGGGATCATGCTCTCGTCCACCTGGTCGACCTTGTTTAACAGAATCAGGTGCGCGGTCTCGAGTTGATTGTAAAACAACCGCCCGAAATTTTCACGGGCTTCCCAGAAATCGGCATCCAGCACCGTGACTATTTTTTCCAGTTTCATCACCCCGGCGAGCCTCGAATCGCTTAGAACGGGCAGGATGGCAGACGGGTCGGCAACCCCGGAGGCTTCGATGAAGATGCGGCGGGGCCGGTACTTTTCCCAGATTTGTGTCAGAGACTGCTGCAAGTCGGCGCTCAGGGTGCAGCAAATACACCCGCTGGTGAGTTCGACGACATCCGAACCGGATTTTTTTAGCAGGTCGCCGTCAACGCCCACATCGCCAAATTCGTTGACCAAAACCACCGTGTCGGAAAGATCCGATTCCCAGGCGAGGATGCGCTTCAGCAAAGTGGTCTTGCCGGCGCCCAGAAATCCCGACAGCATAAAAACGGCGCTCTTTTTTTTCGCGGGTTGTTTTATCGGCTGAGTCATCGTTGCAAAATCCTTTGATTCTATTGACTGAAGCGGCATGACCAGTAAAAAGAAGCCGGCAAAATCCCTAATCGAATTTTGTCGGCAATGGTAAAGCTGGTCAGGCGAGTTGTCAAACCTTTGATGTGGCAACACGTTGTAAAGGCGAAAATGCCCTTCAGTTAACAATCGCTTGTTATTGTGATATAGGGTTTCAGATCCTCCAAATTGGTTCCATAGGCTTCAAGATAATGATTTTGGCTGTGGGTCGTTGGCGTATTACCATACAGCCGCCTCTCTCTGGCCATGCCAAAATCTTTATCTTAAAGCCTATGTAAGGCTCAACCCGCGATATTTGAGTGTGTCAACCGGTTAAATGGTGCAATCGGGATCGAGGCCCGCAACCTATGGTCGCTTTTGACTGGAAACGTGAACTGGACCGGCGAGACAACCAGGTGGTTCTCTCGGGCCAACCCATTGCCATTCATTGTCACCACTACAATATTAATTTACAGAAAACGCTCGAGGACACCCTGGGGCAGGAAGGCATCCGCCTGATCTATCAATCCGCGGAAGAGGCCGTGTACCGCAGTATGAACCGCTTGCTGGCCCAATACCCCGAGATGAAAACTGTCAAATCCAAGCTGGAAATGTGCGCCATAATGTACCAGAACTGCGGCCTGGGCATCATCCACCCGCAGACAATCGATGACGGAGGCGGTTTTGTCATCAGCTCTTCCAGTCACCATGTCACCGGGTGGCTGGCCAAACACGGCCGGCGCGATACCCCCGGTTGCCATTTCACCCGCGGCTGGCTGGCCGGCGCCCTGGCAGCCATCTGCGGCAAGCCGCTCGGGGCCTTTTCGGTGAAAGAGATCAAGTGCAAGATGATGCGCGATCCGGAATGTATTTTCAACGTCGAGGAACACTAAGTGGCGATCGATGGCACCAAAATAATTCATGCGGTCATGGAGGGCAGCCGGATCAGGGAATCAAAGGGCATCATTCCACTTTTCGGGGTCTACCTCTCGCTCTTCTCGGTGCAGTATTATAACCGGATCAATTTTAATTTCGAGAAAAAAATCGGTCCCTCCCGCAGGGCCGAGGCGCAAAGCCTTTTGATAAAAGCCGCTCAGGAGTGCGGCTACGCCACATTTCAGGGCATCCGCAACAGCTGGGAGTGGGATGAAATCGTCAAGCCGATGATAGACCGCAAGGAAGATCAGATCATGGGATTCGCAGCGGTCGCGGTTGCGTTCGGATGGGGTGATCTGAAAGTGCAGAAACTGATTCCGCATGAGGAACTGGTCATCCGGGTCGGCAATTCTTATGAAGCCGAGGGCTATCTGGAGGACTACGGCCGAGCCGTTGCGGGAAAGTGTTTCATGCTGCGGGGCGTGGCCGGCGCATTCATGGATTTAATCTACGGCGAGAGCTACCCGGAGGGCTGCTTTACATTCCTGGCCTCAGAGCCTCTCTGCCGTGCCAAGGGAGATCCATACTGTGAGTTCATTGCTCGCAAGTCACCTCGTTGACATCTCCCCTGAGCAGCGCGATGCCGCCAGAGCGCAGCCATGCTGGAAACTGCTGCAGTGTACCAATGTTCTCTGCCCGGCTCACGGCAAAATCAATTTGGGGTGCTGGCTGGTCCCGAAGACCCATTGCGTTAACTTTATCGGCAACGATTTTTACCAAAAGCTCGCCTGCTGCCTGACCTGTTCGTATTTCAAGGCCAAGAGCGAAACCTCCGGCAAGGGCTGGAACGCTTTTGTCGCCGAACAGCTCAAGCGCTATCACGACGAAACTCTGGAAAGAATTTATCAGAA